>JAMXCX010000009.1 GCA_024542985.1 Candidatus Omnitrophota bacterium | reverse complement strand
TATGTTACGCCCACCAATAGCCTAATTCTTTTAATATGCGGGGTTTGGTTTTCCAATCCGGCAGGACCGTAACCCAGATGTCTAAAAAGACTTTTTTATTATAAATTTTTTCAATATCACCGCGGGCGCTGATACCGACAGTTTTTAATATCTGTCCGCCTTTACCAACAACTATTCTTTTTTGTGATTTTCTCTCTACATAAATATTTACCTTAATGCTGATTACTTTACTTTTACTTTTAATTTCTTCGACCTCAACAGCCAAAGAATGCGGTAATTCTTTCTTCAACTGTAAAAATAGTTTTTCCCGCACTATATCAGCAACTCTGAATTTGAGCGGAAAGTCTGTAAGGGTATCTTTATCGTAATAAGCGCAAGACTCGGGTAAATTATCTAACAGGATATTCTTCAGCTCCTCTAAGTTTTTTCCTTTTTTAGCAGAAACCGGTAAATATAATATTAAGGGGTTTTTTCCTTTTTTAATCTTTTTACCCCATAAATCAATATAGTCATTGAAAAACTTTACTCCTAAATCAACCTTATTCAATACCATAATAATTTTTATCTTTTGAGAAGAGATAATTTCCATCAGCTTGTCCTCTTCCGGACCCAGCCTACGGGATACATCAACCACGTAAATAATCAACTCGCAGCCCTCCAGAGAACGCTTAGCTATAACATTGAGATGCGCTGCTAATTTATCCTTAAACGAATGTATGCCCGGAGTATCCACAAAGACAACTTGAGCATATTCTAAGTTCATGATTCCTTTTATTTGATGGCGGGTTGTCTGGGGAATTGGCGATACAATACTTATCTTGCTGCCTATTAAAGCATTGACCAAAGTAGATTTACCTACATTGGGCCTTCCTAAAACAGCTACGAAACCGGCTTTAAAAACTTTAGTGGCCATATCAGCTACAAACTCTTTTACTAGCAAAACTCTTAAAGGATGTTAAATCCAAAAAATAATTACCTAACCCCTTAGACTATGTATAGATATAGAAATATGCTTATATTGATTGCGTTTATTGGCTCAAAGATACTTTTAGCTTATTCAACTTTTTATCGTAAATATTTTTCAGATGGACGTCTAGAAATTTTGCTTTTAAGGGATTATATCCGTAATAGGCGAGTAAAAAATATGCTGTTGCTGACAAAGAACCTGTCTTGCTCCCCTGGGAAGTTCTCCAGCCATGTCCGGTATCTACGGAGAACTTAGAAGCATAAGGAAGGCAAGGGTCTTCTCTACCAGCCCTAGAAAGAGACGTTATAATCATTTTTTGTAATTCATTAAAATAAAGAAAAGCCCTTTGGGCATAATCTTCTGATTTGTTTAAGTTTTTATTTTTAAAATAGCTGGCCATAATTTCTAAAGCTAAAATCATCTGGGAAGTCCACTCAGTGCTTATTACCCCTCCTCTAGGGCTATTTTTTACTTTAGCAAAATCAAACCCTTTTATCGTGATTGCTCCTCCGTTACGTACAAATTCTACCTCTACTTCGCAATTTTCTATAGCAAATTCTAAAATTGTTTCTGGATTCATCTTTAAAGAATAAAGTGCTGCCGGACCAAAGGCAGCTATTGACCAAGCATAAGTATCTGTGGCTATGGTTGAATCACCCTTGCCTCGGCTTACCGGCGGCCCGTAATTGGTATAGGTATACTGAGCAATCCATTTCTTGATTTTATCCGCAGCGTCTAAATACTCTCTTTTTTTAGTTACCTCATAAAATAACTTGAAAAAAGAAAAAGAATCTAGATTATGTTCTGTAGAATACCATTCATCTTTAGGCCCTCCCTTTACTCCTTCACCTTTGGCCATCATTTTAAATAGAAAATCTCCCACTTTCTCGGCAATTGCTAAATATTTCCGGCTCCCGGTCTCTTTGGCATAACAAAGAGCAGCTATGCCTATCCAGGCATTAGGGCCGCTATGAATCACATATTCAAATACATGGCGCTGGTCATAGTAAGCATTATAAATTTCTTCGCCTCTGCTTGCCTTTTTTAAATAAAAGTCTAATATCATCTCAGCCTTATCCTTGTCTCCTATTGCCAAAAATAATATGGCAGCTATGGCTTGGTCATAGGTAAAGTATACCCTCTCTAGGGTACGGTCTCCTTCGTAGCTTAACACCAAGCCAGTAGAAAGATCCTGGCGGTTTTTAATCCAACTATACATACCTTTTACGATTTTACGGACAGATTGCAATCTTTCCTTTTCTATATGCATTACTTTCTTTCCAATTTCTTCTTCCACTTTTCTCTTTTCATTTCCTTTGAGCTTTAAAAATTCACTTTCTCGCTTCAGAACTGTCAACTCAGTTTCAAGCAAAGAAATCCTTTTCTGAAGAGAATCCATTTCTTCAGAAAAAAAGTTGCCTTTTCTTTTAAGCAATAAAGCTTCATATCTTTCCATTTTCTGGGATAATTCTCTCTTTAAAATAGTTATCATCTCTTTGAGCTCTTGGTGCCGCTTTTCAAAAAATACTTTGCCTTTGCGTTCTTCCGCCAGAATATTTCCTAGACTTTCTTCTTTCTCCAAAATACCCACATAATCTTTTACTAACTGCCTACTTCCTTTAGTGAGAGAAATGTTGCGTAATAATAAAGTTGAGGAAAAAATAAGTAGTATAGCAATGACTCCACCTAAGATAAAAGGAGCACTTTTTTTGATTATTGCATATTTAAAAAGAGCTTCAATTGTTTTTTTGTCAGATTCTAAAAACTCTACTCCTATTTTGTATTGTGTAAAGTCTTTGATTTTGTATTCACTCATCCAAGAAACTTTTACTTTCAAAGATACCGCTTGTTTATGAAAAGGAAAATTTATTCTTAAAACAAGCTGGGCTCCCCGCCAGCTAAATCTATCCCAAAAGCCCCGCCATAAATCGTTTACTTGAATACACAAGCCGCCCCTACTTATATCCTGGGTAAATCCTTGCAGCCAGGGAGTAACTTTTTTACCGGCCTCATCAATAACAAAAAATTCAATTGGTAAAACAGTAGTTATTCTTATATATTTTCTTCGATCAACCATGGTTAGAGCCTAATTTTAAAATGCTAATTTATACCTTATTCTTTTTTTAAGTTTCTTAGTTTATTAAAAAATATTTTGAAAGATGCAAGTTTTCTCACATTTTCTAAATCGGAATCTCTTAAAATATAGGAATATTCATCATAACCTAGCAAAATTGCTTTTTTTAATTCCTCTAAGGCTTCTTGAGATTGACCTATCAGTGAAAGGCTGCAAGCCAAATTATACCGTATGACAGGATCTTCGGGGCGCAAAATGGCTAAACGCCTATCGACACCTAACCCTTCCTGATAAAAGCCTCCTTTAGTATAAGTATCGCCTAAAGAAATTAATACACCTACACAATTAGGGCGTTTTTCCAAAATAGCCTCGCAAAACCTTATCTCAAAATTCTTTCTTCTTTGCTTCTTCATGACTAAACGATAACCTTTAAAACATCTCTTATGGATTGGTTCTTATAAATACCTAATCTCTTAGCAGCTCGGCTAAGAGAATGCACTTTGCCCCCTAAAGCTTCTTTTATGCTGGAAACACCGGTGATTTTTATTGCTACATCATTAAATTTATTAGCAGCTCCTAAATTCAAGTAACCGCACATAACATAGCCTTTGGTTCCACGAAATATAATTAAATTTTTGGTGCTAAGATTGATTAGGAATGCTGGGATATGTCTTTTGCCTACTTTTATTTTGCGGGAAACTACCATGAATTATGCCTTGAAGATGCTTACAGTGCTTTTAAGAATCTTTCTATTCTTACGATTGCTTCTTTTAAGTTATCCAAAGAATTAGCATAGGATATTCTTATATAAGAATCGAAATCCTTGCCGAATGCCCTGCCCGGAACTACTGCTATTTTTTCCTTAAATAGTAATTGTTTAGCAAAATCTAAAGAGTTCACTTTATACTTCTTTAAAGATGAAAAGCAATAAAAGGCTCCTTGGGGTTTTATTGTAAAAAGGCCTAACCTGTTTAATTCTTCTGCAATAAAATTCCTTCTTCTTTTATATTCCCTGCGCATATAAGCAATGTCCTCTTTTGCTCTTAGAGCTTCGCAAGCAGCTATTTGAGAAATTATAGGTCCGCAGAGCATGGAATAGGAATGTATCTTGGTCATCGCAGAAATTATTTTTTCATTGCCGCAAGCGAATCCGACTCGAAAACCCGTCATGGCTTGCCCCTTAGAAAATCCGTTAAGCAAAATAGTTTGCTGTTTGGCTTTTTTATCCAAGGAAGAAAAACAAACATGTTTCTGCTCGTAGGTAAGCTCCTCATAGGTTTCATCGCTAATTATAATTACTTCCTTCCGGGATAAAATCCGCCAAATCTCTTTTAGCTCTTGATGAGAATAAGTTATGCCTGTAGGGTTAGAAGGATAATTCAATATTATTGCTTTAGGTTTTTGTTCCACCAATTTACTTAAAGCCTCAGGAGATATTTTAAACCCCTCTTGCTCTTTGGTAACAAGATAGATAGCTCTTCCGGAATTAATCTCAACTAAAGCCGGGTAAGCAACATAATAAGGACTTACTACTATAACTTTATCCCTGGGATCTAAAATAGCTCTCAAAGCTAGATCAAAACCTTCGCTTACACCAACGGTAATAAGAATTTCTTTGTCAGGGTTATAGCTTAAGGAATATTTTTTCTTAAAATTATTAGATATATCCCGGCGTAAGCTAAAAAGCCCGCTATTAGAAGTATACGATGTAAAACCTTCCTCCAGAGCTGTTATAGCTTTTTCCCTGATCCTCCAGGGAGTAATAAAATCCGGTTCCCCTACTCCTAAAGAAATAACATCCGGCATGCCCAGAACCAGATCAAAAAATTCTCTTATCCCTGAAGGCGGTACTTGTTTTATCCGTTTGGCTATCATCTTCTCTTTTAATAAAAGTTATGGCTTATAGCTTCTAATAGGTTATCGGCAGGCGTCTATTTTTTTCACCTTTTACTAAAATCACTCCATCTTCTTTGTATTTTTTAAGAAGAAAATGGGTGGTCGTGCCTTTTACCTGGCTTAATGGGGACAACTTCTCAGAAACAAAACTAGCTACAGTATGAATATCCTTACCTTCGAGAATTAAAAGTAAATCATAAGTTCCGGAAAGAAGATAGCAGCTTTTTACTTCTGGAAAGCGGTAAATTCTTTCAGCAATCAGGTCAAAACCAACATCTTTCTGGGGAGCCACCTTGACTTCAATCAAAGCAACCACTCTTGAATCATTCTTAATCTTCTGACGATTAATTACTGCTTTATACTTAACGATTATACCTTTTTTTTCATACGTTTTTATTGTCTGATTTAGTTCTTTTTTACTTTTCTGAGTTATTTTCTGTAAATCTTCTAAGGAAATTCTGGCATTGACCTCTAAAATCTCTAGTATCTCATCCATATTACCTCCTTTTATATTTATATTTTATATTGTAAATATATAAACTACTTTTGTAAAGTGAATTCATTCTGGAGGGCATTAAACTTGTTGTAGGCCAAAAATTAATCATTAATTAGGCGTGCTCTGCTTCAAGAATACGGTTTAATCTTATGCGAGAAGAATTTTCCCCCGGGCCCTGGTATAAAAGACAAAGATTCTTATTTTCCCGAAAAAGGCGAAGCGGAATTGCCTTTTCGTCTCTTATGATATTAGCGGAAGAAAAATATCGCAATCTTAAAAACGATTTATTGTCAATTGCTTCTTTAATAAAAGATACTTTTTTATTCTCACCGGCTGCAAATATTTCGTTATTTAACCCATAAAGAGATAAAAACTCACCTAATTTTTGTATTTTTTTCTCTTTAAAAATATCCGCCAGTCTTTTAAAAACTTCATAAGCTAAAACGGCATCTTCCAGGGCTCGGTGGAGCTTACCGTTGCAATCAATATTAAAAAATTTGGCTGTTGCCTCTAAATTATACCTTGACAAATCAAGTACATCTCTAGCCATAGAAAGAATATCTATGGCCGGATTGTTTAAAGGAATATAATCCATATCCTTTAGGTGATGATTGAGAAACCCCACGTCAAAACCCACATTATAAGCACATATTATACTATTCTTAAGAAAAGACATGAGTTTATCAGCTATCTCCTCAAAGTATGGTGCTTTTTTTAATTCTTCATTAGATATTTTGTGAATCTGGTAGGCTTCTTTAGGAACATCTTTTTTCGGGTTAATGAGACTGTGAAATTTGTCTACAGTTTTTCTCTGCCTAATTTTAAATGCGCCTATCTCACAGATAGAATCCCCGGTAACTACATCTAAACCTGTCGTTTCTAAATCAATGAATATTAAATCAAAATCCTCAAGAATTCTATTTAAATCAATGGCCATTTTAAATAACACCTTTAACTACTATTTTTCTATCTCTGGGCTGAGTATCGAAATCGACTAAAACTATCTGCTGCCAAGTTCCTAAATCAAGCTTGCTTGCGGTGACAGAAACAAAAAAACTTGTCTTAATGAATGAACTGCGTAAATGAGAGTGCCCGTTATCATCGGCCCAGGTAAAATTATGAGCGTAATCTTTTTTGTAGGGGATGATTTCTTCGAATGCCCTTTTTAAATCTTTTATTAGCCCTGATTCATACTCCATAGTGGTAATAGCTGCTGTTGAGCCGATAACAGATAAAAAAATAATACCGTCTTTTATCTTCTGTCTCTCTACAAACCCTGCTACTTGGAGAGTAATATCTATGATGTCGCTGTTGCCTTTTGTTTTTACTTTTATATAATCTGTTAGCATATTAGCTTTACTCCCGTTAAAGAAAACCACCGATTTTAATCGGTGGCCATTACCGATTGAAGCTGACGGGGGTTTACTTTTTATTTCCGCTTAACTTATCAGCGAACCGGGGATAATCTCTTTGTCAGAAATTATCAAGCTTACATCGTCTTTACTTTGAGCTGCAAGGAGCATGCCCTCGGATAAAAACCCTCTAATATTTCTCGGCTCCAAATTAACCAGGACAACTATCAATTTACCGAGTAAATCTTCCGAAGAATAAAAAGGCTTCATTCCCGCAACCAGAGAAATAGTTTTTTCTCCAATATCTACCTTTAACAAATAGAGCTTCTCAGCATCAGGATGCGCCTTAACCTCTAAAATTTTACCTATTCTTAAATCTAATTTTGAAAAATCATCAAAATTTATCACAATATTCTCCTTATCTTAAACTCAGAGCCCACACGCTATAGGCGCGGCACCAATACTCCTCTAACGGAATTCCCTTTCATCTTAGAAAACACTGCTCCCTGATTTTCTGATATCGGAGTAAAGGCAGGATGGGCAAGAAAGTTGTGAAAGGCAGCTGTTTATTTTTAGACACTAAAAACTATATCTTTGACTATAAACCATAACAAAACAGCAATTATCACCGTAGAAACAATATAGAAATCATTAAAATAAAAGAAATCTCTTAGCCTTTCCGCCCCGCGGTGTTTCCTGTCAGTAACATTATATTTCTTTTTGATCGTAGGCTTAACCCGAGATATATCTTCCCTTTTAAACCTCAAAAATTCTCCGGCTACTCTGTAATGAGGGATAAGATTGGCTTTGGCTAAGTCTATTATATCTTTTTCCGGAATTCCTAAAATATGAGAAACCTCACGTGTAGCAAGAAGTTTTTCTTTCATCTTTCACCTGTAATAGTTTTATGCCCTACAAACGTCTATTGTTTCGAGTTGCTGACTCTTTTATTCGACAAACCTTGGATATAATTAACTAGGAATTGAATCTCTGACTTTTAGAAATTTAGGTTTTCTGGGCAATCCACTGCTCTACTTTTTTGCGGTCAAATAGCATTTTACTGCCTTCTTTCTCTACAGGAATTTTACCATCATCAACCCATTCGACAATTTTACTTTCTTCAACAGAAAGATAATCAGATATTTCCTCTAAAGAAATTTTACCATCAAGCATATTACATCTGCCGTTAAAAATGGCTCCCTCCTCAATGGAAAACCTATACATCTCAACATCACCTGTTACATGAGCTGTAGATGTGAACTTAAGGCTTACTGTTGCTTTAATTTTCCCTTTTACTGTACCAGAAATAGTTATTTCTTCTCCTATAATATCAGCCTTTATATCCGCCTCGTTGCCGATGATCAAAACCCCTTTGGTTGACAGGTTGCCCTCAAATTTGCCATTTATTCGCAAATTTACCGGATCGGAAAAAACCAGACTCCCCCGCATTGAAGCGCTAACATCAAGTATTTTGTCTTCGTCTCTTCGTTTACTCATACCATTCACCCCCTAATATTATCCTTTCAAACAAAATCTATCTAATGCATCTCTTGCTCTACCTTTTTAAGATACGAAAGAGATAGATAAGTAATCACTGTGGTGATTAAAGCAGCGCTTATATATCCGCAGCCTACGGCTAAACCAATTGCCGCACTAATCCAAAGACTCGCTGCGGTAGTCAGGCCCTTAACGCCTTCTTTACTTCTAATAATAGTGCCTGCGCCTAAAAACCCAATACCGGTGACTACGCCTGCGGCAATTCTTCCCGGATCAACAGAAGCCTTACCTTGATACATATCATAAAGATGCAAAGAAGTCAACATTATTAATGCTGACCCCATACAGACCAATATATGAGTCCTTAAGCCCGCACTTCCCCTCTTTTTTTCCCTCTCATAACCGAGAACACTGCCGAAAATAAAGGCAACAATCAACCGCAGTATCATAGAAAACATACCTATCATCTAATTGGCCTCCGCTTTTAAACCTATATTGCTGTTTTGGTATCCCTTATTATACAGATAAAAACCTAATCCTGCAACCATTGCTGCGTTATCACCCGAATACTCTTTGGGAGCAATAAAAAGATCTATTCCTTTACTTTTTTCCTCCTTTAGGCGCTTGCGCAAATACTCATTAGCGATAACTCCGCCGCCGCAGACCACACTTTTTATTTTTAATTTATTCTTAGCGTCTAAAACAATAGCTATAATTGTCTCTAAAGCCGCATACTGGAAAGATGAAACCAACCGTTGGCGTACTTTTAAGCCAAAAGTTCCCTTTTTTTCCATCTCCATTTTTTTATAAATAAGCGCTGTCTTTATCCCGCTAAAGCTAAAATCAAATCCTATTCTACCGCACTTAAAACGAAAATCATTCTTATATTTAAGTTTAAAAAGCCTGTCAATGATAGGCCCTCCGGGATAACCTAACCCATAAGCTTTAGCTACTTTGTCAAAAACTTCTCCGCAAGCATCATCCCTGGTTTGTCCTAAAATTTTTATTTTGTCAAAATCATCCACTCGGTATATTCCGGTATGCCCTCCAGACACAACCAATCCTAGAAAGGGAAATTTGATTCTTCTTTTCTGATTTAAAAAAGGCGCAAAAAGATGTGCGTGAAGGTGATTAACCCCGACAAAAGGCCTATTAATAGCTAAAGATAAAGCTTTGGCGAAATTTAGCCCCACGACCAATGCTCCGAACAAACCTGGCTTATATGTTACAGAAATTAAATCTATTTTTTTCAAAAGTATACCTGCTTTTCTCTGGCTAAGCTCTAAAACCTTATCGATATTCTTGAGGTGAGCACGCGTAGCAATTTCAGGAACTACCCCACCATACTTTTTGTGTTCTTTTAAAGAAGATATTGTAATGTTGGACAAAACCTTACGCTTTTCTAAAATTGCGCAAGAAGTCTCATCGCAAGATGTTTCTATGCCTAAAGTATACATATATCTTAATAATAGCTGAGATTATTGTGAAAACGAAAATCTACTGCTTAGTGTTTCCTAAAACAAGCAATCCTTTGATCAAATCTAAAGCTCTTATTATCTGGTAATCATTTTTATATTCAAAATCTTTCTTCTTTTCTAACTTCTGAAAAACATCTTCCTTTGCATTTTCAATCATTTTCTTTTCTACTACGACATCGGGATCAATCCCTTTTTCATGAATACTTCTGCCGCTGGGAGTATAATACTTAGATGTAGTTAACCTGAGAGCTGAACCATCGGACAAAGGAATTATAGTTTGAACTGACCCTTTACCAAAAGTAGTTACTCCTAGAAGAATAGCCCGGTTATTTTCTCGAAGAGCAGCGGCAACAATTTCACTTCCGGAAGCGCTGCCTTTATTTACCAATACTACCATGGGAATATTCAAGTATTTCTCCTTAAATGATATAGATTTATAAATGCTCTCTGCCTCACTTCTGGATTTAGTAGATACAACTACTTTTCCTGTCTCTAAAAACCGGCTAGAGACTTCTATAGCCGAGCTTAATAGACCCCCAGGATTATTCCTCATATCAAGAATTAAGGCTTTTAATTTTTCTTTTTTTATCTTAGCCAAGGCTTTTCCTAAATCTCTCGACGTACTCTCTCTAAATTCGGATATCTTTACGTAACCAACACCATCTTCTAAGATAAGCGCTCTCTTTATATCTTTTATTTTAATAATCCCCCTGGTAATTTCTATGTCTTTTAGGCTTCTATCCTTTTCTCTCAAAACAGTTAAAGTAATTTTTGTGCCCGGCTCACCCCGCATTTTCTTAACTGCTTCGTTAAGAGTAATATCTTTTGTTAATTTCCCGTCTATTTTAATAATAATATCACCGGCGATAATGCCCGCTTCCCAGGCAGGCGTGTCTTCTATGGGAGAAATGATAGTAAGAAGTCCTTCTCTTATGGTAATTTCTATACCCAAACCGCCAAATTTACCTTCTGTTTCAACCATAAGATTCTTATAATCGTCAGGGTCTAGAAACTGGCTATAAACATCCAAGGATAAAAGCAAACCCTTCATAGCGCCATAGATTAAATCCTGAGCCGGTTTACTTTCTACATATTTTTTCTCAATAACAGCCAAGCCTTCGGCAAATATTTCCAGCTCCCGGTACAATTTGTCTCTTACCTTGGCAAAAGAAAAATCTGCCTTAACCAATAACCCACTTATTGCCAAAACTGCTGATAAAATAATAAATCTTCTTCTCACTTCTTTACCCTCCTTTCAATCATTTCCCTTGTTATTTTAGGATTAGCCTTGCCCTTAGTTTTTTTCATAACCTGGCCAACAAGAAACATTATTGCCTTATCTTTTCCTTCCAGATACTCTTGTACCGGTTTAGGGTTTAGGCCAACGACCTCTTCAATAAAAGCTTCTAATTCACCTCTATCTGATATTTGGATAAGTTTCTCCTTCTCTATAATAGCATCTATATCGTCATCTGTGGTAATACTTAAAGAAAGAATTTTCTTTGCTGCCAGATTATTTATTTTTCCTTCACAAAAATACTTTATAATTTTTGCAAAATTATGAGCTGATATTTTTATTTGGTCAAATTTACCGCCTAAAGTATTTACTTGTTCCAGAAAAGGCCCCAGGAACCAGTTGGATACTTCCTGATCCTTAGGATAATGCTTTAGCACCTCTTCAAAAAAATCCGCCAGGAAAGGGCTATTGATAAATATATCTACTTCTTTTATAGAAATCTTATAGATTTTCAAAAATCTTTTTTTCTTTTCCAAGGGTAACTCTCCTATAAAATTTTTTTCTTTTTCTATTACTTCTTTAGTAACCGAAAAATCCAGGAGATCCGGTTCAGGAAAATAGCGGTAATCCTGTGCTTGTTCTTTCGTGCGCATTGCTGTTGTTTTAGCTTTATCCGTATCCCATAGTCTGGTTTCCTGAATTATTCTTTCACCTCTATTTAATACATTTGTCTGTCTTTTTATCTCAAATTCTAAAGCTGTCCTAGCCCCCTTAAATGTATTCATATTTTTTAATTCTACTTTTGTACCTAATTGAGTATTCCCTTTTTTTCGTAAGGAAATATTGGCATCGCAGCGTAAAGACCCCTTTTCCATATCGCAATCGGAAACATTAATATACTGCAAGATAAGTTTCAAAGCATTTAAATAATCAAAGGCTTCTTGAGGGCTGTTAATCTCCGGCTCAGAGACTATTTCTAAAAGCGGAGTACCCGTACGATTAAAATCTACCAAAGAGTAATCGTCTTTATGAACTAATTTGCCGGCGTCTTCTTCCATATGAATCCTATTGATTCTTATTTTTTTGCTGGAAAGCTCTAGGAAACCACCTTCTCCTAAAGGCATTTTATACTGCGAAATCTGGTAATTTTTGGGTAAATCCGGATAAAAGTAATTTTTTCGTTCGAAATATATAGTCTTATTGATCTTACAACTTAAGGCCAGACAAACTCTCACAGCTAAATCTAGAACTTTCTTATTGAAAACTGGCAACGTCCCCGGATAGCCGCAGCAAACCGGGCAAATATTAACATTAGGCCGGTTTTCGAAACTAGTAGAACAAGAGCAGAAAATTTTTGACTTCGTGTTTAACTGAGTATGCACCTCTAATCCAATTACAGTTTCAAAATCACTCATTCTTTGTTCCAATTAAAAATAACCAATTAAAAATTAAGAATTAGAACTATAAAGGCTCTTTTATTTAAATTTTCTTTAATAATATTTTCTTTTTTTTGCATTTTTAACTTTTCATTGCCAACGGTGGTATTTTTTTATGAAAATCAGTGCAATTTTGATAAGAAAACCCTAGTCTTATAAGAGCTGCTTCGTCAAACTCCTTGCCAATTAATTGCACTCCTACAGGCAAATTATCTCTTGTAAACCCGCAAGGGAAAGACACCGCGCAGAGCCCTGCTAAATTTGCAGATATAGTATAGATATCTGATAAATACATGCTTAAAGGCTCTTGAGTCTTTTCTCCGATTCTAAAAGCAGCAGTAGGAGATGTAGGTGTGAGAATAACATCCACTTCAGTAAAGGCTTTATCAAAATCTTTTTTTATCAATCTTCTCACTTTAAGCGCTTTTAAGTAATAAGCCTCATAATATCCGCTGGAAAGGCTGTAAGTGCCCAGAAAAACCCGTCTTTTTACTTCATCGCCAAACCCATTTTGACGGCTTTTAGCATACAGGCTTCTTAAACTCGATGCCGGAGTTCTTAGCCCATATTTTATGCCGTCAAACCTCTGTAAATTGGAACTTGCTTCCGAAGAAGCAATAATATAATAGGTGGCTACTGCATATTCTGTAGCCGGAAGGCTTATTTCTATGAATTTTACTTTTTTCTTTTTAAAAATTGAGATTGCCGCGTCTACGGCTTCTTTTATCTCTGGATTTAACCCTTCAGCAAAATACTCCTTAGGCAGGCCTATTTTTAAACCTGCAACATTATTTTGTAGGCTTTTTGTAAAATCAGGCACTTCTAAATCAGCAGATGTAGAATCCTTATTGTCAGGTCTGCAAATTACATTTAAAAGATTAGCGCAATCTATAAAATTTGTAGTTATTGGCCCTATTTGATCTAGACTTGAACCAAAAGCAACCAGTCCATAACGCGAAACCAAGCCGTAAGTCGGTTTAAAACCCACTACCCCGCAAAGAGATGCTGGCTGGCGGATTGAACCGCCTGTATCTGAACCTAAAGCAAAGGGAACTAGCCTTGCGGCTACTGCAGCTGCTGAACCTCCGCTTGAGCCACCTACGACCCTAGTTGTATCCCAAGGATTTTTCGTCGGTCCGTAGCAAGAATTCTCTGTGGAAGAGCCAAAGGCAAACTCATCCATATTTGTAGTTCCAATAATATTTAATCCTGCTTTTTTCAATAAGTTTACTGAGCTGGCATCGTAAACAGCTGTATGAGAAGATAAAATTTTAGAAGCGCAGGTAATTTTTTTCCCTTTGATGCAAATATTATCTTTTACGGCAATAGGCAAACCTTTGAGAGCAGAGGAGCCTTCAGAACAAACCGGCTCCTGGTAGAGTTCTACAAAACTCTTCAAAGAAGGATCCAGCCTCTTTATCCTGTCCTTAAAAAAAGTGTAAACTTGCTCTTGGTTAAATTGCCCTTTCTTTATGTCTTGAGCAATCTCGAAACCTGTAAGATTAATTAAATCCTCCATTATATACACTAATTACCGCTAATTTTTATTTTTATTCGCAAAAATTAGCGTATTTATATTCGTCCCTGCCTACCGGCAGGCAGGTAAATTAGCGTTTTATTCCATTACCTTGGGGATTTTAAAATAATTGCCTTCTGTTAAAGGAGAATTTTTCAAAATATCGTGTTTCGAATATGATTCCAGAGCCTTATCTTCCCTAAAAACGTTTCTCTTGGTATGCAGGCCGCGCATTGGCTCAACCTTTTCTATATCCACTTCTTTCAATTTATCAATATAATCAATTATTTTTGATAACTGCTCTCCGAGATAATCATTTTGGGCCTCTGTTATCGTTATTCTGGCTAAGTTTGCTACATATTCTACACTTCTTTTATCTATCATAAAGTTCCTTTTTTGGCGCTGTTACGTAATAGCACCCGCGCCTGATTTCAACGATTAAAAAGAGATTACGGAGATTATTAATCTCTGAAATCTTTCTCTAATCATTGCAATCAGGGACTGTTGCATTTTTCAACAGTCCCTTTTTTTATTCTAAAATTATACCCCTAAGCCACTAAAAATCTACCTGCCTATCCCCGGCTGTATTTATCTTTAAGATAGCAACAAATACCAATATAAATATTAATTATGAGAGCGGAATTTCCCGCGAAAAAGGGTAAGCTCTAAAAATGTCTGCAACCGGCGTGAGCGACTAGGATGTCTTAGTTTCTTTAAGGCTTTAGCCTCGATTTGCCTTATGCGTTCCCTGGTAACCTTAAAAACTGTACCTACCTCTTCTAAAGTTTTAGGACTTCCGTCTTCCAGGCCAAATCTCAAACTAAGAATACTCTTTTCTCTACCGGTTAAGCCTTCCATTGCCTGTTCTAGTTCCTCTTTAAGCATTGAAAATACAGTCGCGTTGGCCGGAGATACTGCCTTTTTATCTTCTATAAAATCTCCGAAAGAAGTATCTCCATCGTCTCCGATGGGCGTATGTATGGATATTGGCTGTTGAGATACTTTCATAATATCCTTTATCTTAGAAACAGGGAGCTTCAACTCTTTAGATAATTCCTCAGCCGAAGGTTCCCGTCCTTTTTCCTGGATAAAAAGCCGAGAAATTCTAATTATTTTGTTAATTGTTTCTGTCATATGTACAGGTATTCTTATAGTTCGTGCTTGGTCAGCAATAGCCCGAGTTATTGCTTGCCTTATCCACCAAGTAGCGTAAGTAGAAAATTTATATCCTCTCTTATACTCAAACTTCTCCACTGCTTTGATAAGCCCGATATTGCCTTCCTGGATTAAATCTAAAAATGAAAGCCCTCTATTTACATATTTCTTAGCTATACTAACCACCAATCTTAAATTTGCCTCGACAAGAGTCCTTTTTGCATGATTGTAGAGCCTATTTTTCTCTAAAATGGCCCTCATTCGCTGTCTTGTCTCACTTTCAGAAAAACCTAAACGTTTTATTAATTTATTTTTTGCTCTTTTAAGGCTTCTTCTCTGGGCCTCCTTGAATCTGTTTCTACCCTTAATTCTATCCATCTTTCTTTTTACCTTTTCAATATCATAAGAAATAACTTTAGTTTCTAAAATTATCCGGTCAATGATTCCTATAGTGAAATTGAAATTCTTTAAGACATTCTTTTGACTTTCCCGCTTTTTTACTCTCGAAAGCTTGCCATAAAGTTTTCTTATTCTTTTTATTTCTTTTCCTTTGTCCTCAATTTCTCCTTTAACAAAGTCATCTGGATTTAGCTCCTCTTTGATTAACTTTTTTGAAATTTCTATAAATATCGTCCGCGATGTGCTTGTAAGAAACACTTCCTCACGTAAACTATTTTCTGTATCTTCAATTTTTTTTGCTAGTCTTATTTCTTCTTCTCTGGAAAGTAAAGGAATCTGTCCCATTTGTTTAAGATACATCTTAACCGGATCATCAATAGGCTGAGTTGTAGTAGCAGTTTGTTTTTTCTTTTCCTTTTCCCATTCTGGAACTTCTTTTGCCTCTAGAACAGTTATATCTTTAGAATCTAAGCGTTCAAAGATAGTATCTAAATCCTGTACGCTTGTTATCTCTTCGGATAGAAAATGGTTTATCTCATCATAGGTAAGATAGCCTTTCTTTTTACCCAAATCGATTAATTGGCCTATGCTTCTGTCTAAAATCTTCCTCTTAACCATTCCTTATTCCGTTATTAATTTTGCTATATTTTCTAATTAACTCTTTTAGTTTCTTTTGGTCGCCGTCATCTTCTGCCTGTTTTATTTGGCCCTGCAATTTTTTCTTCAGCTGCAAAGTGCCTATTTTACGCAATTTAAGCAAGCTGTCCTTAAAGCTATTTTTGTCTGAAGGTATGCCGTCATCCATCAAAATCTTGGAAATAAAACTGCTGATTTCTTTATCTTTGATTTCTCTTAATATTTTCTGTATATAATTGTTTTTGACTTCCCCTAAAGAGTTAAACAGAAAAGAAATTGTCCTTCTGGCTAAATATGAACGGAAATACTCTTCTTTTAAATTCTTTTTTGTTAAGGAAAAAGCTTTAGGATTTGTCAGTATTACTTTGAGAAGAGTTTTTTCGGTAATTGATAAGGGTTCGTTGGCTACAAAGTTTTCTGTATCTTTATTGCTTTGAGTATGCCAAACTTTAGTTTTCATCCGAGTAGTTTTATTTTTAGAAAACCCGCTTTGGAACTCAGCAATCACAATTTCCTCTTTAATTCCTAAATTATTAGCTAATCTTTTTATATACTCGTATTTTTCTATTTCACTATTTAATTTATCAATAGTAGTCAGCATTTCTTGAGCAATTTTACTTTTACCGCCTATTGTATCTACGTCATGGGCTCCTTTTAGAATGTTTAACTTATATTCAAAAAAATCACAACGCCTATCCAGCAACTGTAAAAAACAATCTTTACCGTTTTTGATGATCAACGAATCCGGATCATAGCCTTGGGGTAAACTTACAACATCAACTCTTAAATTGTTTTCTAAAAGCAAATCTAAAGACCTTAAAGTAGCCCTCTGGCCGGCTTTATCAGAATCATAAATCAAAATGATACCGGAGGTATATCTTTTAATTAACCGAATCTGCTCTAGAGTAAGGGCTGTGCCTAAAGAAGCAACTATGTTTTTTATTCCTCGCATAAACGGTATAATCATGTCTAAATAACCTTCTACTACTATCGCTTTACCTTCCTTAATAATATCTTCCTTGGAAAAATTTAAACCAAAAAGATTGTCTCTCTTGCTATAAAGAGCATTTTCTAAAGAATTTATGTATTTTGGGTAATCCTTCATTTCTTTATATATCCTTCCCCCAAAGCCTATTATCCGAGAACGTACATCAAAAATGGGAAAAGAAATCCTGCCATGGAATAAGTCGCGGAACCCTCCTCTGCCAGCTGTAACAAGAGATGCCCGTTCTAATACTTCAAGCGTAAAACCAACTTTACGCATATGGTTAATAAGAGAGTTATTGCCCGGAGCATATCCCAATTTAAATTTATCAATCGTCTTATCTGCAATGCCTCTTTTATTTAAATAGTTACGAATAGGCTGGTATTCTTTGTCGTTTTTAAGCTTTTTATGGAAAAAAGAAGCTGCTTCGTTCACTGCCTCATAAAGAACGGTCTTTGCTTTGTAAGCCTTTTCGTTTTTGTACGGCACATCCAACCCTAACCTTCTAGCCAGCATCTCTACGGCTTCCGGAAAATTCACCTTCTCCATAAGGGCTAGAAACTGAAAAACTCCGCCGCCTTCTCCGCAGCCGAAACAATGAAAGATTTGTTTTTGAGGACTTATTATAAATGAAGGGGTTTTTTCTCCATGGAAAGGACAAAGAGCCTTAAAATTTCTACCGGTTCTTTTTGCAGGAATGTAACTTGAAATTACCTCCACAATATCAGTTCTAGACTGGACTTCCTCTATGAATGCTTGAGGTATCATATTTTAATAATAGCCGCGAGTAGGGAGTAGGAAAGAAAATGAATTTTAATTCTTAGCAACTAAAAATTTTATTTATTATTATCTATGACAGTAATAACTTTAATTTCTCTATTCCCTACTTTTTACGGGCGAACCTTCTAAATCCAGAAAACTCGTAAATTTTAAACTTCTCTTTTTTTTCTAAATGATCCAGCATGAGGTTTATACCTAAGTTATCAGAAGCTATGTGTGATGCAAAAATCACGTTTATATTAGAATCTTTGCATTTTTTAAAATGCTCTTCAGATTGATGCATAGCAACTATCGTATCAATGCCTCGGGCAGAAAGTTCCTTATATATTTTTTGCGGCCCTTCAGTCCCGCCTGTAAACTCAAGATAGATATTACGGCAACGAGAGCTCTTATTGCCAATTACAATACTAGGCGGATTATTTGCTTTGGCGGCATCCATATACTCCGGAAAACTAAAAAGAATATCTATTATATTCGATAAATTTGACGGTTTTTCTTTGCCTAAAACGTTATCTAGATACTTATAAACAAGATTATCGCAAGGTGTATGCATGCATAAAAAATTTATATCCAAAATCCGAGCGATATCTACACTCCTGGAATGGTTAGCTGCACTTACGCGTCTATAGACTTGCTCCTTTCTCTCGTTTAAAAGCTTTTCAGAAACGCTTAAAGATACTCCTTTTGCCGAAAAAATATCTACTTGCAAATCCATCACTTCATAAAAATTAGCGTAAGCTTTCCCCTCAGGATGATGAGAAAACGCTAAATCAATTTTTTTACCCTTGGCTCTCAGTCTATCGACTACAACCAACTCTTCACCCTCAACATCCACGCCCACAATTATTGACTTTATATTACTCTCAAGATCCCCACAAAGTACCCTACTGTCTGAAAAAGGATTAAATAAGGCATCTAAATCAAAATAATCTTTTTCTTTTTTACTAAGGCTTTCATATTTATGCTTTCGCTTTTTTAGAATATTTTCAATTTCTCTCCGACTGCGGACATCTGCCTCAATGCCTTTGTTTATCATCTCCCGGTAAAGACTTTTGAGCTTCATCGCATTAAACCTCCCTCTAAGTTAATTTAAAATTACCTTATGAAAATCTTATAAGTTATCTGCTTACCTTGCCTAAAACAGCATCTTAACGTGCTTTATAATATTTTTCGATTTCTTTATTTAACGCGGCTTTAGGATTAACTTTTTTATAAAGCGTAAAGAATGCTAAGTAGACTTTAGGGCTAATATTTTTAAACATTCTGTAGGCTATGGTTTTCTGAAAAAAATCCGGTTCAAAAGGACCTTGGTGTAATAAAAAAATAACTACGCTTGATAGAAAAACAGCTCTGCCCCAACCCACAAAGGCTGACAGCCATCGTTCTGGAAAAGAAACATCTTTTTTCTTAACAACAAGAAGGGTAATTATTAGCCTCAAAATACTGAAAATACCCCATATACTTATAAGAATTAAAAAAAAACATAACGGATATAAGTATTCTTTACTTATAAATAATACTTTTTTATTTACATAATTTCCTAAGGAAAAATAATAGTGAAAAGCAAAAATGGTAGCTATAAAAAGCCCTACCGCTTTAAAGATTTCACATAAAATCCCCCGCGATATAGCTATATAAACAACCCTCAAGAAAAGAATTAAAAAAAATAAATCTACAAAGGCTTGCTCAGCAGATATTTCCATTGATTTTAATGTATCTAGTATATAGCATATACCTCAAAAAATGTCAAGAAACTTCGCTAACTCTAAAATTTGGCTATAAAAGAAAGCATTCCTAGCCTCAAAACTGGGAAAATATACCGATTTATCTGAACCTAATGCCCCCTAGGAAGATAAAAGCCTCAAATATATTGATTTTTAACCCTGTTTATGATAAGTTAAAAAGTGATGAAAATATATAGCTTTTTAAACACTTCCCCGTGGTTATTGCTCCTGCCTCTAAAATACTTCAAAAATGAAGCTCTGCAGGCCAGCATCCGCGATATCCTCATTTGTTTCGACGGACTTAAGCTTGACAATCAATGAAAAACGAAGAATTTGCTATAGCCCTTAGTGAGAAAAAGCAGGAAGAAGCAATCAAGGATGTTTCCTTAAAAATAAAATCAATGTTTCCCAAAAACATAGGTAATCTTATTGTTTTATTCACTCCGCATTATAACCCTTCGGCTATTCTAAAAACCATAAATCTTACCTTAAAGCCTCAGAAAATTTTAGGCGTAGGGGCGCCCTTCCTAATCTTTGAAGAAAAAGTCATCTCTAAAGGAATTATCGCTTGCTGTATCAATAAGGCTTCTGTGGAATTAAAGGAAACATTTTTAAAAACCGGTGAATCTCAAGAAATTGAAACTTTGCTGCGCTCTTCACTCAAAGAACTAAAGAGATCTGAATTTTGCCTTCTTTCATTCATGTCACCTGGCATTAATCCTTATCCCTATTTAAAAGGGGTTAAATTCTCTTTAGGAAAAAGTTTTAATCTTATAGGCGCCGGCTATGTAAAAAAATATTCTCGCCATAATTCTCAAATTATAAATAATGCCGGTGATGAAGGCCTAATCAATGTTATAATAAAAGGCCTAGAAATACAATCCTTAAAATTGGAAAACTTTGTGCCTTTAGGTAAATCTTTTACTATATCTAAAGCTTCGGCCGACAGAGGTTTAATCACAGAAATCGATGGCCAGCCGGCAGTAAATATTTATAGGCATTACTTGGAAGAAAAATTTGACAGCTTTTTAAAAAATAATCTTTTCTCTTTTTATCCCTTAGGAATAAAATATAACGGTCAAATGCATATCATCAATGTCCTCGAGTGCCTGCAAGATGGCTCTTTAAGATGTCTGGGGGAGATAAGAGAAAACACACCTGGGTATATTATGTTTATGGACTCGAGCCTGCTGCTAAACGAACTGGAAAATAAACTGGCTCCGATAAAAAAAAATAACCAAGGATTAGTTTTCATTGTAAACTCTTTGACGCGAAAAAAAATACTAAAAAAATCTTTTACGGAAGAAATATCAGCAATAAAGCGGTCCTTGGGCGATAAATTCAAAATAATAGGGCTATATTCAGACTACGCTTTTTATTCAAGCCAGGAATACAAAAATATAAGCCTAGAAACAGTTAATACTATAATAACATTATGGCAGTAGATATACTTGACGCCGTTTCAGGCATAAATCCTCTTATTATCATAGTTATTGTATTTTTTTCCATAATAGTACTTCTTTCCTTTTACCTAAAAGAAAAAATGCAGGCTATCTCTGTTTTAAGGAAAGAACTGAATCATCTTGATAAGACAATACAGGATCTTGATCAACAGGCAAAATTAATCATTAAAAGCGATATGGAATTAAATCTATACCAACAAGAAATAGAAGATAAACTTAATAAATTAACCCTGATAAAAAATCTTATTACTTCATCTGTCCATATTCTTGATACAGAAAAACTTTTTACACAAATCGATGCAAAACTTATAAATGACTTAGGATTCAAAAAAGGGTTACTCCTGAGTTTCGATAATTTAGAACCAAAAGTTAATATTGGTTTTAAGCCCAATGAAATAAATATAATAAAAAATATATTGAAGTACAAAAAAGAGGTGCTGACGCAAACGCAGTTATTGTCTCAAAAATCAGAAACTTACAGACGCCTTTCTTGCGATCTTCAAATTAAAGATTTACTCATTTCCCCCATAAAAGCATCGGAACGCATATACAGCATATTTATGGTATCTAATCCTACACTTTCTGCAGAAATTCAAAAGTCGGATGAAGAAATTTTTTTAATTATATGTATGTATCTTAATCAGTGCCTGGATAATATTAAATTATTCGAAGACCTTTATCACTCAAAAGACGACCTAGAAAGAAGAATTAAAGAGAGGACCAATGAACTCGTAAAAAGCTTAAGAGCAATTGAAACTATAAGCAAAGCAAAATCAGACTTTATCTCCAGTGTATCCCATGAGCTGCGAACTCCCTTGACATCTGTAAAAGGATTTTCTTCTCTGCTTGTAGATGATAAGTTTGGTAAATTATCTGAAGAGGCAAAAAAAAGACTGCTAAGGATTGATGAAAATGTCAATAAACTTATGGACATAGTAAATACTCTTTTAGATATCTCCCGCATTGAATCAGGTAAGACAGAGGTAAAAATAGCCCCTTGTGAAATTGCAAAGCTAATTGAAGACGTAGCTGATTTCCTTACACCTCAAATAAAAGCTAAGGAATTGGTTTTAAACTTTAATGCTCCCAAAGGATTAAATCTATACATGGACAAAAATCTGATTGAGAGAGTTCTAATCAACCTTATAAATAACGCTATAAAATTTACGCCTAAAGGCGGCAAAATTACAATCAAATGTGAGCAGAACGGCAATGAAGCTATTATTTCTGTCTCAGACACAGGTTACGGCATAAAAAAAGATGACTTAGAAAAACTCTTTCAAGAATTCTACAGAGTGAACAACCCTGATACCCTTAAAGAAAAAGGAAGCGGCCTTGGCCTCTCTTTGGTAAAAAGGATCGTCAATACTCATAATGAAAAAATATGGGTCGAATCTGAATTTGGAAAAGGTACTACCTTTTTTTTCACCTTGAAAGTGGTAAAAAATGGATAAATTAAAAGTTTTAGTTGTTGATGATGACCCTGATATTTTAGACCTTTTAGAGGCTACCCTTATGGATGAATTTGAGCTAGAGAAAGCTTCTACGGGTAATGAAGCCTTAGAGACTTTAAAATCTAAATGCCCCAACCTTTTAGTTTTAGACTACTTGCTCCCTGACTTAACCGGACCAGAAATATGCAGAATAATAAGGAAAGACGCTCTTCTTTCAAATACCCCTATACTCATGCTCACCGGAAAAGGTGAAATACAAGACAAAGTGGCTGGCCTTGAGGCCGGGGCTGATGACTATATGCTAAAACCGTTTGACCCTAAAGAATTAGTTGCCCGAGTAAGAATGCTTATACGCCGTTCCAGCGCCAACTTAGACGCCAATCCTTTAACTCGCTTACCAGGTAATGTATCAATTGCTAAAGAGCTAGAAGAGAAAATTTCTAATAAGTCTGACTTTGCTATGCTTTATATTGATATCGATAATTTTAAAGCGCTAAATGATTATTATGGTTTCCAAAAAGGAGATAGCATCATAAAAAAAACAGCGCATATACTTATTGACTCTATTCAAAAAGGAGGAACGATCCATGATTTTATAGGGCATGTCGGCGGAGACGATTTTGTTATCATAACCCTACCTGATAATGCAGAAAATATTGCCAAAAAAATAATTAACGATTTTGATGCAGCCGCACCAAATTTTTTTGAAAAAAGTGATAAAATAAAAGGGTATATAGAAACAAAAGGCCGTGACGGCCAAATATATAAATTTGAGTTCCTTACTATTTCCATCGGCATAATTAGCAGCCTAGATAAACACTTTACTCATACCGCCCAAATAAATTCTCTAGGCGCAGAAATGAAAACGTTAGCCAAAAAATTCCCTGAAAGCAAATACATAACGGATAAAAGAAAGTCTTAATATAAAAACACAGAAATTTTAGATTTTACGCGAGGGTGGCGGAACTGGCAGACGCACTAGCTTGAGGGGCTAGCGGTAGTGATACTGTAGGGGTTCAAATCCCCTCCCTCGCATATTTATCACCGACTTAGAAACGTTACATAGGGTAAGGGGTTCCCCTGTATTTCGTTTTCGGAATACAGGATAAATGCTGATGCTCAGCACAAGTTTCGGCTAAGGCCTTTTGCTTTGAACTTGAAAAATTATAATTTCGTGTATTATCTTTGATGGTTTAAAACAACTATCTTTTTAAACGAGTTTATGTTTTGACTATTTACCTCCAAGATATCTTTCTTCTCATAATCTTGGCCTGTCAGAAAAACATCCACTCCATCAATGCCAAACCCTAGCTTTGGAGTCTTAAAATGCATGGGGATGGTTATCTTAGGATTTATTTTATCTAATACTTCTATCGCCTCTTCTGCATCAAGGGTAAATGTTCCTCCTACCGGAATAAGAGCGATATCAATATCTTTAAGTTCATCTGCATCTACGTCTTGGGTACCTAAGTCCCCGAAATGGACTATTTTTAAACCCTCTGCCTTAATAACAAAAATTATAATTTTCCCTCTTAAGTCTCCCTTTTTATCATCGTGATAAGACATTAGGCCTTTGATTTCTATATCTTTTACTTTGACGCTTCCTTCCCTATCGACTATCTGAGCTGTTTTGAACTCTTTAGTGTGGCCATGATCAGCATGGTAATGGGAAACCGTAACAATATCAGCCTGGATGTTAACCGGAGAATAGCCCACGGCCCCGGAATAACTTCCTGACTCATAGGGGTCAGTAACTATTTTTATACCTTTATCAGTTTCTAATAAAAAACAAGAATGGCCTATCCAACTTATCTTCATTTGCCACCTCCCTTGCTTAGTTTTATAGTCTTCGGTATGCCTCTGTAGTAATTACCTTGCTTCCCTAGCAAGAAGCAATCCCCCAATTCTATTCAAATCTATTGAACCTGAGCTATTCTACCCTAGAGTTATCAATCATTTCTAAGGCCTTAAGCGATATTCCGATATCTGTCACAAACACCTTGCCGCAACAGTTCGGTCCTTGATTCAAAAAAAATCCTCTCTTCTCTGCAAGAAAAGTTATTGTGTAATCGGCTTTGACTGCTTCGCCTAAAATAGTTCCCTGATCGGGTTGGAGCCCACTGGGAATATCACAAGAAACTATTATTTTACCACTTCCATTTATTGAGAGGATAACATCCTTAAAAAAACTCCCAAGTTCTCCTTTAACTCCTATTCCTAAAATACCTTCTAGTATAAAATCACAGCTTTGGATAAGTTTTTTTAGTTTAGTGATATTATCAACTTTGATGGCATGGATTGTAATATTTATTTTTTCCAAGATATTTTTCTGCCATAGCGCCTCTTTACCTAGTTCTTTTTCGGACAAAATTGCTACTTCTACCTTATAGCCGGCATTAAATAATTTCCTGGCACAGCTTAAGGTATCCGCGCCGTTATTACCTCTTCCGGCGATAACAAGCACTTTTCTGCCCAGCCCTAAGCTATCTATCTTTCCAAAAAGGTTGCTTGATGCATTCTCAATAAGAAACCTTTCTTCTAATCCTAAATATTTTGCTAACTGCTCTAATTCGCGGAGCCTTTCTGTTAAGAAACCTTTCAAAATTATTTCTCGGCTAAAGTATTTTTTGCCTTGTGTGGAAAAATGGCGGTTTAGTTAATTTTTTTAAGATAATTGTTGAAAAAAATAATTTGGTAGTTCTTTAGGCTGTTGAGAAAAGAAAACACATATTAATGCGTCTCCTTCTTATTATTTTTCTTTCTAAATAGATCTAAAAATCTATCCTCGTATTCCTTATAGACATTCCAATGGTCAAGCTCGTTTTTTAATTTATTGGCCACACTCACATCTTTTTGTGCCTGTTTAAAAAAATTCTCTATTTTCCCCCTGGCTGATTGCGGTAACTTTGTGTAAGCTGCTAAATCTTTTTTTATTTTTTCGATATCCTCTTCATTCAAAGGCATGGGCCCGGATTGAGGCACATCTCCTTTTAAATATGTAATTAGTTTCTCGATTTCTTCTTCAATAAATTTGCTCCTTTCTGTTACCGGAGAAAGATTTAAATTCATATTAAAATATTTATTAACTACCCTCAGGATACCTGCTGTTGCCTTGGGATTTTCAATTTGAGCCGTATAAAACGGGATTTCTCCTAAAAGACACACTCCTTTTATACTTTTCCTCTTGCCTATTCCGAGAATTATTCCATTAAGGCCGCTTATCTGACCGTCCTGCAAAACATTAGCTCCTGCTTTTTCAAAAGCTTTCAAGAGATCAGTATGAGTTGACACTACCAAAACTTGCGGATTATTTTTGTGGTCAATGGATTCAGGCTTAGCAGCAAAAGTGAGCATCAACTTAACTTTATATTTCCTTATGAAATTAATAATCGCTAAAGAAAGTGCCTCTGCATATTCCAAAGGTGGCTGGGCTTCTCCGATAAAAAGAATTATATCTTGAAAGTTCTTTCCTTCACAATAATAGAAAAATCCGGCAGGAATATTGGGAATATTTATAATACCCTTTTGGACAGCTACTGCTGCTGGTTTAAAAAATTTATATGCTTCTAGTTTAGCAAAAATTTTAAATCCCAAAACTTCTTTTAAAAAAAGAGCGCTTCTGTAAGCCACTTCTCCCATTCCAGGCCAAGCAGCTATGAAAACAGGATTCTTTAGTTTTGGTGAAGATATTTCTTTAATCATTTATTTAGGCGTTCCTTTTGGTCTAACTTGACTCTCTACAGTAAAAATCTATCATAACTTCAGGAAAAAACAAGAAAAACCTAACCAGAGAATAAACTATTCAGCTTACTCTTTTTAAACTATCTAAAAAATCTTTAATTTTTTTCTCTTCACCTATCGCTTTAGGAAAATAGTATTTTCTATTTATCCCGTAGTCCTGCTCTACGTATCCGCCAAAACTATGCGGATATTTATAATCTTTGGAATGATTCTTCAAATGAGTTGGTACTTCCTTAGTCTCTTCTTGCTCTAGGTATCGAGAAGCAGCATTAATAGCTAAGTAAGCAGAGTTTGATTTGGGACTGGAAGCAAGATAAATGGCAGTTTGGGCCAAGGTCAAATTTGCTTCCGGCATTCCCACAAATTCTACGGCTTTAAAACAGCTGGTTGCCAAAACCAAGGCAAAAGGATTAGCATTTCCAATATCTTCTGAGGCCAAGATAACCAGCCTGCGGGCAATAAATCTTGCGTCTTCGCCTCCTTTAAGCATCTTTGCTAACCAATATAAAGCACTATCCACATTACTTCCTCTTATTGATTTTATAAAAGCTGAAATTGTATCGTAATGATAAGTATTTTTTTTATCATAAAAACTTCTTTTTTGGATACTCTCTTTTGCTACCTCTAAATCAAACATAATTTTTCCGTCGCCGGAAGCGCGAGTACTAAAAGAACCAATTTCCAAAGCCGCCAGAGCCCCTCTTGCATCCCCGGCACAAGAAATTGCAATATATTCTAAGGCTTTATTGGTAATCTGAACACCTAAGTTACCCAGGCCTTTATCTTTATTTTTAAGAGCTTTCTTTAAAATAACAATTATATCTTCTTTAGATAAAGGTCTAAATTGAGCCACTATTGAGCGGGAAAGAAGTGAAGGAATAAGGTAATAATACGGGTTATATATAGTAGTTCCGATTAAAATTATATTCCCTGTTTCAGTATCAGGCACTAATGACTCTTGCTGAAGCTTATTAAATCTATGAATCTCATCAAGAAAAACAATAGTTTTTCTCCCTTCTTTCTGCACCCTGCTTCTTGCTTTTTCTATTATCTTCTTTACTACACTTACAGAAGAAAATGCTGCATTTAAGTATTCAAAATCGGCATTTAATTCTTTAGCTACTATAAAGCCTAAACTTGTCTTGCCACACCCTGCCGGCCCCCAAAGGATCAAAGAAGACATCCTCTTAGAAATAATAGCTCTTTTTAACAAGCGCCCCTCTCCTAAGATGTGCCCCTGGCCGACAAACTCCTCTAAGTTTTGAGGCCTTAATTTAGCTGCTAACGGAATACCGTTTTCTTTCATCTTATAGAATCAACTATTAAAATTAAATATCAAAATCCAAGATTATCAAAAATATTTATTTCAAATTTTTAATTTTGGTTTTTTTTGATATTTGATTTTTTATTCCTGATTTTAATAAAAACCCCACCTTTATCCGTTACAAGCAGACCGCTTTAAGTCCTTTGCTCATACAAGTGGGCACCTCATCCTTGCTGCCACAGCAGTTTGGAAAATTTGGCTCCCTTAAAAAGAGTGTTGGCTTAGCGTTCTTACCTGCGAACGAGACAGGCAGGGTTCTTTTCAGCATTATTATAACATTTACCGATTTTTATTTCAAGAAAGATATCTTTTGGAAGAATTTTATTCAACGCAAAAACGCTTATCGCAATTTTATGCCTTCTTGCTGACTAAGCCTATTGCGTATCCGCTCATGAATAGAATCAACCTCACTGGAAGTTAGGGTTTTTTTTGGAGATTGATAAAAAACTCTTAAAGTAAAAACAGACACGTCCGAAGGAACATCTTTTCCTTTATAAGTATCCAGAATGCGCAAGTTACTTAAGTATCTGCATTCTTCATTAATTATTTTTTCAATTGTCTTAAATTTTACGCCTTTGCTTAAAGAAATACTCACATCCCTGTAAACTGCCGGATATATACTAAAAGGTTTATATTTGTTTTCTCCTGATTTATCTTCTATGAGCGATAAGTTAACCTGAGCAAAATAAACATTTTCTTTTAACCCTAGATTTTCTTTTTTCTTTCGATCCAATTTGCCCAAGAATCCTACCATTTTGTTATTAACCGTAATTGCCAAAGAATTGGTAAAATTTTTTACGCTTTTTTCTTCAAAGCTAAGCCCCGCGGCCTTTACCCCGTTAGACAGTAAACATCTAACTGGGTTTACATAATTAAATAACTCTTCTATCGCTCCTTTTAAATAAAAGAACCCTTCTAATTTGCCGCTAATACCTAAAGATAGAACCGGGATTTCACAAAAGCCTTTAGCTTCCTTATAATATATATTAGCGACTTCAAAAAAGCGTAAAAAACTCACACTCCGATTTAAATTATGACGCATAGCTTTAGCCATCCCGGAAAGCAAAGTAGTACGCATAGAATCTTCTTGTTTACGCAAAGGGTTGACAATCAATACGACTTCTTTATCATCCAGATCTCGTAACTCTTTTTGATTCTCTATACTGTGAGTTATTATTTCTCGAAATCCTAACAAAGCTATATACTTTCTTACCTGATTTTTAAAGTTATAGTTATTGTGCTTACTAAACTTAAGCAAATTTGTATTGGAGCAAGCAGTTAAAAACGGGATTTGCGGCGATATTTTATCATAACCGTAAACCCGGGCGATTTCTTCGTAAACATCAATTTCTCTTTTTACATCAAACCGTAAAATCGGGGCTAAGACCGTTATTTTATCCTTAGCTGTGTTATGGATACTAAAGCCGAGATTGGTAAGTATTTTCTTTACATCCATTTTGGGGATAGCAGTGCCTAAATAACTATCCAAATCACAGAAGCTTATTACTATCCTTTTGCACTGCTCCTTAGGCTTATGCCCTGCCTTCCGGCACCCTCCAGAAACTCCACCGGATAATTTTCTTATTAGTGTAGCTGCTTCTAAAGAGGCATATTCCAGAAAAACTCCGGAAACTCTTCTTTCAAAACGATAAGAAGATTCTGTGTCAAGGCCTATAGCTCTTCTAGAGCGGCGAACAGTAAGCGGCGAAAATACAGCTCCCTCTAGAAAAATATTTTTTGTATTATTGTCTACCTCCGTATTTTTGGCTCCCATTATTCCAGCTAAAGCAATAATCTTTTTATCGTCAGCAATAACTAAATTATTTTTTCCTAAGCACCTCTGTTTACCGTCAATACCCATAAACTGTTCTTGGCTCCTGGCCCTGCGCACATAGACATTTCCCTCTATTTTGTCATTATCAAATACATGAAGAGGGTTGCCCCATTTAAGCATGCAATAATTGGTGACATCAACAATGGCATCAACAGATGTTATTCCGCAATTCATGACTCGTTCTTTTAACCAATTAACCTGGCTCCCTGCTCGTACATTCTTTATAATTCTACCGATATAATACGGGCAATCTTGGTTTTTCTCTATTATGATATTTCGTTCTTTAAGGCTCGACTCTTTAACAAAAACAGGATATGTGATTTTTATTTTTCTGCCTAAAACTACTGCCGCCTCCCTGGCTATTCCCAGAATCGAAAGCCAATCATATCTATTTGTTGTAACCTCAACATCAAAAACCCAGTCTCTGCCTATTCTTTCCAACTGCTCTACTTCCATACCGGCCATGGTAAGAAGCTTTGCTAACTCTTTAGCCGAAACATTAACATCTAAAAACTCTTTAAGAAAATTTAAACTAAATTTCATATCTTATATAGAAAATTGTTTTAAAAATCTAATATCATTCTCGTAGAAAAGCCTGATATCATCTATGCTGTATTTAAGCATGACTATTCTTTCTACGCCCATTCCAAAGGCAAATCCCTGGTATTTTTTCGCGTTTATCCCACAAGCTTCTAAAACATTAGGGTGAATCATCCCGCATCCCAAAACCTCAAGCCACCCCTTATTTTTACATATACTGCATTTTGTCTCCTTATTTTTCTTGCCCTTACACATAATGCATGACATATCTACCTCCGCTGAAGGCTCGGTAAAAGGAAAAAAGTGAGGACGGAAACGCAACTCAACATCACAAGAAAAGAACTCTTGAGCGAAATAGAGAAGTGTTCCTTTTAAATGGGCAAAATTTATCGCCTCACCCACTACAAAGCCTTCTATTTGATGAAACATAAAAGAATGCGTCGCATCAACTTCATCAGGCCTGTAAACTCTGCCGGGTGAAATCACTGCCAAGGGCGGTTTAGTTTTTTTCATGATTCGTATTTGAGAAGGTGAAGTATGACTTCGCAAAAGATACTTCCCCTTATCCTTTGCGGGCAAATCTAAATAAAAAGTATCAAAGGAATCTCTTGAGGGGTGTTCTAGGGGAATATTCAGGGCTTCGAAATTGTGCCATTCATCCTCGATTTCGCTTCCTTCAATAACAGCAAAACCCAACCTTTCAAAAATAGAACAAATCTTCTCATTGACTGTGGTTAAAATATGCCGGGAACCTTCTTGGCAAGAAGCAGAAGGAAAAGTTAAATCCAGGCTTTCTTCTTCCCTGTCTTCTATTTTTACATTATTTTCCAAGGCCAAATTTATCTTTACTTTAAATAAATTCAGTTTTTTTCCCCAAAGGCCTTTTTGGTCATTAGGCAAGGCTGGAATCTGAGCAAAAAGCTGAGTAAGTGTAGACTTTCGGCCTAAATACTTAATTTTCAAATTCTTCAGCTCCTTTGTGGTTTTTGAGCCTTGAAGATCCTTTTTAAATTCCTCTTGTAATTGGTTAAGTCTTTCTTGCATATTTTCTCTTTATAGAATAAATAACGCCTATTGTCAAACAGATTGCAAAAAGCCCGATTGCCAGTTTTTTCTTACGAAGAGATACTGGGATTTCTCTGGCTTCTCCCTCTTGCATAACTTCTAAACTTTTTAAGTGCACTCCGCTTATCTGGTGTTCGGGACAATCCTTATAAAAAACACCTCTTATCTTTAATTGGTCTCCTTTTTCTTTATAACTACCCCAATGACTTATCTGAACAATAGCCTCCTCATGGGAACAAAAAATTCCTATATTGCTGCCTTGGAATGTTATATTTATCCATATTCCTTGGGTATCGGCATCCTTTAAAGGCTCACCTATAACTTCTCCCTGGATTTCTACTGTCTTGCCATTGAATAAGTTCGGATTTTTAAGTATTTCTTTTATCGATGAGCTCTGCCCAAATACATAGGTCACGTTTAAAATGAAAATGCTAAAAACAAAAAGAATTTTTATCTGTCTGTATCTTACGGTTTTTAACCTGTAATTTGCCGAATATATATTCATTTTTTAAATAATGATAAAATAAAACCCAAAGAAACAAATATCGAAATAAACTCCAATCTTCCTGCCCACATTTGAAAAATATAAACTAACTTCAAAATCAAAGGCATGCCGGGAGTGGTTAAGCCAACGGATAAACCTACATTTGCCGTTGCTGAAACAGACTCAAATAAAGCCAGTGAGGCCGGATATCCCAACATAATAGCCACTATTGCTCCGCCTATGTAGGTGAATATAAATATTGTAAAGAATAAATAAGCTTCTTTTATCCTCTTATCCGTGAGGATTAAATCTTGAAGATGGTGAAATCTATCTTTATACACAGATTTAAGAGGCATCATCCAGCGTTTAATCTCCATAAAAATAGTCTTAAAAATAATCCCTAAACGCATTAGCTTTATTCCGCCCGTTGTGGAACACACCCCTCCGCCAATCATCATAGCAAAAATTATAGAAAATAATGCCAGGGTTGGAAAACCATTTATTTCTCCTCCTGATAAGTTAGTAAACCCACAGCCGGTATGTGCCGAAACCAGCTGATAGAAACCTTTCCGGAAAATAATATTGCTAGCCATAGCTCTATAAGAAAAATAAAAAAGAAAGGTAAGAAAAAAGAGAGTAAACAAAAATGTTCTTATCTCAAAGTTTTTAAAAATCTCTTTTTTGCTCTTATTCCAAATCCAAAAATGTAAATTAAAATTTACCGCCCCCAGAATCATAAAAACGATTGTAGCTGTCTCCAGATGAAAAGAGTGATAATAAGCTATATTTTGAGCTTGCGGTGTGAAACCACCGGTATCAAAAGAAGCGAAAAATAGCCAAAGAGAATGGAACAAAGACTTTATTAAAGGCATACCTTGATTGTTAAGAATCACAAAGAATGTGCTCACTCCTAATATTAAATAGATAAAACTCACCTTCCATATAAACCTCGCTGTGTCAATCACATTCGGCAATATTTTCTCTTGCCTTGCTTCCCCGATATAAAATCCTAAGGCGACAGAACGAACCCTAGTTAATATTGACAGGCTTGCTAATATAATTCCTTGGCCGCCAATAAACATAGTAAGATGCCTCCACATGTTATGGGCAAAGGAAAGGTGATCTAAATCCTGTATGAGAACGAGGCCGGTAGTGGAGAATCCGCTCATCGCCTCAAACCAAGCATCTATAAAAGATAAAAAATGAGAAGAAAGATACAAGGGGATTGCTCCTAATAGAGAAAAGGCAAGCCAACCGACACTAACAGTAAAAAAGGCATGTACCCAACCAATCTCTTTTTTTACAGGAAAGATAATCAAAAGCAAGAGGCCTAAAGAAGCAGTTATAGAAAACCCTATAAGAAAATCAAAAAAAGGAGAAATTTCTTTTTTTACAACAGCGACTAGAAGAGGAATTAGCATAAAAAAGCTTAAACCTAGAATTAGCCTTCCTAAAACATTAAAAAATGTAGAAAAATCTTTCCTATCGGGAGAAATAATCATGTCTTTATCCGGCAGATGATTTAATAAGCGAAAGCATCATTTGATAATATGAGTGAATTTTTAGAACACTAAAGAAAATCCGTAACCTGCGGCAATTATAAAAAGACAAAAAAGAACCTCAATTATGATACCGATTATTGTTCTCATGCATTTATATCTATTATTTATCCTCTTATTAAATTACAGGATTATATCTTCCCGATAAGAGACTTAAGTAAATCTTTCTCGGCATCAATCAGTGTAGCAGCAATCACTTCATCCCCGGGCAATATTACTGTTGACCCGTAAGGAATAATTATATCCGGGCCTCTTAAGATAGAAACAAGAACGGAATTGTGCGGTAAAACAATATCTTTTAAAGGCTTGTTTGCTACCGGGGAATTTTCGGGGATATCTACCCGCACTATAGAAAGTCTCCCCTTTTTTATGCTTAAAAGGCTCATAACATCTGTAAATGATGCTTCCTCTTCGACAATGCGGGCGATTATAGATGTAGAGTCTACAGGATTATCAACTTCCATGTACTTATAAAGAGGGGTATGTTTGGGGTCATTGACTCTTGCTACTGTTCTTTGTACTCCAAACAGTTCTTTGGCTAAATAACAAATGATTATATTGTCCTCATCGTGAGAAGCCGCGCTGACACAAACATTAGCTTTTTCAATTTTTGCTTCTTTCAGAATGTCCGGATAGGTGGCATCACCGCAGATAATCATAATGCTTTTTAGTTCTCCGGCAAGTTTGTTGCATAAACTTTCGTTTTTATCAATGAGGCAAACCTGATGGTCATCTTCTCTTAATTTTTTGGCCAAAATAAGACCCAATCTTCCTGCCCCGGCTATTACAATATACATTTTTTTACCTCACAAATTGATACAACATTTTTGTTCGCGTCCATATTTAAACCTAAGCTATGCTTTTCTTTAAAGTTTCTACGATTAACTGCGTACGATTAATAATAACCACCCCTTCTTCTTTGAATATCTTCTTTTTTATAGCATCATTTACCTGAAGCACAACTTTTTTAACGCCGTATTTTCTCTTTGCAACTTTACCTACAACTAAATTAAGGTTATCATTCCCGGTCAAGAGAAAAATAGCATTTGCCTCTTTAATGCCTGCCTCTTCTAGGGTGTTTATATCCAGAGCATCCGCCCATACTTTCTTCCCATTAAAATCCTCGCCTAGAGTATCAAGATTTCTTAAGCTCTTATCTACAGCCACTACGTTTTCACTCTTAGACAACTCTTGTGCTAACTCTTTACCACTTTTCCCACAACCAATAATAATTATATACTTCATTTTATTTATTTTTGGCTACCTCAGCTATTTTATCAAAAATCTCCGGATATTGGGCGGCAATATGCGCTAAAATGTCCTTAGAAAGAATTATCTTATTCTCTTTAAGAGCATGCATAAACTCCCGATAAGAAGAGCCTCTTTCTTTAATTGCTGCCCCAATTCGGATAATCCAAAGAGACCGGAAGTTTCTTTTTTTTGTGCGTCGATGCACGTAGGCGAATGAATATGCCCTTCTTATTGTTTCAACTGCCCGGCGGTATTTTTTAGAACGCTCTCCCCAATACCCTCTAGCGACTTTGAGGACTTTTTTCTTTCTTTTATGGGAAGCCACGGCATGATTAGTTTTCATTTTTTTCTCCTTTTTTATGCAGCGTAAGGCATTGCTCTTTTTATGAATTTCTTACCTACAGAAATTATGGCTTTGCGTCTTAAATTTCTTTTTCTCTTTCTATTTTTTGTGCTCATAAGATGGCGCCTGCCGGCTTTAGACCTTAAGGCCTTGCCTTTCTTAGTAATTTTTATACGTTTAGATAATGACTTCCGTGTTTTTAATTTCGGCATTATTCCTCCTTAGATGGCCTCCGCTTTTAGCGGATAAAATATCTTATTTATAATCTCAACATTATTACTTAGGGCTTAAAATTAAAACTAGAGTTTTACCCAACATATGGGCCGCCCTATCTACTCTACCCACTTTTTCTATATCTTTGATTAGCCTGTCAATCACTCTATTTCCTATATCTTTATGGGTAATTTCTCTACCTCTAAACCACATCCTTACTCTCACCTTGTGGCGCTTCTCCAAAAATTCTTTTATATGTTTGAGTTTAACCTCATAATCATGACTGCCTATCCTAGGCCTTATTCTTACTTCTTTTAATTGAGCTTGTTTCTGGCTTTTTCTTACTGCTTTCTCTTTTTTTTTCTGTTCGTATTTATATTTCGAAAAATCTATAATTCGGCAAACTGGAGGCTTAGCCTGAGGAGCGACTTCAACTAAATCCAAATCTCGTTCCTCGGCTTTGTTTAGCGCTATATCACGAGGGAAAACTCCTAGCTGTTCGCCGTCTAAACCAATTACCCGCACTGTTTGGGCCATTATTCTTTCATTTACGCGCACATACTTCACTTATTTCATCCTCCTTCTTTAATATACCTAAAACATCTTTTAATTCCATAGCCCCTAAATTCTTCGTTCCTTGTTTTCTCAAGGAAACTTTTTTCTCCTGCTGCTCCTTTTTCCCTACAATGAGCATGTAAGGGATTTTTAAAAGCTCTTTTTCTCTTATCTTCTTCTGTAAAGTTTTATCTCTTGTATCGGCCTCTACCCGAAACCCTTGGCTTTGCAAAGATTTCATTACCTCTAAAGCATAATCTTTTACCTCAGCTGTAACATTTAAAACGCTAACCTGGACCGGCGCAAGCCATAAAGGAAATTTTCCGGCATAATGCTCAATTAAGGTGGCAAAGAACCTCTCAATGCTTCCTAAAATTACCCGATGTATCATTACGACTTCCTGCTCGCCGCCGGAAGATGCCCGATAAGTTAAATTGAATCTTTTCGGAATATTATAATCAAGCTGCACAGTGGCGCACTGCCATTCTCGGCCTATAGCATCTCTTAACTTAATGTCTATTTTTGGGCCATAAAAGGCGCCGTCTCCTCTATTTATTCTATAATCAAAACCTTCTTTTTTTAAAACTTCTTCTAAAACATTTTCTGAATCGTCCCAATCGCTGGCCTCTCCGATAAACTTTTCCGGTCTAGTGCTTAGTTCGGCTTTAAACTTTGAGAATCCAAACTTTTTCATAGCTACCTTTACAAATTCTAAAACTCCTTTTATCTCTGAATAAAGATCTTCCTTTTTACAAAAAATATGGGCATCATCCTGAGTAAAGCCTCTCAACCGCAAAAGGCCGTGCAATACTCCGCTTTTTTCGTAACGGTAAACTGTGCCTAACTCAAACAGTCTTAACGGCAAATCTCTAAAACTATGCAACTTTGACTTATAAATAAGGATGTGGCCCGGGCAATTCATGGGCTTTAAAATAAATTCCTGATTATCTTTAACGATAGAGTACATAAAATCTTCGTAGTATTCCAAGTGACCGCTTTTTTCCCATAATTTTTTATTCATAATATGGGGAGTGCTTACTATTTTATAGCCTCTTTTTATGTGCTCTTCTGTTTCCCAATCTTCGATAATTTTTTTTAAGATTGCCCCTTTAGGCAAATAAAAAGGCAGACCTGCTCCGGCCTGGTCATAATAGATATCAAATAACTCCAATTCTCTTCCTAATTTGCGATGGTCTCTTTTCTTCGCTTCTTCTAAATTCTTAAGATGATTCTTTAGCTCATCCTTGCTTAAAAAAGCTGTGCCATAAATACGTACTAATTGGGGGTTGTTTTCACTTCCCCTCCAGTATGCGCCTGAGGTAGAAAGCAGTTTAAAATATTTTACCTGTTTGGTTGAACCTACATGCGGCCCTTTACATAAATCCAAAAACCCATTGTGTTTATAAACTGAAACCTTATCTTGTCCTAAATCCTTTATAAGTTCTACCTTATACTTTTCTCCTTGTTTTTGAAAAAAATCTATTGCCTGATTGCTAGCCCATTCTTCCTGAGTAAAATGAAAGTCCTCTTTAATTTGCTTGTTCATCAGAGCTTCAATTTTACCCAAGTCCTCTTCGCTTATCCCCGAAGGAATATCAAAATCATAATAAAAGCCATTCTCAATAGCCGGACCAATCCCTAATTTAGCTTGGGGATAAAGCTTCTTTACAGCCGAAGCCATAATATGGGAACAAGAATGTCTAAGGGTTTCTAAATCCATGCTAAATACTATTCACTAACACTATCAACTAATAATGGTGGGCGGTGTAGGATTTGAACCTACGACCCTCTCGGTGTAAACGAGATGCGCTTCCACTGCGCCAACCGCCCGTTAATAATTGTGCTATTCTAATATAAATGCCTCTCGCTAGTCCCAGAGTCGCACCTTCCTCGCCCAAAACATATCGCTCAATAATACCAAATTCTTAGGAAAAATCAAGAATTTAGGTTTCTGACGTAACATCTAAGCTCCCGGTATAGCCATCATACAGAAAATCATCACAAAAAGGGCAACTGTCTCAATAACTCCTAAAACCATTATATATTGACCAAATCCCTTGCCAGTTTCGGCCAAGGCATCTGAGGCTCTGGCTGCGGCTTTACCTTGCATATAGGCAGATACTCCCATGGCTGAACCAGCAACAAAACCAATAATCATAAGATATATATAAGTTTGATTGTCAGCCGGAAGCTTAGCAGCTATGATTTTATTTCTTAAAATCATACCGTAAATTGTCTGGGTTAGCGGCGCGCCAACAAAGGCAATCAAAGTAAAAGGAGCTGCCTTGTTTTGAGAAAAAGCCTTTTTCCAGGCACCAATTGCAGCCATACCCGCAACCCCAGTTCCTAAAGCTGAGCCGATTGCCGCTAAAGTCAAAGAAAAATTCATATCGCCAAAACCCTGTATCATATCCTACCTCCCTTTTTATTCCTTAAATGGTTTATATTGCCTACCTGACCATTCCATATTAAGATGTCCGGAAAATTCAAGCATATTTAAGCGTATTCCGTGAACAATCACTCCCATAAAACCTAAAACAATATTTAAGCTGTGTCCGAGAAAAAGAATAAAAGCCGCTAAGACGGCGGTAAAGATAGTATTAAACCCTAAATCAAAAGCCATATTATTAAAAGTCACAGCTAAAACTACGCTAGCATAGCCAACCGCAAAAAGCCGTAAATAAGAAACCACGTCGGCAAAGCAACCAATGGCCTTAAGCGGTAAATCAGCTAGAGAAATCAATGCTCCTTTTAATATATTCTTTTGAAAATTCGAAAACAAAATTACTAACAAGACGCCTAAGAGTCCCAAAATTAAGGCAAAGCCGGGCATAGCTTTACTAAGCACTAATTTTCCGGCAATAAAAAAAGATGTCCAGACAATAATTATCCAGCCGACTTGAGATAAAGCCACCCATGAGTTGATATATTTAAAGGCAACAATTGCATGGGCTAAGGTCAAGTGGACTGCTCCGATTAAAAAACAGATATAGATCATAAAATTTTGATTGCCTTCAGCAAAACTATTGATTTTGTCGATTACTAATGCCTCAAAGCCAGGCAGTTGCCCTATTTTTTCAGCTCCGAACCAAGTTCCGGTAACTGCTCCCCAGATAATAGTTGCCACAGCTAAAACGTACATCAAAAAGAAAGGTTCCCGCGGAGCCTTGGGTAATTTACGCCGGGCAAAAAAAGTAACCCCTAAAAACAAAAAGCCATAGCCGGCATCGCCAATGAGCATGGCAAAAAACAAGCTGAAAAATAAAAGAAACCAGGGACTTATATCGTATTCCTTGTAGCCGGGCAACGTACCCATGAAGTCGAAAATCGGCTTAATTGCCTTTGCCCAGCGCGGATAACTTACGAGCGTCGGCACCTCTAGAGGGTCTTCCGGCTCCTCTATCATAACCGCCCACCCTTTAAGTTTGGCTACTTTTTCTATTTGGCTGACTGAGCCTTGGGGGCAAAACCCCTGCAAACAACAGATACCTTCTTTGTGAGTCATTCCAAACCTTACTTTGTAAAACTCTAAATTTTTCAAAAGATCTTTTTTATATTCCAAAAAAGACTTCCTATATGCAGAAAGTTCTGTTAATCTTTTTTCTATTTTTTCTAAATGCTCTGATATAGCTGTCATTTTCCTTTGCGAAGAATGCTGTCCTTCTCGAGGCAGCCCTATCTGAGCGAAACCCAAAGTTTCTTCCTCGTTAGCGCTCACAAAAACAACTTGAACCTGCCCACCCTTTTGACCGATAACATACACACATTTATCCTGGGAAATTTTTTTGAGCTCAGATTTACTGCATAAATAAAGCTTTATGAAAATCCCGGCTTTTTCTAGCTCCTCCACTGAAACTAAAGAAATATCCCCCCAGTTTTTATACCAAAGAAGTTTTTCCTCTGTTTTTTGTTTTTCTGCTATATAATGCTGATTTTGTTCGGACAAATTCATTATTTCTTTTTCATAAGAAAGTAATCTCTCTTTATCCCGCTCTTGTTTTTGTTTGCTTACATCCTTTAAAAGCAGCAAGGCTTTATCCAATACTATAAGTTTATGTTCCAGGGATGTTATATAATCTGCCTGGGGCTGCTGCATATGGCTTACATGCAGAAAGCCTAATTTACGCAAAGCCTCTACGGTATGAGCGGCATATTTTTCAACAGCCAAGACTGTAATTTTTTTCATCTTAACTATCATTGGAGGATAGCGTTTCTCTTGCGCTCTAATTTAGCTTTAGCGATTTTTCCTCTTACCACTCCGGCAGTCTGCAATTCTCCCAGATAAATTTGTATAACCCGGATATTTTCCTGAGATTCAGGAATCTTTATTTTTTCAAAAAGATTAACCCGCTGGGTAGCGATCCGAAGTTCCTCTTTTAGGATTTCTATCTGTTTATGATAAATAAGTAATTTTGCTTTTAAGGTAATTGTTTCTTTTATGGCTTCTATGGCTTTATCAACCCACAAAGGAGTTAACATCAAATCGTAAGCCTTTTGCTCAAACTCAACACCTGTGAATAGAGGTAAATCTATACCTGCGACATTACCTTCTTCGATGTTTATTTTTTTAAGCCTTAAATACTCATCTATCGGCATCTTTTCAGCAAATACATCTACCCAAGAAATAATACTTTTCCTTAGAACATCCATCTCTCCGGCAAGAGTTTTAATGATTTTCTGTATCTTAATTATTTCTAACTGCAATTGCTTCTTTTTAAGAATAAGCATAGGTAGGTAGCGCCGAAACCTCTTGAGGAAATCTTTTTGCTTTTTTAGTTCATTTTTAGTTAATCTGATTTTTATCATTGATTGTTCTTAGGCCAGAATTCATTTATTAAGTCTGTTCGAAAGTTTGTCTCTTGAGGGTGGAAACATTCTGATAAAATCTTCCACCCCTTATCCAAAGCATCTTCTAGAGAAATTTTAACTGATAAATCCATCATTTGCGATTCGAAAAAAATGCCGTATTTTAACAGCTTTTTATCCCATTCACCCATCCTAAACCCCATAGCTCTTTTTTCTTCGGTCTCTTTATATTGAGCATATAGCTGTATCATTCCATCCATAATCGCCCGGTGATCTTTACGAGTCTTGTCGTTAACTTGCTGCTTTAGCCGGCTTAAAGAACCAAAAGGCTCGATGCGGCCTCCCCGTAAATAAAACTGTCCTTCAGTAATATAGCCGGTGTTGTCCGGAACCGGATGGGTAACGTCATCTCCGGGCATGGTAGTTACTGCTAAAATAGTAATTGACCCTGCTCCCTCAAAATCGACTGCCTTTTCATATCTTCTGGCAAGCTGGCTGTATAAATCTCCGGGGTAGCCTCTATTTGAAGGCACTTGCTCCATAGTTATGGCTATCTCTTTTAAAGCATCGGAAAAGTTAGTCATATCGGTAAGTAAAACTAAAATATCTTTCCCTCCTAAGGCAAATTTTTCAGCCACGGCTAAACATAAATCCGGAATCATTAATCCTTCTACTATAGGATCAGAAGCAGTATGAACAAAAAATATTGACCTGTTTAAAGCTCCGCCTTCTTCCAGGGTATTCTTGAAAAACATGTACTGATCATGTTTAAGGCCTATTCCTCCGAGGATAATCATATCCACTTCGGCCTGAAGAGCGATTCGAGCCAGTAACTCATTATATGGCTCTCCGGATACTGAAAAGATAGGCAGCTTCTGGGAAACAACTAAAGAGTTAAATACATCTATCATGGGAATGTTAGTTCTTATCATCCTTTTAGGGATTATTCTCTTAGCGGGATTAACTGAAGGGCCGGCTATCTCAATCAAATTATCGGTTAAAGCCGGGCCATTATCTCTAGGCTTACCGCTTCCGTCAAAAATTCTTCCTACCATGTTTTCTGAAAAAGCAACTTTCATAGGATGCCCAAGAAACCTAATCTCATCATCAGTAGATATGCCCCGGCTTCCCGAGAAAACCTGCAAAGACACAATGTCTTCTTCAAGTTTTATAACCTGGGCCAAAGACTTCCCCCGGGAAGTTGTTACCTCTGCCAGTTCTTCATAGGCTACATCACTAGCTTTAACAGTAATAACATTGCCGGCTATGCTAAGTATTCTGTTGTGAACTTTTCTCATTTTTTACCCCGCGTTTTTTGTTTCTACTGCCACATGTTTACTAAGAAAATCATCTAGCACTTTTTCCTGCTTTTTAAAATCTTCTGATTCCCATTTTTTATAATTCCAGTCTATTGCTAATTGCCTTAATTTATAAAACTCTTGCCGGGCTTGTTCTTTTTGGGCAAAAACAAAATCTTTGCTCAATATGGCAGATATCTTATTGAATACATACTGCTGTCTTTCTAAACTTGTGGCCGCATCCACCTCATCATACCCATTTTGCTGTAAATATACACTGTCCAGGAATTCGGCTTTAAGATAAAATAGGAAATCTTCCATGGAAGTTCCTTCTTCTCCTACTACTTTCATCATTTGATCAACTTCATTACCTTGGAATAAAATATCTTTTGCTTTTTTTAAAGCTTTCGCATCAACTACACTTTTATATCTTGACCAGCTTTCCAGGGGATCTATAGAAGGAAATTTTCTGGCATTAGAGCGTTCCCGGGAAAGACCGTGGAAAGCTCCCACTACTTTCAAGGTAGATTGAGTTACCGGTTCATCAAAGTTACCTCCGGCCGGGCTTACTGTTCCGCCGATAGTAAGACTTCCCTTATCTCCATTGGGCAGTTCAACTAATCCCGAACGCTCGTAAAATTCAGCAATGCGTGATTCTAAATATGCCGGGTAAGCTTCTTCTCCGGGAATTTCTTCTAATCGGCCGGAAACCTCTCTCATAGCTTGAGCCCAACGTGAGGTAGAATCAGCCAGCAACAAAACATCCAAACCCATCTGCCGATAATATTCACCCAGAGTCGCAGCTGTATACACAGAAGCATCCCTGGCTGCAACCGGCATAGAGCTAGTATTGCAAATAATAATGGTTCTTTCTATCAAAGATTTGCCGGTACGGGGATCAATTATTTTAGGAAATTCCCGCAAGGTCTCAACAACCTCGCCGGCTCTTTCACCGCAAGCAGCGATAATAACAATATCTACCTCGGCATAACGGCTGGTGAGCTGCTGCAAAACAGTTTTACCGGCTCCAAAAGGACCGGGTATGCAATATGTTCCGCCTTTAGCCACCGGGAAAAAAGTATCAATAATACGGGCTTTGGTAATTAAAGTTTCTTGGGGCGTAAATTTTTGCCGGTAGGCCTCAATGGGAACTTTTATCGGCCAATCAAAAAACATATTCAAAGAAATTAATTCATCTTTAGGCCCTTTTACTTTAGCGATTTTATCTTTAACAGTATAATCACCTTCCTTAGCAATAGATTCAACTTCATATTCGCCTTCCATATCAAAAGGAACCATAATAAAATGTTTAAATATGCCTTCCTGAACCCATCCCAAAGGTACTCCTTTTACCACTTTATCTTTTTTAGCTTCAACCAGAGGAGTAAAATGCCACTTTTTATTAAAATCCAAAGCATCCAGCTGCTCGCCCCGAGCCAGAAAAAAACCAAACTTTTCTGCCAGTTCAAAAAGAGGATTCTGCAAACCGTCATAAACGCCGCTCAAAAGCCCCGGGCCCAACTGCACTGAAAGCATCCTGCCGGAAAACTCTAC
>JAMXCX010000090.1 GCA_024542985.1 Candidatus Omnitrophota bacterium | reverse complement strand
TTTGTTTTTTAAGCAATCTCTGACTCTCTTCAAGTCTTTTAATTAACGTCTCCCGTTCCTCTACTATCTTCTTGCGTTCGCTGATGTCAAGCCCAAATAAATAAATATAAACAGCGTCTACTATTGGTGTGAATATTAAGGAAAATATACTATCTCCACACACAACATCAATATCCTTTTTTACACCGGAATCAAAAACATTTAAAATTAATTGGTGCAAATGCTCGGGCAAAAGTCGACCAATTTTGCAGCCCCAGACATTCAACAAGGGCAAGCTGGCCTTGTTGGCGTAGATAATGGTGCCATCTTTTGTAATCCGTAGCACGGGGTTGGGGTTTTCACTTGAGAACTTTGCCAAGTTTCTTATCTCTTTCTCCGCCTCCTTGCGCTCGGTAATGTCTTTAATAATGTGTACAGTTCCTGTAATTTCTCCTTTATCATCCCTTAAGGGAGCCATAGATACTTCAATATCAATTCCCATCTTAGGCTCAAATATTTCTACGCACTGGTAATCGTTGGTTTCCATGGTTTTTTTATGCGGACATCCGCTAATAAGTTTATCTATACCGTGGACAAACTCATAACACTTCCTGCCGATGAGCTCTTCCTGTTTCATGCCGAACGCATTCTCATAAGCCTTATTAACTTGAATAAGATTATAATCTTTATCCTGAATCGAAATTAAATCTTTAATAGCGTCAAAAGTTGTCTGCCATTTTTTAGCTGCCTGTTTTGCTTTTTCTTCTACCTCCCTGCGCCGAGAAACTTCTTTGTTAAGTGCCTCTATAGATGTGGTTGTTTTTGTTAAATCCCCGGTCATCTTATCAAAAGCTCTAGAAAGTTGGCCAATTTCATCTCTTGTATCTATTCCTACCTTATGGTCAAGTTCTCCCTTGGCTACAGCTATTACTCCTTTATTTAATTCAACTATCGACTTAGTTATAGCCTTTGATACAAAAATACCTAAAGCCCAGGCTATTATTGGAACAAAAATCATTATCAGAATTAAAATATGCTTTAATGCTTCTACACTCCTAAATGCCTCTTCGGTATCTATCTCTACTACCAAATCCCAACCCAAATCTTCTAAATTTCGGTAAGCTCCTAATACCGGCACACCTCGATAATCTCTAATAGTATACATCCCAAGGGAACTGGAAACATGCTTATGGTTATGCTTATTCTTATCGTTACTATTTGAGTGCTCCCTTATACCTTCTATGTTGACCTTTTGTTTCAGAAAAGTATCTTTTAAGAATCGGGAAGGAGTTATCATATAACCATATTTATTTATAAGATAACTCTCACCTGTCTGGCCCAAGCCAGTTTTATCCATAGTTATTGCAGCCAAGCCGGTCATCTTAAATCGAGCAACAAGTACGCCTAAGAATTCTTTTGTAACATTAGTCATTATAGGTGTAGAAATAGAAAATGTTCGTTTCTTAGTGCTTTCGGAATAATAGGGGTCTTTAATATAAGTTTTATCTATAGCCCCTAAAAAATAGGCGTCGCTGGATTTATCCAGACCCAGATGGCTTCCATCAGTCGAAGCAATTATTTTTCCATCTCTATTTAAAATAAATAATTCATAGGCTTGTTTCTCTTGCTTAAAAAAATCTTTTAAGGCTGCATTAAGTTTTGACGTTAGGTTTTCATAATTTGCCTCCTCATTATAAAATTTTTCCGTGAGGTCTTCTATCCTATCTACTTCGGCTATAATCCTTATTCTTAATTTATTTTCTGTCAAAAATAATTTTATGTGGCTGGCTCTTGATTGAGAAGCTGTTTGCAAATGTGCTAATATTATTTCTTGCATATTTTTCTTAATGTTAATATATGAAATACACGCAGTAATACTTGTAAGTAATGTAGCCACTGTAAAAAATGAAAAACTTATCTTATCGGCTATCTTCATAGAGAGTATCAATTAATTTTCTGTTAATTGACTTTTGCAGGTTGGGTTTTTTAGATATTCTGCCGGCCTTAAATTTAATTTCGGATATAATATTAAAGTTATCAACCCATTCCTGAGTTTCATCTTCATTGACCTGGTGTTTATAATCATCCCACCTAAGTCCTTTAACCGCTTCTCTATACTGCTCGGCTGTTATATTGTAATATTTGGCAATGATTTTACTTGCCTGGATAGGGTATTTGCGGTAGACCTCAAGGGCCCTAAACCATGCTCTCATCAGCCCCTTAATAAGTCCTGGTTTTTCTTTTACTAAATCTTCTCTTACATTAAGCGTATCTATTATTATGTCCGGTTCTTCTTTAGAAGAAATTAAAATATGGGCTCCGGGCCTTTTTAGGGCTTTTGATAAGTGCGGCTGCCAAGTTACTACTGCCTCTGCCTTATTCTTATAAAAAACTTCCCAAGCCTTTTCGGGCCTTGCAGGAATAATAATTACATCATCGAGTAATAACTT
>JAMXCX010000089.1 GCA_024542985.1 Candidatus Omnitrophota bacterium | reverse complement strand
ATGGAGCCGGCATTTAAGGGGTTTATGGGGTATCCGGCTTCTTGTTGTGTTTCAATTAACGAAGAGATAATTCACGGGATTCCTTCTAAAAGGCTGGTTGCTGACAAGGATCTGGTAAGTATTGATGTAGGCATTAAATATAAAGGTTTATTCATCGATACTGCTTATACATACATTGCGGGAAGAGCCTTGAAATTAGCGAAAAGATTAATAAAGATTTCTTTGAAATCACTAGATGTTGGTATAAGTCAGATTCGGGCTGGTGCTAGAGTAGGAGACATAGGTTCTGCCATCCAGATTTTTGTTGAAAAAAACAAATTTTCGGTAATACGGAAATTTGTGGGGCATGGCATTGGCCGAGAATTGCACTTACCGCCGGAAGTGCCGAATTTTGGCGAACCAGGTCAAGGACCGGAATTAAAAGAAGGGTTCGCCATTGCTATTGAGCCCATGATTTCAGTCGGAAGTTATGACGTAGATATCGCAAGCGATGGCTGGACTGCAAAAACCAAAGATAATTCTTTATCAGCGCATTTTGAGCACACAGTTGCAATAACAGAAAAAGGTCCCTGGGTGCTTACAAAATGATTGCTGATTAGTGAGTAGATAATTATTTAACTCATAACCAATTAACAAATTGCACACATAAGATGGCTAAAGAAGAGTTGATTGAAGTCGATGGTGAAATAGCTGAGGCCTTGCCTAATGCTACCTTTAGAGTGAAGCTTGATAATGATCATATTGTTTTAGCGCATGTGTCAGGAAAGATGCGTATGCACTTTATTAGAATACTTCCTGGTGATAAGGTCAAATTAGAGCTTTCTCCTTACGATTTATCAAGAGGACGGATAACCTTCAGATATAAATAAGATAGGTCAACAGACCACCCTGTTGGGTAGGATAAAAATTTTGTAAAGATGAAAGTAAAAGCTTCAGTCAAGAAAATTTGTAATAAATGTAAAATAATAAAGCGTAAGAGAATAGTACGCGTTATTTGCAAGAATCCTAAGCATAAGCAGAGACAAGGCTAAAGTCAGCTATAAGCTGTAAGCCTTAAGCTATAAGGAAAAAATGAAGACAAAGAATCAAAGAATTATTTACAGCTTACAGCTTGAAACTTAAAGCTAAAGGAGAGAGTAGGATGCCAAGAATTTTCGGTGTAGATATCCCTAAGAATAAAAAGATAAGAATTTCCTTACAGTATATTTATGGAATCGGTCCAACGAAATCGCTTCAGATTCTTAATGAAATAGGAATTGATCCTGCAAAAAAATCTTCGGAGTTGACTGAAGAGGAAATTTCTCAAATTGCTTCATTTGTTCAGGCTAATCACCGGATAGAGGGGGAGCTGCGAAGAGAAATTTCTCAGAATATTCGCAGGCTGATTGAAATAGGTTCTTACAGAGGGTCCCGGCACAAAAAGGGGCTACCAGTGAGGGGGCAGCGGACAAAGTGTAATGCCCGTACGCGAAAAGGACCAAAGCCGAGAGTGGGTGGGATTAAAAGAAAGTAAGCAAGAAGTATTTAAGTGGGGATAGCAAGCAGAAGTTATAGATCTGTACTTATCCCGCACCTTGTTGATTTTGAATAAAATAAAGGTGAGGGGTTAAATTTCTCCGTTTTTGACGGGGTCACTTAAGGAGAGTAAATGGCAAAAAAAAAGCGAAAGGAAAAAAAGAAGAAAATTCAATTGGTATCTAGTATTGGGATTGCCCACATCAAGTCAACTTTCAACAACACCATAATTTCTATTACTGATTTAAAAGGGAATGTTTTAGTTTGGGCTTCTGCCGGGGGAGTAGGGTTTAAGGGGGCAAAGAAATCTACTCCTTACGCTGCCCAGATAGCTTCTTACAGTGTGGCTAAGAAGGCCAAGGACATGGGTTTAAAGGAATTAGAAGTTTTAGTTAAGGGACCTGGCCCGGGAAGAGAATCAGCTATCAGATCCTTGCAGGCAGCGGGTTTGAGCGTAAAGAAAATCAAGGATATTACGCCTGCTCCTCATAATGGATGTAGACCGAAGAAAAAGAGGAGAGTATAAAATAAATTTAAAATTCAAAATTTAAAAGTTTTTATTTTTTTAATTGGTTATTTTTAATTGCGATAAATTAAAGTGAGGTAGAAATGGGAAGATATTTAGGGGCAAAGTGTAGATTATGTAGGCGGGCAGAAGTAAAACTGTTCATAAAAGGGACTAGGTGCAGCACAGAGAAATGTTCTTTTGCTAAACGGCCTACTCCTCCCGGTATGATTTCTAGGAAGAGAAGAAGTAAGCCTACTAATTATGCTTTGCAGTTGAGAGAAAAGCAAAAAGTCAAGAGGATGTATGGAATGCTTGAGAAACAGTTTAGGAGATTTTTTACCATGGCTACTAAATCCAAAGGTGTTACCGGTAGAATTTTGCTGCAGCTCTTAGAGAGGAGGCTTGACAATGTTATTTACCGTTCTTTGTTTGCATTTTCCCGTAATCAAGCAAGACAAGTAGTGCGTCACGGATTTGTGTTTATTGATGGAAAAAGAGCTAATATACCTTCCTACATAGTTAAAGAGGGGCAAGCAGTTGAAATAAGGACTAAGGAGGAAGCTAAAAAGCGTATGAAGGAAAATGTCGAGATAAATTCAAAAGAGAGAAGCGTTCCTTCTTGGTTGAAGGTAGATAATAGCAATTTTAAAGTTAATGTTGTGCGTCTTCCCGAGAAAGAAGACCT
>JAMXCX010000088.1 GCA_024542985.1 Candidatus Omnitrophota bacterium | reverse complement strand
GCTTACTGTGTCCAAAAGGGACGAAGATATTGTAAGAGGCTATAATAGTGGCTGCAATAGTTTTATCCAGAAGCCGGTTGAGTTTGAGAAATTTGTAGAAGTGGTTAAACAAATAAGTTTGTATTGGGGGTTGTTGAATGTTGTTTCCTCCAACTCGCTGTAATAAAAAGGAGCTGTAACGTATGCCCATAAAGATATTATTAATGGAAGATAACCCCGATCATATCTTGGTAACAGAGAGGATATTGGAGAAGGAACTGATGATTACATAACTAAACCTTTTGATAAAGATAAGTTATTGGCAAGAATAAAGATGGTTTTAAGAAGGAGATAGCGGGGGAATTATTATTAGGTAAAAAATATTAAAAAAGGGGTAAAAATATGCCGATAAAAGTATTGCTTATAGAAGATAATAATGACCATGTTTTACTTGCTCAAAAAATACTTCAAAGAGCAGATGGTGATTACGTATTGGATTCAGTAAAAAGAGCTAAAAAGGGATTAGATAAAATGTCTCAAACAAATTATGATGTAATACTTTGCGATTACCGCCTGCCGGATGCTAATGCTTTAGAGGTATTAAAAGAGGCAAAGAGGCAAATATCAGACGTCCCTTTTGTAGTTATTACTTCTGCAGGTTCTGAAAAAATAGCAGTGGAATTAATGAAACAGGGAGCTTACGATTATCTGGTTAAGGATAGTTCTTATGAAAGTATTTTGCCTGCGGTAATTGACCGGTCTTTCAGGAGGCATAAGGATGTCATCGGCCGCAGGAAAGCCGAAGAAAGCCTAAAAGTTGCCTATGAGAAACTGAAAGAAACTCAAGAAGAACTTATTCAATCGTCTAAAATGGCAGCTATGGGCCAGCTGGCAGCCGGTATATCCCATGAGTTAAATCAGCCTTTAACCGGAATTAAAGGCTTTGCCCAGGCCGCGCTTATGGATTTAGACAAAGATAACCCTTTGCAGGCTGATTTAAGCAAGATAGTCGAACAGGCAGACAGGATGGATACTATCATAAAGAATGTTCAGTTCTTTGCTAAAAAGTCAGAGTTTAAGATGAGGCCAATAGACATAAATAAGCCTATTCAAGATGCTTTTATGTTTCTGGAAGCTCAATTAAAAGTCCACAATATAAAGTTAGTCAAATTCCTGGCTAAAAATTTACCTAAAGTTCAGGCTGACCCCAACCAGCTCCAGCAGGCTTTTCTTAACCTTTTAACTAATGCCCGGGATGCAATTGATAGCACCAAACGGCATCAGGGAGGGCAAATATCAGTACAGACTCTGCTAGATAACGATAACAAAAGTATAGAAGTAATTTTTAAGGATGACGGTTGCGGTATTTCTAAAAAAACCTTGGAGCATATATTTAACCCCTTTTTTACTACTAAGTCTCCTGACGGGGGCATGGGTCTTGGTTTATCGATAGTTTACCGAATTGTTAATAATCATAAAGGAAAAATCACAGTTGGAAGCAAAGAGCCAGAAGGGACAAGTTTTAAAATCAATTTTCCCTTTGTAGAGGAAGAGCATATTCATTAAGAAGCAATACTTTATGGATAGATTTAAAATATTAATTGCCGATGATGATGAGACAGTAAGGAATTTATTCGAAAGGTTTCTTGCTATGAAAGGCTACCAGGTATCAATAGCCATAGACGGGTTTGATGCTTTAGATAAGCTTAATAATTACCATTATGATATGCTTATTCTTGATTTAAAAATGCCGGGTATGACATTGCTTGATAAATTAAACCGGCAAAAAAACGAACAGATAATTATAACTGGTTATGCGATCGTAGAGACAGCAAAAGTGGCGATTAAAAACGGCTGCTTTGGTTACATTACAAAACCTTTTGATATAGAAAACGTAAGTATTGTTATCAAGCGCGCTCTCCAAATGCACTGGTTGTTTGAAGAAAAAAAGAAACTAAAAGAACATATTTTAGTGGCGCAAAAATAAGCCTCCTTAGCTAAAATGGGGAGCCGGCGTTGCCCATGAGATAAATCTTACCTCAACAAAACTTTATCTTGAGATGTTTAAAGGTAAATTCCGCATCGCTAAAGATTAATCTAATATTAAAGGAAGTCGGACGAGTTGAAAAATTAATTTGCAGATTTTTTAATTTCACAAAACCTTCTGAAACATAATTTCACAAAGCAGATATTAATTTAATAATCCAAATTTATTACTTCAATTATCGTTTTATTGCTTAAGGACTTTCTTTATTTGATTTTTTACCCTATATATATCGAAAGGTTTTTTTACATAGTCAACGACACCCAGCTCAGAGGTCTGCTTAATAATATCATCGGTTAAATAGGCGCTTATCAAGATAACAGTAAGTTTTTTATTCAGCTTTTTTATCTCTTTTAATATTTTTACGCCGTCTATACCGGGTAGCTTTAAATCTAATAAAATCAAGTCAAAGTTTTCAGTTTTGATGAGGTTTAGAGCTGTTTCTCCGTCTTCAGCAGATATTGCTTCATGGCCGGAGCCTTTTAGGAGCCTTTCTAGGAGGTCTCGGATAACCCGCTCATCGTCCACTATTAGTATTTTCTTCTTAGTTTTCATAAGCTTTTATAGTTTTTAGTCCCCTTTTTTCTAGACACTGGATAAAACCTGTTATTAGTAGTGTTCTCTTCTACTCCCTATGTAAAGTATGCCACAGAATTAAACCGGAAATCAAGCTGGAGGAGAAAATATCGAGCTAAAACTGATATTTTTTTATAATCAATGTAGCTGAAATAAGAAAAAGGGGCAGTTTTTGAACACTTTCTGGGCAAATTTTGCCCAAAAATAGGGGAATTTCTTAAGCCTTTTTTAATCCCGGCAGTTTAACAAAAAATAAATAAATATAACTCTTTGAATTCAAAAAATCTTAGACACAAAAAATTTCTTTTTAGGGTATGATTCTATTTGCCGGAAGCAAAGCTGGTTAGAGACTAGTTTTGGTAGAGATTACCTTAG
>JAMXCX010000087.1 GCA_024542985.1 Candidatus Omnitrophota bacterium | reverse complement strand
AATAACCCGGAGAACACGCAAAGGAAGGGTTAAATGGAACATTACTGAGCGCAGGTTTCGCAAAGCTTTAGTGGAAACTGCATATTATGATGTTGATTATGTCGTTGCCCAGATTTATTTTCATGAATCATTCCCTACGGAAGAAGAAGCTATTAGCAAACAAGCACGTTTTTATAGGTTATTAGATGATGGAATTGATTGGGTTGGAGTTGCACCAAACGAAGTGGAACAGATAAGAGTGCTGCTTTTAGATTGCGAAATTTTTGAAATGCTTGATACATCTCTTTTTGAAAATGAAAGAGTGACTTTTATGCAGGCTGATACTGAAGATTGGCGTGTTGCAACTGTACAGATAACTGCTCAACAGGCAATTGGCTTTAATGATGTATTGGAGGATGAATTAACACGGCCAATGGTTGAAGGATTTATTGTTAATATTGATCGAGATTGGCTTAAAAGAAGTTTTGAGGGAAACAGGGTACACTTAAGTCATGAAGCAGGGCACATTGCTCTTGATAGAAGCGGAAAAATTGACCTTGATAAAGTCGAGGAGCTTCACGATACAATTAAAGAATCTGATGATCCAATTGCTGAAGTTTTATTTCAGCGTCTTTTTGATTACCAGGTAGTTTTATATCAGTTGGAAAAAGGCTGGCTGAGAGCAGCTTCTGATTACATACAGCATGGTGTCGAACTTGCTAAGGCTGTTGGCGATTCTAAGGCCGGAGAGTGCGTGCCGGAGCTTGAGTATGCGCAGATTTATATTTCCGCACATTTAGTATTTGAGCATAAAATGCTGTGTATGTTAAGCGAATTGAGAAATCCCTTAGCCTCTGTAATGGGATTAGATACTTATGCTGTTTTTGTAATTCATGGCATGATTGATGCCTATATTACTCCTTTAACGAAAAATAATGCATGGCTTAATCTCGAAAAGTTCTGGCTTCATTACCGCAATTTCATGAAGCGCCTTAATGATGAATTTCTTGAGAAGAGAACTGGCCGAAATCGCGATAATGAAGAGGATGAATAGCGAGAACAGATAAGCATAAATCATTTACCCCGTTAGAGGACGAACTTCTCTAACGGGGTTTACTTACACCTCGTAGATGTAAGTAGTTAAAGTGGTAATTTTTCTTTATTTAATTTCTGTAAGGAGTATAATTAATATATAGGAGGTGAGAGATGGTGTATGAAGATTATTTTGCGAATAAGCGGTCCGATGAAAGGCTACCCTGTTCGTGGACAGGAAATTGTACATCTTCAGACGAAATCTCACATAAAATTAAATGCCAGGATATCAGCCCTTGCGGTGTAGGGATTTCTACTTCTGTCCCGCTTCCTCCGCGTATGGAAACAAAACTAGAGATAGACACCGATAAGAATGATCATTTTTCCTTGGAGGGTAAAGTATGCTGGTGCAGAAAAGACTCAGGCACCTGGTATGCAGGAATTGCTTTTGATAAGACTTTTCCTCTTGAAATGAATAAGGTTATATAAATTTCCTTCCCCATGGGTTTTTTGATTTCACGAAAAAATTCCTACCTAGATTTTTTGTCTTTAAAAATAAAATTCCGCAGCCTTTTCTTATGTTTAATTTCCCTTTTAATTAACCCATTCCTGCCTGTATTTTCTGTTTGTGCTAAAGATAAACAAATTATTGCTGCAGAAGGTTTCCCTTCTTATGGAGATACTATAGTTACCGGTTCAATAGGTGAACCAAGCATACTTATTCCTATGCTTGCTTCTGACGGCCCCTCGCATGCAATTTCCGGTTTAATATTTAACGGTTTAGTAAAATATGCTCCAGACCTTACTTTAACCGGAGATTTAGCGAAAAGTTGGGATATAAGCAGAGACGGTTTGATAATAACTTTTCATCTGCGTAAAGGAGTGAAGTGGCATGACGGAGTTGAGTTTACTGCTGAGGATGTAATGTTTGGGTATAAAACGATTATTGATGAAAAAACTCCCAGCGCTTACAAGGAAGATTATATGCAGGTTAAAAAAGCCGAAGTTTTAGATAAGTATACTTTTAGAGTTACCTATGACAAACCTTTTGCCCCGGCCTTGAGCAGCTGGGGCAGCCTTGTGATTTTGCCTAAACATCTTTTGGAAGGAAAAGATATAACCAAAACTAAATTTGCCAGAAACCCTGTAGGTTTAGGGCCGTTTAAGTTCGTTAAGTGGGTTACAGGAGAAAAAATAATTCTAGAATCTAACCATAATTATTTCGAAGGCCGGCCCTATATAGATAGATATGTTTACCGTATAATTCCTGATTCAGCAACCATGTTTATGGAGCTTCAGGTAGAAGGTGTTGATTGGATGGGGCTTACTCCTTTTCAATACAAGAGGCAGACTTCTACAAATTATTTTAATAAAAATTTTAGAAAATTCAGGTATCCTAGTTTTTCTTATACTTATTTGGGATTTAATCTTAAACATCCTTGGTTTAAAGATAAAAGAGTGCGCCAGGCCATTAGTTATGCTATAGATAAACAAGAAATTATAAAAGGAGTTCTTCTTGGCTTAGGCCAGGCGGCAACCGGTCCTTATGTGCCCAACACCTGGCCTTATAATCCTAAGGTTAAAAAATATGAATATAATCCTCAAAAAGCAAAGTCGTTACTTAAAGATGCCGGCTGGTTAGATACCGACGGTGATGGATTTTTGGATAAAAATGGTAAAAGGTTTGAATTTACAGTTCTTACTAATATGGGTAATAAACTGCGTCTTAATGCTGCGACCATTATCCAGTGGAGGCTTGCTAAGTTAGGTATAAAAGTAAATATCAGAGTACTTGAATGGTCTACATTTATTAATGAGTTTATAGATAAGAAGCGGTTTGAGGCTGTAATACTTGGTTGGGGCATCGGTCTTGATCCCGATCAATACGACATTTGGCATTCCAGTAAAATTGGCGAAAAGGAGTTGAATTTCATAAGTTATCAAAACAAGGAAGTGGATGAATTACTGGAGAAAGGAAGGCGAACTTTTGATTTAGA
>JAMXCX010000086.1 GCA_024542985.1 Candidatus Omnitrophota bacterium | reverse complement strand
CTGAGACGTTTTGTCCAGATGTATATGGCAATAATTCTGGTGGTTATAGATGCTCAGGATGTTCTCGCAGCCTGGATAGCTGCATTTCCTGCCGCTTGCTGAAATTTTCAGGATTTTTGCCATTTTCACTCCCTGCAGCTGATTTGCCAATAAACGGTCCAAAAATTACCCCTCCTTCATCTGCTATAATGCTGGCTAATCTTTTGTAATGTATTCATTATAGCCTGTTACCGGGGTTTGTCAAATCATACATTAATTTATTGTTAGCCACTGATTGACGCGGATTTTTGACAGGATAGGCAAGATTGGCAGGATTTTGAGGTGAACCGGATTTAATTGTGTAAGTAAATATTAATGCCAGGCCTGGAGCGTACCTCTCGCTCTCCTTTCCCTCCGCACGTCTCAGGCCTGTATTTTTTTTGCGCCCGCTCAAATGCCGCGGAGGCTATGTTTAACCACAGATTACACGGATTTTGGTTTGCCTTTGGCGCTAATCGAGAGGAATAATAATTTAGAGTTGGCGAATCGTCTGCATCGATATGAATTTACAATATTGACATTTGAGTTTTGGGAGGCTATTTTCTAATGTGGAAGGTAATATAATTATCTAAAGTTAAAAAAGCAATGTCTAAAAAACGAAACATTTATACACATAACATTGATTTAAAAAAATTGAATATCAAAAATATATCTTCACTTGATTTTGCGAAAGAACTTGAAAAGGTGCCATACAGAGGTTACGAAGTAGAAGATATTTCTGGATTTCTGGAACAGATTATTTATGCAATTAGCTTTCGACATTTTGATTGCCAATCGATATAAAAGTCAGCCTCAGAGAATACGGGTGTTGACTGAAAATTGGGTGAAAGATGAAATTTTTTGCCCCAACTGCGGGAATATAATAAGTTGCTATGAAAATAATAGGCCTGTCGCTGATTTTTATTGTACAAACTGTCATGAAGATTATGAATTAAAAAGCAAAAAAAATCCTATGGGGAAGAAAATAGTTGATGGTGCATATAAGACAATGATTGAAAGGTTGCAAAGTGCAAACAACCCGAATTTTTTCTTTTTGAATTACAATATACAAAATTATGAAACCCTGAATTTTCTAGTTATTCCAAAGCATTTCTTTACGCCTACCATTATTGAGAAAAGAAAGCCGTTGTCCCAAAATGCAAGAAGGGCAGGATGGATAGGCTGTAATATCCTATTACAAAACATTCCGCAGAGCGGTAAAATCTTCTATGTTAAAAATGGAAAAATCGAGAACAAAAAAAGTGTCATAGAAAAATGGCATAGAACTTTATTTTTAAGAGAATCAAAAAGAGCTGACCTAAAAGGTTGGATTTTAGATATTATGAATTGCATAGACAAAATCGGTAAAAGAGAATTTTCTCTTAATGACGTTTACACCTTTGAAAAATTACTAAAACAAAAACATCCAAATAATAAACATGTTAAAGATAAAATTCGACAACAGCTGCAATTTCTGAGGGATAAAGGTTATTTAGATTTCGTTGCAAGAGGTAAATACAGACTAAATTAAAAAATTTATTCGATAAAATAGGAATCAATGAAACTAAAAAAGCAGATTTCCGACCCAAGAGAGTTATTAGCCGACAAATTGAATAAAGTTGGTGTTGATGTTCAAAAAGCTTTTTTCATAGCATTAGACGCGGGAAGAAATTTAGTTGACAAGGAATATCTAATAGATTTAGGCTTAAGAGGCGAGCAATTGAACGTTGTAGAGAATCTTGTTAAGAATTTTTATTGGGGAGACTAATGGCAGCTTTAAAAGTTTTTGCAAAGGCTATTTCTTATAGATTAGCTGATGAGTGGGATGGGGCTTCTGAGTTTCCTGAAGACACAATTCTATTACGCAAGATTCTAGAGAAGTTGTTAACAGAAAAGCCGGAAGACTGCAAAAAGCTAATAGGAACTGGCATAATCGAGGAAGATTATTTAGAGGAATTATCATAAACAAAGGTTGGGCGGGCCATGTATTCGAACGACATCTTGGAATACAAATTAATTCATCGCAGTCGCCCAACTTTGGTTCATGGGAATTAAAGTCGATCCCGCTCAAGTATAAAAAAGACGGCAAGCTTTCCTTCAAAGAAACAATGGCCATTACAATGATAGATCCTGTAAATGTTTGCCAGAAGGAATTTGAGGAAAGCCATCTTCTCGCAAAGCTTAATAAAATAGTGGTTGTGGCAAGAACGGTCGGCAAAAGCGTTGATGAGCCAAGCTTTATTCATTCCGTCGTAGAATTTGATTTACACGGAGAATTGTATGATGCGGTAAAAGCGGATTATAACCTTGTCCGAAATACTTTGCTCGACCCCAATAAAGGATTTAACGCTTTGACGGGCAAAATGGGATATTACATTCAGCCTAGAACAAAAGGTGCCGGTCATGGCTCTACATCAAGGGCTTTTTATGCAAGACCAAGATTCTTAGCTGAATTTATAGAACTACATTAATCGTATTACTGGGCAAACTCTGACCTGATATTCTAATTGGCAGCCGGTCGGCTATCAGAAAAGCCAGCAAAATAATGTTCGAGGGAGAATAAAAATGGCAAAGAGGAAAAAAAAGAAAAAAAGCAAGCGGTGGATTGACGAAGTGATCAAAATCCACGACGCCTGGCCAATAAAATAGGAAAGGAGAGAACAATGGCAAATTTTAGCAATCGTATTATTCGAGCAGCCAAACTTGATGTTGACTTGTATGAGGAAGTTGAAGCTGATAAGTCTGCGTTGGGTCAGGCTATGGGCGTTGTGGTTTTGTCCAGTATAGCAGCTGGAATAGGGAATACTTCACAAGCGGGACTTTTTGGAATATTGATGATGGTAGTTGCAGCTCTTGTTGGATGGTATATCTGGGCTTACTTGACTTATTTTATTGGTACAAAATTACTTCCAGAGTCACAGACTAAAGCTGATCACAAAGAGTTGTTGCGGACAATTGGTTTTTCGAGTTCTCCAGGGCTGATTCGAGTGCTTGGCATTATCCCAGGGTTGCAAAGTATTGTTTTTCCCATTGCCTCAATCTGGATGCTGATTGCAATGGTAATTGCAGTCAGGCAAGCTCTT
>JAMXCX010000085.1 GCA_024542985.1 Candidatus Omnitrophota bacterium | reverse complement strand
CCGCAGGGACTCGAACCCCGGACCAATTGATTATGAGTCAACTGCTCTAACCGACTGAGCTACGGGCCCTTAATATAATACCAAAAGTATATATAAAAAGTTGTAAAATTATAGCAAGATATCTATCTTCCCGCAAGTATTTTTTGGATTCATTAAATTGGGACAAATATGACAAATTCTTCTGAAGAAAATGCTTAAATTTGTAGATTCTAAGAAACTAAAGGTACGGTTGAATAAATTTATCTAGCTCTTCATGACCCATGGCCCCTACTCGCTTTTCCATAACTTTACCTTTAGCAAAGAGTAAAATGGCAGGAATACTCATAATCGCATACCGAGTCGCAATCTGAGGAACTTTATCAACATTCAATTTACAAACTTTTAATTTTCCTGTATAGTCACGGGAAATTTTTTCAATATGGGGTGCGATCATTTGGCATGGCCCACACCAAGGAGCCCAAAAATCAACTAAAGTAGGAATTTGTGAATCTATAACTTCCTTCTCAAAATTACTAGGTGTTAGCTCAACTTCCATAGCTCGCCTTTCTTTCTTGGACACTTAAAGCACACATCTGGCTTCACTAAGCTTGTTAGACTTTACACTCTTATACTTTTAATCTGCCTATCGAGTTTTTTGACAGCATTTAAATAGTCGCTTATTTTTTTATTGTCTTTCCAATTGCCAGAAGCAGTTGCGGCAATTGTTTTCCCCAAATTATAATATAGTTTTTCTCTCTTTAAGCTAAGTGATATTTTTTTAGTATGCCGTACGCCTTTTTCAGAAACTCCTCTGAGGTATTTTTCTCCCTTAGCAAGTAAGACTTTTGCATTTTCGCTGGCCTTTTCCAGTTCTTTTTTTGTTCGCGGCCAGAATTTATCAACTGCCTTTTTTAGTGAAACTCTTTTTTCTTTAGCCATTACCTCCCCCCTTTTTTAGATTTACTTGTATTTTTGTTAACCTCTTATTTGCTACCTCACTAGCCTAAGCACAATAATATCACTTTCGGAAGTTTTTTCAACTAAAATTATAAAAGTTACCAAATAGAGTCTGGCAGTGGTCTAAAACGGCAGAAAAAGACAAAAACTATTTTTTATCATAGCAGCGATTACTAATCTTATCCAAACATTCAGTTACGGCAAAAAAAGCATTCGGCTTTGATGAATCTAAACTTATTTGCCTTAGTAAAACTTCTGCTATTATTTCCGCTGCAAGATACTTATCAGAGTTGCTTGTTATGCGAAAAACTTTTGATATCATATCTCCTCCTTTTTACTAGCAAATTTATCTTATCCCTTAAAAAAGATAAATTCAATATCTTTCCGGCTACTAATCGTAAACGTTTTCAAAAGCGTTTATTGACCCGGTCGCGAATAAATTTCTGGGCAAATTAAATAATTTTGCGTTTAGGAACCATGGAGTAATTAGCTGGTTAATTCAAGAAAAAAATCAACCCTTCGACTAGGCTCAGTCCTGAGCGGAGTCGAATGGACTCAGGGTTGATAGTGAGCGCAGTTGAATTATCAAAATTTATGGGGGTGTAAAAGGGGTATTTTAAAATTATTCATCGATAGAATTTGATTGAGAAAATATTTTTTTTATCTTTGCTAATAAAAGATCCGATTTTTCTGATTTAGTAATATAATCAGTGGCGCCAAATCCTTTCGCCTGAAAAGTCGATTCCACTTCTGTTCTTACAGTGAGCATAATTATCGGTATATGCTCGGAGTCAGGGTAAACATTCCGCAACTGATGTAAAGTTTCAAAACCATCCATCCCCGGCATAACTATATCTAAAAGTATCAAATCCGGTGAAATTTCTTCGAATTTTTTTATTCCCTCGGCCCCGCTGCCAGCGGTGTAAACTTTATACCCCTCATTCTCAAGCAAAAACTTAGTTGTCGCAAGCAAATCAGGTTCATCGTCAATTAAGAGTATTCTTTTCTTTGCCATTTCCTTCTAGAAAATTTTATTATTTACATTCATTATATCAGAGGAACGCAAAAAATCAATTTAACCTTAGCTCTAAACCTATTCTATAGGGTAATCAATAAAACAAACACATAAAAAATATCCTCATAACGTTAGTATCATATTAGAAATTATCTCGGCGGGATTTATTTTCCGCGGTTTTGCATGAGCCGGTTGATATTTTCAATTTTATCTCGAGTATCAGTAAAAATCTGCAGGCGGCCTCTCGTCGACGAGCTGCGTCTGGACCCAGGGAATGGATGCTGCCGAAAATAAGTTAGATAACAAATGATAGATATTATTGCCATAACTATCAAAATGCCTAATAAGCTAGAAGAAGCTTTCTTGTCCTTTGGCATGCTATGATTTTTTTAACCTTTGGAATCCTAAACTTACAACCTCATTTCTTTTTCATTTTCCTTGAACTTTTTAAAATACTTCTTCCAATATTTATGCATTTTCTTATTTTTATGATTTTCTTTCTCGATGTCAAAATGCTATTTTTTTCATTATCTAATTCCCCGAGTTTATCGCATATGTATATTTTAACAATATTTTTGAGGGTATCTTTTTTAGCTTCAGCAAACAATTTTAAATTCTTAAGCAAGTCCCCCTTCTTTAATACAGGATAAGGAACGATGACTTTTCTTATTCTGGGCTTCATAAAACCTTCTAATTTTCCCTGTACTAAAACCCTGAGGCACTTAAACTATATATTAGGTTTTAGGTTTGGCGAATTTTACTTTTTGATGAATACAAAACAAAAATGCCAAGGCTGAGCTGACCGATACAATAAGAGGTAAATCAAATACACCTTTAGTCTTAAAAGTGTAAATGCTTATACTGGCAAATGCAGCAAACCACAAAAGTTTACCGAAAATATGCAATTTAAATCCGTCACAAAAGGTAAATCCCACGAAAAACGCATATATGCTAAGTGCTAATAATTGTCCTAATATTTGCATTTCCATTTTTTCTCCTTAAACAAAAAAAGGCAATCCTCCTCAAAGGATTGCCTTGCGAGCTTAGATCAGTTTTATATTCATGCCTTGACTTTTTATAACACCTGTAAATTCTTTCTAGTTTCTAAAGGCGATTTCACATTTTTCCCAACCCTAAAGCGATGCCTTTTGTACTGTCTAGGATTAAACTCATCAAAAGCTCACTCCCCTTTTGGGTAGATGAACCCAGCGATACTACATACCTTGCATCTAACTTAGATATTGATAGATCCTCTAGACTTAAAGATGCTGTCGTCGGCAAAGACTATTTTCTTTTTTTGGCTTTCTTTTTTCCTCCCCGAGCCATTTTCGCTCTGGAAACATCACCTTGTTTATCAACAAAATAAAGATAACCACTTTCTCTTTTTATTCCACACTTGCAAACTTTCTGTGCCATGTTTCACCTCCTTTTAAATGGTCATTATTGTTT
>JAMXCX010000008.1 GCA_024542985.1 Candidatus Omnitrophota bacterium | reverse complement strand
CCGAAGGGATGGATTTTTAAGGCCGAAGCGCCAGTCAAAATCCGCGCCGGGGATTTTGACGGTCCTAAAAAATTGTTAATGCATATCCATGGTCTTTTATCAAATGTTACCGAAATTCTGAAGGTGTACACGGTAGGCAGGTAAGTCGCCAAGGCTGCTGCAATGCATCAATGCTGAGCCAGAAACTCATTGCCAGGAATTTATCTGACTCGACACAAGCAAGGCATCCATCCCTCTAGGCAGGGTAAGCTTATCGGTGCTCCTCTAACAGAAGGGTATGCGTAAAAATAGGCTTTTTTAATAAGAAAAATATTTACCGGCAGGCTCTAATATTCATTTTCTATTTGAGGTATAGGCACTAGGGCGGTTAAAGAACTTTTTCAAAGTATAATATGCCTTTTTGGGTATTCTTTTATTAATACCCTTCTCTATTTCTTCGCTTAGCGATACAATACCAAACCACTCCTCATTCATATTTAGGTTGTTTTTTGCCCTAATGTCGAAAAAATATGCGCCGTGAGACCAGCCAGCTTCTTTGTTATGGACTTTCCAATCATCGGTATAGCCTTCATTATGCTTCCACCACTCATCACTCCACTCAAATAGACAACCTCCTAGGACATTAGCTTTTTTATTTTTGCTGAAAATAGTATTCTTGTATAAATCTTGCCATTGCGCGAGCAAGAATTCTGATTGAGCGTCTTGGTTCTCTTTATCTTGATAGGCATCATAGGAATCACAGCCAAATTCTGACAGTAAAATTGGTTTATCAAAAGAATTTCGTATGGTATTAAATAGATTACCAAATCTTTTACCGCGATAGATAATTATTGCCAACAGATCGACATTTTCACATATTTCCCCAGCAACATCCAGAAAGGTGCCTTCGCCATTACCTAAGGCTATTGGATGAATTTTATCAATTTTTTTTATATCCGCGGCAAGCTCGTTAACAAACGAATAGTAAATTTCGGCACGCCTTACTTGTTTTTGACGAGGACTAGTTATTTTTTCTATCTCCGGAGAGGTCCAAAATCCAATTTTCCCGGAAAAAGTATAATTATTCTCATTCCCCAGTATCCACATAAGCAGCCCCTCTTCATCTTTTAAGGCTTCAACTATTTTTAAAATCCTTTCTTTTGTTGCCGCTTGAAAATTTTTGTCAGCATAATTGGCGCGGGGGAAATCCCACAAACCTAACCAGTCACTCACAATTGTATAAATACCGAACTTCTTATACATAACCCGAATAAATTCTTTCATTTTCTCTAAATCCTTGCTTGGGGAATAAATACGCACACAATTTATCTTTGCTTTCTTCATGAGTTTTCCGTCAACCAACCAGGGCTTAGCAGGATCGGTAAAAACATCATATTCATACCCTTGGCCTATAGGTGTGGGGTTGTAACCGACTCCTCTCATAAGAAAAGGCTTACCCTTTACATAAAGAAGATAACCGCCTTGTTTATTTGTCCTTATTTCAACCTTTGCCGGCGCACAAAGAGCATTGGCAGTTAAAAGACAAAACCCAATCCCAATAATTATTGATTTTGAAGTCGCAGCAATTTTTTTCATACAGAATAAGAAAGGCTGAGGTTAAAAATAAGGTGGCCTTAACCTTAAATCACTCTTTAACGTATTTTATTTCGTCAAGATAAAATACAATACCTTTAGGATCGTTTACATCAATATTTGTGGCCCAAGCAAAGCCGCCAATTACATAGGATAAATCGCGGCCTCTTAAGTCTATTTCATACTTTTTCCACTCTTTAGTCAACTGAATAGGGCCTATGCTCGCGCTGTCAGAGTCGATATGCTCGCCGCTGGAAATGCCCCCAATTTTAAACTCATATACTACCTCTTCGCCCACGTCCCCTCTGGCCCAGAAAGTTAACTTAACTGCACCTTGCAAATCGTAGCCAACATTGGCTATCTGGCCCCAGTTATTTGCCGGTTGCTGCCAGTAAATTCCGGCCCAACGAGTTCCGGACTCATTTTTGTATTCAATTCTAATGCAGGTGTCGCCGCTAAAAGGATAATTCTTCCAATTAATATCTAGACGTAAATCCTTGGCTGCGGTTGCCGGCATCCAGCCGCTGGGTATAAAGTGATTATCTAAAGAACCGCTGTCAGCATAAACGAAGAAAGGCAAATTAACGCCAGAGTCTTCTTTTTGTAAATCCGGGTCATAGACGTAACGTATATCATCTAAATACACGGCCTGCTCACCCCCGGTATGGTTTGCGTTAAAAACTACGGCAAACCCGCCATTAATATTAGAAAGGTCTTTCCCGGCTAAATTTATTGAGTATTGTTCCCAGTCCTGGGTTAGACGTATGGGGCCATATTCAACATTAAGACTATCAGGGAAAGGCACGCTTTTTCCGGTAATTGCATTTGTGGTAATTCCACCTACTTTTACAGTAGTTAAGACCTCTCCTCCTTTAGCGCCCTTAGCTTTGAAAACTAATTTGTTGAAGTCACTCAAGTCATAACCGGTATCTTTCACGCCCCAGTTATTTTGGGCCGATTGCCAGTAAATTCCGGCCCAGCCCTGATTTTGAGTTTTTCTGGCGGTATAAATTATTTTTAAAGAAGTTGCCCCTGAAGCATACTCTTCAGTTGCCTGGTCGTTAAACTTCAAATCATTATGGTCACCCATCCAACCGCTAGGAATGAAATGATTAGATGGTGAATTTTTATCAGAATAAATGTAGAAATCTTTTATTGCTTCCTTAGAAAAGCCGGTAGCTGAGCAAATAAAAGTAAAAACGACTAAACAAAAAGCACACCAGATTATTCTACGCATTTTTCCCTCCTTTTTTCATCGCGTATTCCCTGCGATCCTTAATTCCAAAGTTCTTTATAGGTATAATAGGACTTTTTTAATTGGCGTAAAAATGGAGAGTTTTTCCCCTGGCCTTGCCCGCATATACCAAACCATTCTTCATAAAAATAACCGTCTAAGAACGGACCTGCAGAAAGCCTGTGCCAATCGTGACAATCCGGCTCATAGGCTTTCCACCACTCATCAAGCCATTCAAAGGCAATTCCACCTAGAGAATTCCCGGCTCCAAAACCAGCTGAATTGCACTCAATATTTAACCAGCAGGCTTTGTGATAATCTGCTTGATATTGCTCGCGTTCTTTATTGGTATAACCCATTCCATAAGAAGGGGCACCGTATTCGGTTATTATTACTGGTTTATCAGCCGTGCGTTTTACCTCATCCCAAACATCTGAAAACCCATATCGCCCTCGATAGGCATTTAGTCCATATATATCGATATCAGGGCAATTTTTAGCAAAAACATCTAGGAATAAAGTATCACCAGAAACTATTGCCACTGGCCTCTTCTGCGGATCTAGGGATTTTATAAGAAGAGCAGCTTTATTGGCAAATTTAAAAAAGCTGGCCGGCTTTTTATCGGCATTACAGCCTAATCCATATACATTCTCATTACCTAAGAGCCAGATTAAAACATAAGGCTCATCCCTGAATTCCAGGACCATCTTTTTTATGCTTTTGAGCATATTTTCTTGATGCTCGGGGTTATCATAGTCAGTCCCGGTTTCCCAGTCAGCCTGGCTTCCTAAGGTATATTTACCTAGAAAATCACCCAGAAGTATATATATACCATATTTTTGGTACATTTGTCCAAGAATTTTTTTATTTAATTCAAATGGTTGGTGATACAGCCGCAAGGAATTTACCCCCATTTGTTTCATGAGTTGAAAATCCCCAACTTTTTTTTCGTCTGGATCTTGAACATTATTACGGTTTTTATCTACCCAGCTTTCATAAGGGGCATCAATTATTCCATTATCGTTAGTATCTTGAGTGGTCCAATTTTCAAGGGTGCTATTATCCGGTGATTCGCCGACCCGGCTGGGAGAGTAAGTGATTGCTTTTAGAATAAAAGGTTTATTATTTATCAACATTTGCCAATCACCGGTGTTATATTTAACTAGTTTAATTTTCTCACCCCGCGAATAAACAATTTTTCTAAATTTCATTCTTTTTAAATTACATCTCATATTTTTAGAAAAATTCCTCTTCCAAAAAGGAATTTTCACTAACTCGCCGGGATTAACAACAAAAATGTCATTTCTTACATTATTGTCATAACCGTTTATCAATTGGATACTAGCGTTTTTTAAGCGAAAACCTAAATCGGGATTATTCTTTAATAGGTATTGGATTCGATAAATAGCCGCCTTACCCACATACCAAGGAGTATGCCAATATGTCCAGCCATAGCTTTGGGGATAATGCACTAAAATAGCATGATAAGCTTTGATGGCCTGTTTTATATATCCGCTTTTTTCTAGAATCTCAGCAATATTAAACTGTTTAACTGCCGAAGCCTCAGGAGCAACATTCCATTTATAAAATGCAGTATTAAAATCGCGGCTATTTAAGATTTCCCAGTGATTTATCTTAAAGAGTTTCTTTTTAAGCCTAACATATTCAGGGTCAAATTTAAGGGAAGTGGTGTTGGGATAAATCCCCTCTCCGGTAGCCTTAGCTAAGCCAATGGGGTCATTTATAACATATTTATAGTCTTTTGTACCTCGGCCTTTAAATTTTCCGTATTTGGCGTAGTTTACCGGAAATTCGCTTCCCGAATCATAGAGTTTTACTTTTATTTCCTGATCCGGGGTATCAACAGGTATCGGAAGACAACCTTGGTTCTTAATTTTTATTATAGCGAGTTCGGCTTTTTCTTTTAGGGACCAATACCATCCCCTGGGATCAAAAGCCTGAGCATAGGGGTATTTATCAATAATGATTTGAAAATTATTTTCGGCATCTTTTATTTTCTTCTCACTTCTTAAAGATTCGGCCTTAATAAAATAACAGGTTGCCACATCATTCATAACGCTGAAATTTTTCTCATCCCCTTTGGATGGAAAATTTCTTAGAGGCTTCGCTAGCCGCTCAGCTTCTGTCGAAAATTTACTTATACATTCATCGATTATTTTGTACAACTCTTCAAATTGTTTCTTGCCTTGTAAAGCCCAAGCCTTACTTACGTATTGAGAAGAATGCCTATCCTGTGCCGCGACGCAAAATGGCAAATACAGAAAACACAAAGTAAAAAGTAAAATTTTAATCTTTAATCTTTGATTCTTCCTGCCTGCCGGACAGGCAGGTATTTTTGCTCTTAACTTCATCCTACCATGGCTCCCGAAGTGATACCTTTAATAATCTGCTTTTGCATTTTTAGATAAAGAAGAATTATCGGTAAAGCCGCTACTGTTAAAGCTGCCATAATAAGGGTATGCTGAGTTACGTTATTATTATAAAGACCCATCAAGCCAGCCTGGAGAGGCATTAAAGCGTCATCCGTAAACATCAAAGACGCCAAAACAAACTCATTCCAAACGTTTAAAGAATTAAATATAATTACCACCGCTAAAGCCGGAGCGATAAGAGGCATGCCTACATTCCACCATATTTGCAGTTTATTGCACCCGTCTATACGGGCCGCATCTTCTAAATCCCGCGGTAACTGGTCAAAAAAAGTTTTGAGGAGATAAATACTCAAAGAAAGCCCCATGTTTGACATTGCTAAAACATAGCCGATTCGATTGACCAAGTTTAGTTTGTTTAACAAGATATATACCGGCACAAAACCGGCCGGCAAGGGTATCATCATCGCGGTTAAAAATATGAAAAATATTGCATTTTTACCGGGAAAATTCAGGCGCGAAAAGGCAAAGGCCGCCAGAGAAGAAACAATTACTATTGAAAAAACAGTAATAAAGGTATAAAAAACGCTATTAAGAAAATAATATCCCAGGCCCTCGTCAAAAAGAACTTTTTTGTAATTTTCCCAATTAAAAGCCGCAGCTATATTTAAACCAAAATCATCTCTGAATTCTTGCTCGCTCTTAAAAGATGCGTTGAGCATCCATAGCAACGGGCATACGCAGCTTAAGGCTACACTCAAAAGAAAAGTATGCAAAAGTATGAGAGCTATTATCTTTTTAGCGCGGTAATACACCCCAACGGCTCCTTATCCATTTTGAAAGATTAAACATAGTAAAAGATACAGCAATAAGAACAGCCCCCAAAACTATTCCCTCAGCACAAGCTAAACCAACCTGGCTAAGCCGCAAATGATTATAAATTCTCATTACCGGGACCTCAGTTAAGCCTGCTGCCCCCCTAGTCAAGGCAAGAATCATCGCAAAGGCCTGCATTGTGCCTAAAAGAGTAAGGACGATAACCAATGAAACAACCGGCATTAACAACGGTAGAGTAATCCTGTGAAAACGTTGCATGTAGTTTGCCCCGTCAATTCGCGCTGCTTCATACAATTCTTCGGGAATAGTTTGTAAGCCGGCCAAAAGTATAATAAAGGCCCAGCCAAAACCCTTCCAGGAATGCACTAAAGCTGTGGTCAAAAGAACACTTTCTCTACCCAGCCAATTATGGCTAATAAAACCTAGGCCTACTTTTTCCAACCATTGGTTCAAGATACCGGGATTGGTAAGGAGCAGCTCTCTCATCAATAAACCGATAATTATTTCCGAAAGAACCGGTAATATAAAAAATATCACTCGATAAATCTTTCCGGTTTTTATTGCCTTATCTACACCCAGGGCCAATGCAAAAGCTAAAATATTTTGGAAAGTGAGGGCCCAAAAAGTGATAAAAACTCCGTTATACATTGAATTCCACCAGGAAGAAGCCTTCCACCAGGTTATACTCCACCATTTGAAATTTTGCCAATCTAAGCCGGAAGCAAAAACTTCTTTAAAATTTTGCAAGCCTACAAATTTAGAGTAGTAAATTCCGTCAGTTTGCTGAAAGCTTAAAATAAAGGAGTAAAAAAACGGATAAAGATAAAAAACCGAAAATATGACGAAGGCGGGGAAAACAAAGGAAAAGTTAACTACTTTATCTTTTATTGTCTTATCTATCATTGCCTCAATATTCTCTGCTTTATCTTCTGTATTTTTTGGGCAACTTCCTGGGGGGTTCTTATCCCCATAATAATTTGCTGCAACCCGGTATTCATTACTTCCAGAACCCTAGAATCTTCATTTTGAGGCCAGATATTGGGATGAGTCAAAATGTTTAAGTCCTCTAGAAGGCTCAGAAGAATATCGGAAAAACCGCTCTCGCAGTTTTTAATTGCCGGAAGATTATTAGTCTCAAGTGCCAGGAATTCTTGCTGCTTCTTGGCAGTAAGCCACTTGAGAAAATTTATAACTTTTTCTTTCCGGGGAGATTTTGCATTCACCATAAAAGAAGAACCGGCTCCACCCCAAATTTTGACTGGAAATCGTTGGGATATTTTCGGCAGAGGGAAAAATGCATATTCCAAGTCAGGCGAAAGCTGCTTATATACATTTATAGACCAGCTGCCGTTAAAAGAAAAAGCAGCATTGCCCCTTGAAAAGGCATCTTCAGCCTCTTTATTTATCATAGTAGTAATATCTGAAGCTAGAATCCCGGCCTTTTCCATATCAGCAAATTTTGAAAATACCTCTACCCAATCTTTATCAGTATAGGGAACTTTTCCTTCGATTGTTTGGAAAAACTTTTTTTCACCCATTAAGTTAAAAGCCCATTCTGTAGCCAGGGCGTTAAGAAGCCAGCCCTCACCCCAACCACAAACAAAACCGTCGGCAGCGGAAGACTTTTTTATTTTCTGGGCATAAGCTATAAACTCATCAAAATCCTTAGGCGGGCTCTGAGGATCTAATCCGGCCTGGACAAAGAGTTTTTTATTATAAAGAAACTCCATCACTGTGATATCTATAGGCACGCCGTATATCCCTTTCTCCACAGCATACTCATTACCACTTTTAAACCTAATCACACCTAAGGCTTGAGGATAAAAACTTTTTTGCCAAGCTTTTTCTTCTTCATCCATGTAAGGAGTTAAATCCAAAACGTATTTTGCTTTTATGAAGGCAGCCAGAGTCTTTTTTTCGCCTAAGATACCAAACACATCCGGCAGGCGTCCGGCTCGGGCAGCAGCAATAACTTTTTGGGCGTAAATATCCGGAGGGGAAAAAAGTTTAAATTCAACTTGAATTCCTGCTATCTGTTCATACTGCTTAGCCAGCTCCTTAAAAGCATCTCTGCGGTCATTCATCCAATGCCAAACAGTTATTTTATTATCCGGAGCTTTTTTAAAAGCGCAGCTAGTAAAAACAGATACAGCTATTCCAGCAAAAACAGATACAGCTATTGCAAAGGCAATAATCCTAAATGCCACTTTCATTTTTCCTCCCTTAAAGGTAATTTTTAATTCTAGAAAAGGAGTTCTGGCTGCGGATTGGAACAGCTTACCGCTAAACGAATGTCTACTCTAACATGAATTTAAAATTAATGCAATCTCTAATCGAAAACCACTGTTTTGTTGTTATAGATAAGTATTTTTCGTTCTAGATGCCAGCGGATAGCCCTATTTAAAACAATCCTTTCCAGTTCCCGGCCTTCTCTTTTAAGGTCCTCCAAGCAGCAACGGTGATTCACTCTTACTATATCCTGTTCAATAATCGGGCCGGCGTCAAGCTCATCAGTCACATAATGGCTTGTTGCTCCAATAATCTTTACCCCACGGGAGTAGGCCCGCTGATAAGGCTTACTGCCTATAAAGGCCGGTAAAAACGAATGATGAATATTAATAATCCGGTTGGGAAATTCTTTAACGAATTGATTAGTTAAAATTTGAGTATATCTGGCCAAGACAATTAGTTCAATATTTTCTTTTTTGAGAAGCTCTATCTCCTTTCTTTCAGCAACCTTTTTATTTTTGGCAGTTTTAGGAAAGTGGAAAAATTTTATGCCAAAGCTTTTGGCAACCTCTGAAACTTCAGAATGGTTACTAACAATTAGAGGTATCCGGCACTTTAGGAGGCCCTGTTTCTGCTTAAGAAGCAAATCATATAAACAGTGAGTCTGCCCGGAAGCAAAAACTGCCATACGAGGAATATCGCTGCTAAAGTAAAGATTCCAGCCTATATTGAATTCTTCGGCTAAAGATGTAAATTCTTGGGATATTTTTTCTTTCACAATAGCAAAGTCGGCTAACGACCATTCGACACGCATGAAAAAAGTGTTAGATTGGGAGTCTATATGCTGATCAGCATGCTCAATATTTCCATTGTTTTTAAAAATAAAATCGGTAATCCTGGCAGTAATGCCTTTTTGATCGGGGCACGATACTAAAAGAATAGCGGTACTCATTAGGAGATTTATTTATCCCGGCCCGGTAAAACTCCGGCCTTTACAAGCGTGGTCGGCCTACCTGCCGGTAAGCAGGGATTTTCCCGATAAATCGGAACAGGCTCCTGTGCAAGTAAGCACAGATATAGAAAACCACGGGCGTTAGCCCGCGGAACTTCATATTTTTAAAAAAAGTACTTCTAGGGAGAAATTTGATCTAAATATTTAAAATAGTCGCCCTCAGTAGTCATAATAATCACGGTGTCCTTATCAATTGTATTTTTATAAGTATCTAAGGTTTTTAAAAAGGAATAGAAATTCTGATCGCGGCTGTAGGCATCGGCATAAATTTTTGCCGCTTTGCCGTCAGCTTCTCCTTTAATTTCCTGAGCTTGTCTATAAGCCTCAGACTGGATTGCTTTTAGTTCTTTTTGAGTTCTTCCCTCAACTTCAGCCCTAATACCCCTTCCTTCCGAGCGGTATTGGGCAGCAGCCCGGTTACGTTCAGCAATCATCCGGTCGTAGACTTTACGTCTGACGTCCTCCACGTAATTGGCTCGTTTAATTCTTAAATCAAGAAGTTCAATACCGTAACGCGGGCCTAGATCGCCCTGGGCTTTTTGGATAATCTCTTTACGAATTTCATCACGGCCCATTTTAATTATTTCAAAAGCTCCGGCATCAATAAATTCTTTATCTTTCTTTAGGTCTTTCTGGCGCTCAACTAAACGGTTCGAGCTTCGAACAAATTCTATTAATTTCTGAGAAGTAACAGCGTCGCGTACTGAAGCATCAATTATGCCGTCAAGAATCGCCTGGGCACCGCGCTCATTAGAAACTGACTGAAAAAACTTCAACGGGTCAACTATTTTCCATCGGGCAGTAGTATCTATCCAAATATAACGTTTATCTTTAGTGGGAATTTCAGTAGGATAGCCGTCCCATTCTAATATCCTTTGCTCAAAGTAATTCACCTTTTCGACTAAGGGAATTTTAAATTTCAGGCCGGCTGACCGGATTTGCCGCTTAGGTTCACCGAACATGGTGATTATTGCCTGTTGGCCTTCTTTGACAATATAAAAGGGGTTAGCAAACAATAAAGCAGCCAGGACTACAACTACTAAAATTATAGGTGTGTTTTTGTTCATTTTTGATTCAATTTTAATAAGGGTAAAATACCTTTTTCTTTAGAGTCGACTATATACTTTTTCCCGCTTCCGGATAAAATATCGTTCATGTATTCAAGGTACAAACGTTTTGAAGTTATCTCCTTGGCGCGTGTATACTCCTCCCAGAGCAAAAGAAACCGTTTAGAATCACCTTTAGCCATATTTATTTTTTCCAAAGCATAACCCTGGGCTTGCTGAATTACTTTTGAGGCTTCACCCTTAGCTTGAGGTATCTTCTGGTTATATACTTTCCAGGCTTTATTTTTCAACTCTTCCCGTTCCTGTTTTGCCTGGTTAACTGCATTAAAGGCCGGCTTTACGCTCTCCGGCGGATTGACATCCTGCAACTTAACTTTAACCACTTGAATACCGGAATCGTATTCATCAAGTACCTTTTGCATTTCTTTTTGAGCCTGTATATTTATTTCGATACGCTTAGTGGTAAGAACCTCACTAAAGGCATAATCTCCTACAATCCTCCGCATCACTGATTCTGAAATATCGCGGATGGTCTTATCAATATTCCTTATTATAAACAAAACCTTAAAAGGGTCTTTAATTTTAAACTGGACAATCCACTCTAAGTCCAACACATTTAAATCACCGGTAAGCATCAAAGATTCATCATTATATGATTTCTGGCTATAAAGAGTCCTCACGCCTGCGGATTTAGTCCGAAAACCAAATTCGCTGGTGTAAACTTTTTCTACCTTAACCGGAATAGCGTTGTCAATTCCGAAGGGTAACTTAAAATGCAAACCGGGGTTAGTGGTTTTTATGAATTTACCGAAACGTAAAAGCACTCCTACCTCATCAGGCTGGATCGTATAAACCATTCCTTTGCCAAGAAAGAGAATCACGGCGATAATAATTATTATATGCAAAGGGAAAGAGTTACGCCCTTTAAATTTAAATTTGTCTTTGATGCTTTGAATAATTTCGTCGGGATTTCGACCTTCAAATTCCATAGGTTGAAATTGTAGCACATAAATTAACTTTGGCAAGCTATTTTTTTAAAAAGAATTACGGGTATGTTTTCTTGGAAACTAACTCTCTTTACTGAAAACGTTATCTTTTTCAAGAATAGCCAAATCTCGACAAACTACAAAAAATGTGGTATCTTTATACGAGTATTATATATAGTAAGTATTTCCATTATATGACGTTATGACTCTACAAGAATTGAAAAAATCTATCCGTTTGAACTGGATAACCATTCTGGTAATAGGTTCATTCGCCGGCACTATTCTCCTAATTATTGGAGTTACCTCCCTAAGCCTCTTCCATTTTTTTCATATGGACTCTAATTTTCAAAAGTCTGTTTTAGCCGGCATGTCTTCTTATATTTTTCTTTGGCTGGTTGTGGGCTCACTTACCGGAGTTATCCATACCGTTATTTGGGTTTACTTCGTTTTTGGCGGGGGTTTTGCCAAATTAACCTATAAACGAATTAAGGAAGGTGAAACTAATGTCAGCTGGCCGGATGTAATAGGCATGGAGACGGTGAAAAAAGAAGTTTGGGAAGCTATAACTTTATTAAAAGACCGGGCCCGTTTAAAACAAATCGGCGGCCAGATAATAAAAGGAATTTTAATGGTTGGGCCTCCTGGCTGCGGAAAAACCTATCTCGCTAAAGCTATTGCCACCGAAACCAAGCTTCCTTTCCTGCCGGCAGTAGGCAGTGACTTTGTAGGTATGTTCGTAGGTTCAGGCACTATGGCCATGAAAAATTTATTCAAAAAAGCCAGGATACTGGCAGAAATTCACGGCGGCTGCCTTATTTTTATTGACGAAATAGATAGCTTTGCCCGGCCCCGGCAAAGTGACAGAATGGGAAACGTCGGTGCCGAAACTGCGCACAATGCCACCATAAACCAGCTTCTTGCTGATATGGATGGAATTAAACAAAGCGCTTCTAATATTGTTATTCTAGCCGCAACTAATCTTTCAGAAGATGATCTTGACCCGGCTTTGATGCGGGCCGGCCGCTTTGATAGAAAAATCTACGTAGGAAGGCCGACTCTAGGAGACAGGAAACAATTATTCGATTTCTATCTCCAAAAAATTCAGCATGACTCTTCGATAGATACTAATGTTTTAGCAAGAAGAAGCGTTATGTTTTCCGCTGCCGATGTAGCGAATATGGTAAAGGAAGCTTCCCTGGTTGCTGTACGCGATAAACGCAAGCAAGTAGTTTACAAGGATCTTTCCGAAGCCTACGACCGGGTTCTTTTTGGCCTTAAAAGCCATATGACTTTGAGCACGAAAGAAAAAGTTTGGACCGCTTATCATGAATCCGGACATGCGATAATAGCTTATCTTACCCACCCCACAGACGATGTAGTAAAAGCTTCTATCATTCCCCGTAAAGGAATGCTGGGTTTTATTGCGCCCCGGCCTAAAGAAGAAATTCACGCTCCGGCAAAAGACTGGTATCTAGCTAATATTAAAACCGGCTTAGCCGGATATGCTGCGGAAAAAATAAAATTCGGCACGACAACCTCCGGCGTTGGCAATGATTTCAAAAATGCAATGGCTCTTGCCCGGGTAATGGTATTTAATTACGGCATGGGTCCTAGTGGAATTCTCGGCGATTTTGATGCTATGTTCGACTGCACCGGATTTGGTTCACAATTGAATATATCTGAAGAAACAAAGCGTTTGATTGATAAAGATATTCAAAAAATATTACATGACTGCCTAAAGGAAGTTGAAGAAATTTTAGTTAAAGAGAACGATTTATTTGAACATTTTGCTCAAGAACTTCTCAAGCAAGGTGAGCTCGAATATGATGATATTGTAGAAATATTTAAAAAGTATGGCAAAGAACGCGCTCAAGAGTCTTCTGGTTAGCATCTCACTTATTCTGCTCACCTCTTGCTCCATCCCTCCAACCTACTCCCGTAAAAAAATAGCAAAAACATTAAAAGAAATTTGCCGTAAAGAATTTGACCTTGACATTGAAATCAATGCTTGGGATTCAGGCGAAACTCTCTGGATTTATGCTCCGGTTAAGCTCATTGATGAAAGCGGCCAGTTTAATTATGATGAAAAAAACAAGCGCTGGAATGACGATCTCCTAAAAGATATGCGAAAAATATATTCAGCCATAAACAAAGTATTGTTAAGCATTGACCGGCCGCCTAAATTCTATTGCCTTATCACTTCAGACATCGAAAAAATCGGATTGGATTGGTATACACTAGTATTTCTTGATGATGAACGAAAATACACTATGCAGTCGGCAGTCGGGTATATTTCCAGCCAGCAGATTAACCAAAGAATTGTTTCTTTCAATTTTAGAGATTCTAAGGCTTTGGGCGATAAAACAGGAGCACATATACATACTTACGACATTCCTATGGGCGAATTTATTTCTTTACTCGCTGAGCAGAAATTAGCCCAGGCCTTTGCGTCTATTGAGGTAAGCGAAAACTTCCGTATCCGGGATTTAGCTGTCGATTATACCGACAATAAGTTAAATGTAATTTTAGATATTATGATTAAAAAATACAAAGAAGAACTTCCCCTGCCGCTAGAAAAAGCCGAAGAAATTATTAAAGAACTGCATTCAGCTTATCCGGAATTTGCCGGTATCACCGAAGTTAGAATAAGCGATGTATTTAACGATAAACAACAGACTCTCAAATTCCCCAAGCCTAAAAATTACTCCTCAGATACAAAAAGAATAGATCCCGGAACAAAAACTCTGGCTAATCTTCACCGGGCGATTTTTTATTTTTCATTAGGCGATGATTATTATAAAGAAAAAAAATTTAAAAAAGCTGAGGAATTTTATAAACGAACAGTCAAAATACTCCCGGGATACGTCGACGCTCTTAATACCCTGGGGTTATTTTACCTTGAAATTAATGAGACGAAAAAAGCCTTAGTGTATTTTGAAAAAACCTTAACCGTTGACCCGGATAACCTTACCGCCTATGAGAATTTGGGGCGTTTATACATTATATTCGGCCAACATGAAAAAGGATTGAGCTATCTTGAAAGAATACTCAAAATTAAACCTGACTATATAGGCATATATTATATCGCCGGTTTTGCCTATAGCGGATTAGGCCAGTACAAAAAGGCCCTAGACTATTTTCAAAAATCGCTTCCCCGCTATCCCCACAAAGAAAAAATCTATCAGGCCATAGGTGAAACCTATCACAAGCTAAATCAGGATGCTCTAGCGCTGACCTATTACAAACAGGCCTTAGCTATAAAATCTGATTATCCCGGAATTTATCTTGATATCGCCGAGACATATACATCTCTGGGCGATTTATCTAAGGCAATAATCAACTATGAGAAAACACTAGCAATAGACCCTGATTCTTTCACGGCTCATTATTCCCTTGCTGAAATATACTTTCTTACCAAACAATATAAAAAAACAATTACCTATTGTAAAAAAGCAATAAAAGTAAGCCCGGATTTTCCTCAAACTTATATCATGCTTGGTGTTGCCCATAACCGTCTAGACCCGCAGAAAGCCGATATAGTTTATTTCAAAAAGGCCTTAAGGTTGGACCCTGAAAATTTCCTGGCCCAATACTATCTTGGCGAAACCTATCTCTTACTGGCGCAATTTGATAAAGCGCTGCTGTATTTTAAAAAAACCATAAAGGTAAATCCCGATTTTGCCGACGCCTATGTCGGTCTAGGCAGGTCTTATCTTCATTCAAACCAAAAAGAAAAGGCTAGAGATAACTTTAAAAAAGCAAAAGAATTATTCAGAAAACAGAATAATCGCGAAGCCAGACAGGAAATAGAAGAATACCTGCGTTTAATTCAATAACTCCAGTAACTAATTCCGCAAAAAACAACTAATACTATAAATCAGTTCCTTCGGCGATGTAAGGCCGTAGACCTTTTTTTTGCCTTAAAGGTTTTCCTTCAACTCTTATTTTTACCGAAACGCTTTTATACCTTTTTTTCCGGTCATTTAAAATTACCGGCCCGATAGTAAAAACTCCGGATTTTTGAGCAAAAAGTCTATAAGTTAAATTGATTTTTGTTTTTACTTTTCTCCCTACAAAAGAATAACTTTTGGATTGCACTTGGGAAATTATTTTAAAATTTTTAAACTCCGGCAGGCTCAGCGTAGGCTTGGAAAAAATTCCTTCAATTTTCACCTCATAGGTAAAAACTTCTCCGGCCTGAACCCTTCTTTTATCCACGGTTGTTACGACAACTTTTCCACCGGAAAACAAATTGAAAGGGAAGAATCCCAGGAAGGAAAAACACAAAAAAAGTACTAGAATTAGCTTAGATAATTTCAACTTTCCTTTTTTTTACTTTTAGGCGTTTATCTACAAATAATTTCACAGCTAAAGGGTATAATTTATGCTCAAGTTTATGTATTCTCTGCTCTAGCTTTACTAAGCCCACCTCTTTTTTTAAGGCTATGGATTCTTGTAAAATTATCGGCCCATGGTCCACTTTTTCGTCTACAAAATGAACCGTAACTCCGGTTAATTTACATCCGCAATCAAAAGCGCGTTTAATCGAATTAGCTCCTTTAAAATCCGGCAGAATAGCCGGATGAATATTTAAAATCTTATTCTTAAAACTTTTGACAAAATAAGGCGTTAATATCCTCATATACCCGGCCAAAATAACAAGATCTATTTTTTCACTCCGTAATATTTTTACTAATTTTTTATCAAAATCCAATCGTGATTTAAAATACTTAGGTTCAACTAAGCACTCTTTTATCCCTAACTTTCTAGCCCTTTTGCGCACAAAGGCTTTACTTTTATCGCAGATAAGCAGCTTTATCCGGGCCTTTATACGGCCTTTCTGCACCGCTTTAACTAAAGCTGTGAAATTACTCCCCCTTCCTGAAGCTAATATCGCTAGGTTCATAGAGACTCTACACTTTTTTTAAAATCTTCACATCAAATTTATTGCCGTACTTTTTAAGGATTATTTTGACGAGCACGTAATAAATAAAAATAGCCAGGAATCCATAAAGAAAACTAAAGAACTCTTGGCTTCCTTTAGTGAGTATTAATGTTGTTATAAAAATAACCATGGGCAGAAGAAAGAGCAGCAAATTAGCTAAAAACATCTTTCTTTCATCAATTGAAATTTCAATTCTACCTCCGGATTTTAAATCCCAGGCCCTCTTCGGTATAATCAAAATTCCGTCTCCTCTATTACAAATTTGGCTTACGTTACAGCACACGCAAGCTTTATTTTTTTCAAACCTCACCTTAACTTTTTTATCTAATACCTCGATTACTTCCACCACTTCTTTAAACATAACCGTTATATACTTATCATTTAACTCTTATCTAGGCTCGACAACTAGATGCAAGGCTTTAGCCCAAGTTTTAGAAATCACATTCAGGCAATAAAAATACACTTTGTGGGACATTTTACTCTTGCTTCTTCTAAGGGGGCTTTTTGAGTAGCTTTGCTGTAATCTAGGGAGGAAAGTTTATCTTTTAAATAATACGGCGAATTAGGGACACGTACGCATATCCCGCAGCCTATGCATCCTCTGGCGCAGACTCTTTTAACCAAGACAGCATTGTCATTATTCCTGCAGGCAACATAATAAATGCCGAAGCTAGAATTTCTCGGGACTAATTCAAATAAGTCGCGGGGACATTTTTTTACACAATGCCCGCACCCGATACATTTATCAATATCAACATAGATTTTTCGCTCTCTTAGCGACAAAGCCCCGACCGGACATACTTCTAGGCAATCGCCAAAGCCAATACAACCATAGACGCAATCAATTGCACCTCCGGTAATATCAGCAGCCAGGCAGGTTTGAGGCCCCTGATATAATAAACTTATTATTTTTGCATCCAGCTCGGCCCCGCACCTGCAGACAACTACTCGGCGGCTGGTCTCGGTATTTACAGCAATGCCCAGAGTTTGAGCTATGCTGTTATTAACCTCCGCCCCGCCGGGCAGGCACCCTGAAAATAGGTTACATTCTTTTGCTACTGCCGCAGCAAAAACTTTACAGCCGCTGAATCCGCAAGCTCCGCAATTTGTTCCCGGAAGAATGTTGACAATTTTTTCTACCCGAGGGTCTTCTTGGACTTTTAACTTTTTACTTAAAAAAGCTAAGAGCACTGAAAATACTAATCCAATTGAACCTAAAGTTAATATTGCAATCTGGATTTCGTTCATAAATGCTAATTCGTGCTAATCTCACCCTAATTTAGGCAAATGAATATTCGCATTGATTCGCGTTTCTTCAAATTTGTCTCTATAGTGCGTCTTTTAAGAGCTGACTAAACCGGAAAAACCCATGAATATAAGTGCCAGTAACCCCGCGGTTATTAAAGTTAGAGGAGCACCTTTAAACACACGCGGTATATCGGCGAACTCTAAGTCCTGGCGTATTCCCGCCATTATTAAAAGTACTAAAGAAAAACCCAAACCGCCGGAAAATCCAAACACAACTGCCTCTAAAAACTTATAGTTTCTTGTAACCATAAAAAGTGCAACACCTAATATCGCACAGTTAGTCGTAATAAGCGGTAAATATATGCCTAGAGACTGGTAAAGGGCCGATGAATATTTTCGTATAAACATCTCAACTATCTGAACTAATGCGGCAATAACTAGGATAAACACTACATATTCTAAAAATAATAAATCGAATCTAACTAAAATAAGATTGTATATAAGCCAGCCGATACTAGTAGCTAAAGTCATAACAAAGGTGACTGCCATGCCCATACCGAATGCGGATTCAATCTTCCCTGATACACCCAGAAAAGGACATATCCCCAAAAAATACGAGAGCACTAAATTATTTATCAGGAGCGTGGATATAAATATTAAAACTAAATCTTTCATTTTTTCTCCTGGGATTGCTCAATTTTATTCATTATAGCTATTAAAAAGCCCAGCACTAAAAAAGCGCCGGCCGGTAAAATCATGATAATTAAAGGATTGTATATTTTCGGCATAATTGTTACTCCTAAAATAGTTCCTGTGCCAAATAATTCCCGAATTGCCCCCAGAAGAAGCAAGCCCCAGCTAAAACCTAAACCCATGCCCAAGGCATCTAATAGTGACCTTTTTAACGTGTGCTTAGATGCAAAAGCCTCACATCTGCCGAGAATAATGCAATTAACTATTATCAAAGGTATGTAGGGGCCTAAAGAGCGGCTGATATCGGGAAGTTGCGCTTTTAAAAATATATCAACAATTGTTACAAAAGTGGCAATTATTACAGTGTAAACAGCAATTCGCACCTGATGCGGTACGATTTTTTTAATTAAGGCCACGACTAAGGAAGAAAAAAATAGAACAAACACAACGGCCAGTCCCATAGAAATCCCGTTTATTACTGAGGTGGTAACAGCCAGGAGCGGACACATCCCCAGCAATTGCCTAAATACAGGGTGCTCTTTCCATAAACCTTTTAGAAAATCCTTCATATTCTACTTAGACCTCAACATTTCTCGTAACTTAGCGATTTTTTTATTTAAAATATTCGCTACTGCCATTGATGATACTGTTGCGCCGGTAATAGCTTTTATCTGGTTATTCTGGGACAGGTCATCTTTTATACAGAGGATTTTATCGGATACGTTAAGATTTTGAAATTGGCTTTTAAAACCTTCCTCTATTATTTTTGCGCCTAACCCCGGAGTTTCAACTGATTCCACAATTTCTATGCCTTCCAACTTCCCTAATGAAGGGTTGATTACTGTTAGTATTTTTATTAGGCCTTGATAGCCTTGCCCTTGCGCTAAAAAAGCAAAGCCCAATAACTTTTTTTGATTATTTGATAACTGATATAAAGTACCTCCATCAAAGGCAACTTTTTTGATTGAACTTGTAGCCGGGGCTAGAATAGCTATAGCATTTTCTATTTTTGTTTTTGCATTTAGCTCGATTTTTACTTTAGTGGTGCTATTCGCAAATGAAAGAAAAAAAGCACATATAATACAAACTGAGGTTAAAACTCCGACTATTTTAAACATTTCCTTCATGATTTGATAAACTAACCCCCAAAGGGTTTAGGAGCACTATAACGGTTTATTAAAGGCGTAAAGGCATTCATGAAAAGTATTGAATACATAACACCTTCCGGCAACCCGCTAAAATATCTTATGAGCATAATGAAAATCCCGCAACCCACTCCAAAAATATATCGCCCTTTTTTAGTAATCGGAGTAGTAACCGGGTCAGTAGCCATAAAAAAAGCACCCATCAAGAGCCCTCCGCTGAGCAAATGAAAGAAGATATCCCCGTTTAGGGGATTAAATCTAAATCCAATAATAGAAATAACAGCTGTAGTCAAAAGCAAACTCAAGGGTATGCGCCAGTCGGCGATTCTCACTACGAGTATATATAAACCGCCGATAATCAAAAGCAGGCTTGAAGTTTCCCCCAAGCTTCCAGCTACATTCCCGAAAAACAAATCCTTATTCAAGGTAATTGCTTGACTGAATTTTCGCAGGGCCAAAGGCGTAGCTGCTGTGAGGGCATTGATAGAGTTAGGGGCAATAAATGTTGTTAACATCTTAGGATAAGCTGCCATAAGAAAAGCCCGGCCGATTAAAGCCGGATTGAAAATATTCGAACCTAACCCTCCAAAGATATGTTTACCGACTAAAATAGCAAATATAGACCCTAGAGAAGCAGCATACCATTTAGTAGAAGGCGGCAAGATTAAAGCAAGAAGTAATCCGGAAAGTATTGCACTGCAATCGCCAATAACAATGGGCTTTTTTCTGAGCCATAAAATCAGTACCTCTGATATTACCGCGCTTAGTATACAATTCACAATGAGAAATATAGCGCGTTGGCCAAAAAGATACACTGCCCAGACAGTTGCCGGCAGAAGGCCCACCATGACCTGGAGCATTATATAGGAGGTATTTATTTTTGAACTTAGATGAGGCGAGCTAGTTATTTTTAGGTGCATATTTCTTCCCAATTTTTATATATTGGACGATAGGTATTTTCGCCGGGCATCCGTAGCTGCAACAACCGCATTCAATGCAATCGCTTATATGAAAATCAGCCAAAAATTCGTATTGCTCTTTTTTTACCAGCTTTGCATATTCAAGAGGTAAAAGATTCATGGGGCAAGTATCAACACAGCGGGCACAACGTATGCAAGGAGTTTCTCTTAAGTCGACTACGGGCCTATTCAAAAAAAGAAAACCGCCGCTTCCTTTTAATATAGGATAATCAAGGCAATCTAAATTCACCCCCATCATAGGGCCTCCGCAGACAATTTTTTTTGGGTCAGTTTTAAACTCTAAAATCTTGGCCTCAAAAAGCTCGGAAAGGAGCGTGCCGGTTTTTACCCAAATATTTTTAGGGCTAACCAGAGCATCTCCGCAGAAACAAACCAGCCTTTCAATCAATGGCTTGTCAAAGTAGACAGCTTCATATATGGCAAAGGCAGTTGCCACATTATGGACAAGACACCCGGCGTCAAAGGGCAACTTACCGCTAGGAACTTTTCTTTGCAGAGCCGCATAGATAAGTTGCTTTTCACCTCCTTGAGGATAAATACTTTTTAAAATTACCGATCTTGCCTTCGGTAATTTAAATTTTTTAGTATTTATAAGTAAATTTATCTTTTTCACAGCCTCATGTTTATTTTCCTCAATTGCGAATATAAACTCTTTGGGATTTATGAGTTTAGAGATTATTTCAATTCCTTTGAATATCTCCTCAAGATTCTCCATCATCAGCCGATAATCAGTTGCCAAATAAGGTTCACATTCGCAGCCATTGATTATTAAGGTATCGATTGGTTTTGGCGGGCTTAACTTTATGTGAGTAGGAAATGCCGCCCCTCCCAGGCCTACAATCCCGCTGTTAGCAATAATCTCAAGAAGTTTTTCTTTCTTTAAATCCTTGATGCCAGCACGCAAACTATATTCTTTCTTAGAACCGTCACACTGGATAACGATGGCTGGAGATCTTTTTAGGTTGGGATGGAACCACCGATCAATATTTACTATTTTTCCCCCACAAGGCGCATGAATATCAGCAGAAACAAAACCGCCTTTTTTGGCAATCAAATCCCCCTCTTTTACTACATCGCCCCTTTTAACACAAGACACAGATTGAGCCCCGGTATGCTGCGCTAAAGGAACGTAGAGCTTTTTTGGGTTAAGATACTTCTCTGCCCTTAAATCATGCTGGGGTTTTTTGTGTTCGGCTACTAGAATCATTTTTTAAAACAAATATTAGCGAAATGAAAGCACCAATTATACCAACAGAAATTATAATTGTAAAGGGAGTGAAAATGTCAGCTAAAAATGAAAATATAAACATAAAGACTAAAAACCCTAAATGCGAAATAAATTCTAACCCGCTAAAAATCCTGCCTAAAAGATTTCCGTCGCTTTTTTGGTGTATTAAAGTATTTATGCCGACGACTATCGGTGAAGCCACTAAGCCTAAAATAAAACCCAAGATGACTGCATTTAAAGGTGTGGGATGAATCCTTAAAAAAATAACAAAAAATATTAGATACAAAGAGGCAATAAACATCGTAGCATTAATTGTTTTTTTAACATCGATTTTATGAGCAATTCTTCCATAGAATAAAGAACCAAAAAATATACCTGCAGCTAAAGCAACAACAGTAAAACCGACATCTTTAACCAGAGTAGTCAGCGTCTCCTGGATAAAACGTATAAAGACAACGTATAAGCTTCCGATATAAGAAAAAGCAAAGAAAAACATTTTAAAAGCATAGCGTGTTTCATTTGATGTCCGAATATATTTTATCCCTTCCTTAAACTCAGCAATGAAGGATTTTTTTGCTGTGCTGACAACATCTTTGCCAATATCAACAATATCACGAAAGATAAAAGAACCGCCGTTAGTTGTTGTTATAAAAAACACGGCCAAAGCTGATATAAGAAAAGTTGCCGCATCTAAGGTAAATGCCGTTGCTGCACCATAAGTTTCAAATATAATTGCCCCAAATCCAATACCAATAAGCGCAGCTATTGCTGCAGTTGTAGAAATTAACGTATTTGCAAGAAAAATATCTTCTTTGTCTACGATTTCAGGTATAAAAGCCATTTTAGCCGGTATAAAAAATCTGCCTATACAGAAAGATAAAAATACAAGCACATACACAGATACTAAGGAATTAAATCTTATAAAGGCGAAGGGTATCAGAAGAACAAAAATACTTCGAACGGCATCGCTGATATACATTGTCTTGCGTTTACTCCAGCGATCGATATAGACCCCTGATATAGGTGAAATTATAAAAACCGGCACAATAGCAAGACTCATAACAAAAGCCAATCTGGACGTAGATACAGATGAACCGGCTGCCGTTAAAGAAACTTTTGAAACCAACCCTAAAAGAGCAATTTGGGTCAGCCTATCTCCAAACTGTGAGATAATTTGACCAAGCCACAATAAGAAAAAATTCCGCTCTTTAAGCAGTCTTAAATATTGTTTAACCATTTCGTAGCGATTTATAAGCCCGCGAGAGGATTCGAACCCCCGACCTGAGCATTACGAATGCCCTGCTCTACCAACTAAAGCTACGCGGGCGTTTTTAGCCTTAGGGCCATAAATAATATATGCATCTTTTTTACTTGAGAGCTAGATTTTAACAAAAATAAAGCTCTTTCTCAAGTTTATTTTAATTTAACCTTAAGCTAAGCTGAAAGAACAGTTTTAAAAATAAATCTTGCAAGATTTATTGAATATTGATAATATAAGCAAAATTTTTAAACCTCCATACAAAAACGATAATGAAGTTAAAAACACCTTATTATTTAATTGATGAGCGTAAACTCCTAAAAAACTTAAAAACCATAAAACAGGTCCGTAATCTTTCAGGAGCAAAGTCTGTACTAGCTCTAAAGTGCTTCTCTAGCTGGTGTGTTTTTGATCTCATGAAAAAATATATGGACGGCACAACGAGCAGCTCATTATACGAAGCCCGCTTAGGAAAAGAAAAGTTTGGCAAGGAAACTCACGCCTACAGCGTGGCATTCTCAAAAGAAGAAGTACAAAAAGTGCGACAATATGCTGATAAAATAATATTTAATTCAATAGCGCAGCTAAAAAGATTCCGCAAAGAAACTGGAAATTTAGAAATTGGATTAAGAATAAATCCTCAAATAAGCTATTCGCATTTTGACTTGGCAGACCCGGCAAGAAAATATTCAAGGCTTGGCGTAGCAAATAAGAAATCCTTATCTAACATAGCACCTCTGCTGAAAGGAGTGATGTTTCACTATAATTGCGAAAATAAGGATTTCGGTAATTTTTCCTCTAACTTGAAACTAATAGAGCGCAATTACGGTGATTTATTAAAAAAATTAAAATGGGTCAGTTTAGGTGGTGGTATTTATTTTACAAAAAAAGGTTATCCCTTAAAGAAATTCTGCAAAAAATTAAAAGATTTTAGCAAAAAGTTTGAAATACAGATATATCTCGAGCCCGGTGAAACAGCGATTACTGAATCAGCACAACTTATAACAAGGGTACTGGATATTGTTCATAACGATGCTGACATCGCCATAGTCGATGCTTCAACAGAGGCGCATATGTTAGATTTGTTAATTTACCGAGAAAATGCTAAAATCGAAAACTGCGGTCGAGGCAAATTTAAATATATAATTGCCGGCCGGTCATGCCTAGCCGGAGATATTTTCGGAACATATAAATTTAAATCTAAGCTAAAAATAGGCAAAATTATAAAAATCGCTGATGCGGCAGGATATACAATGGTTAAAAAAAATTGGTTCAACGGCCTTAAAATGCCTTCAATCGTAATTAAAAAACTAAACGGATCTATAAAGTTAATCCGTAATTTTAAATATAAAGATTTTCTAAACAGTTTAGCGTAACTTTAAATTTAAATAAGAAGGAGAATAAAAATGATAAAAAATGTACTGATAGTCGGTGCTGGCGGCGTTGCCCATGTGGCTGCACACAAATGCGCTCAAAACAATGATATTTTAGGTGATATCTGTATTGCATCCAGAAAACAATATAAGTGCGATTCAATCATCGAAAGCGTCAAAAGAAAAAATAATATAAAAGATAAAATAAAAAAACTGTACTCCCGCCAAATAGATGCCTTTGATATCAGCGCTACGATAAAACTCATAAAAAAAACTAATTCACATATAGTAATTAATCTTGCCACGCCATATATAAATAAGTCCCTTCTCGAAGCCTGCATCCAATCAGGAGTGGCTTACATGGACACTGCCGTACACGAAGAGCCCGAGGAACCCTGTGAAAGCCCGCCCTGGTATGCAAACTATGAATGGAAGCGCAAAGATATCTGTAAAGAAAAAGGAATTACTGCTATTCTGGGTGTGGGCTTTGATCCCGGCGTTGTAAACTCCTACTGCGCTTTGGCCCTAAAGCACCATTTTGACACAATCGATACCATCGATATAATGGATGTTAACGCCGGCAACCACGGCAAATATTTTGCAACCAATTTTGATCCTGAAATAAACTTCAGAGAATTCGTAAAAGTTTTGACCTGGATTGACAGAAAATGGGTAACAAAAGATATCCATTCAATAAAAAAAACTTATGACTTTCCGGTCGTAGGCAAACAGACTATCTATCTGAGCGGACATGATGAAATTCATTCTTTATCAAAAAATATCGATGCAAACAGTATTCGGTTCTGGATGGGTTTCAGTGATCACTATATAAATATTTTTACTGTTCTCACTAAACTAGGACTCACCTCAGTAAAACCCGTAAAGACCGCAGAGGGAATTGAGGTAGTACCTTTGAAAGTTATAAAAGCTGTTCTGCCTGAGCCGCTGTCGCTGGCGCCTAACTATACAGGAAAAACATGCATCGGGAATCTTATCAAAGGCAAAAAAAACAGCAAGGATAAAGAAATTTTTATCTATAACAGCTGCGACCACGCCGCTTGCTTCAAAGAAGTAGAATCCCAGGCTATCTCCTACACTGCCGGCGTTCCGCCGGTTGCAGCCGCTATGCTCATAGCCAAAGGTATATGGGATACCAAAACCATGGTCAATGTTGAAGAGCTAGACCCTGATCCCTTCATTGACTCATTGAATACCTTGGGGTTGCCTACAGAGATTCAGGAAACTAAAATTGCCCAACTGGTATGATTATAATCGGACAAAGCCTAAAAATATTTCCTTATCGTGAAAACTATCGTAAAAATTAAAAAAAAATCTTGCAAAATCCGCGAATTTGCCTTATTATAAGAGTAACGATATGCAAGTAGATGAAGAATCACTCAGCAAAACAAATGGAAAGGGTATATTTCTGTACGAATGGACACATGAAACGCACAAGAGTTCAAATTGGAATAGAACCTTTGTACATTGCCAACCTTAATCTCCTTCCAAAAGTAGAAAAAATATTATCTGATTTCAAATATGAAGCTCCGCGGGCTAAAGTCCGCGGTTTCCTGTATTCCGTTCCTTGCAGAGCCTGTACCTGCTTTCATCTCCGGCCTAAAGACCGGGGTTTTATCGTGGGGGATAAAAAGCTAGAAACGAAAACGCGCTATTGCAATCTGCAAACTAATTCTACAGGTAGGCAGTTTCCCAGCTACTTGAAGGAGGTGAAAAATGACTAAGAAAATCTTTGGCTATGAGTTAGTTATGGACCTTAGCGGTTGCGATATAAAAATTATTGGCTCGAGGGAAAAACTGAAAGAGTACATAGATAAATTATGTAAATTAATAAAAATGAAAAAATACGGCAAAACTCTTCTCCCTTATTTCGGGGAAAAGGAAGAATTTACTAAAGGCTACTCCTTAGTGCAACTAATCGAAACCAGCTCCATAACCGGCCACTTCTCTGATTATTGGAAAACGGCCTATATTAATATTTTTTCGTGCAAAAAATATAACCAGGTTCTCGCCAAAAAATTTACTCGCAAATTCTTCAAGGCAAAAAAACTAAAAGCAAATTTTCTGATCCGCTAGGTACCTCAAAAAAACACACATCCTTACCTTGCTTTTTTAACATTTCACATCATCTTTAATAATTTCTAAACCCTCTGGTAACTGAGGTTGAAGTTCTGTTTTCAGCTTCTCATGCGAAATCTGCTCAGTAAAATAAAAAGTTGTATCTACCCTGCCTTGTGTGCCTAGTTTCAAACCGCTTGAGAAGCTTATTTTGACCCGAGGGTTAAACCCCTGAGTATAGTAAAGCGGTAAGTTGGTTCTTCTCAAGGCCCGCGCAAGAATATGTATTAAATCAAGCTGGGAAAAATAAATCATTTCACCAGATTTATACAAGCCTAATTTGAGCAAGAATCTTGTATTCTGCATGTTTTAAGCTTCTAAATGGCTAACAATCCTATTTTCTTAAAAAAGTCTTGCCTATCAGGAATTACTAGACATGTGCATATTCGCTGTCTCGATAAACGACCAGGGAAAATTATCTGTTCTTGCATCAAGATAAAATCTATAGTCAATGCCTTCCTCTTTCATCGAATCCTCCCAAATATTCCAAGAGAAATTTTCTCTGTAACCGTCAAATTTTGCCCCCTTAGTATAGGCGCGGTAAATAACGGAGGAAAATTTCCTATCAGCCCTAGAAATAACTGCTTCTAAAATACTTTTTTTTAAAAAAGCTAAAGAAATCTTGATATTTCTCCTTCTCGGAATATAACTTAGAATAATCTTTCGCTTGTTTTCTAAAATTTTTTCTTCCTCCATAGGGAAATTTTGCCAGCAGGAAAACGGTTTTGGTATAAATATATTTATGCTAGCCTTAAGCGCAAGTCCGCTGCTTTTATTCAGCGCATTCAAAAACTGTCCGATGGCGCTCAGGTCTTCTTCGGATTCTTGGCTAAACCCAAACATAAAATATATTTTCATGTATCTTACGCCTAGATTTTTAATAATTTTTGCCGCTTCAAATAGTTTTTTTATATCGATTTTTTTGTTTAAGCTGCGGCGCAAGGGGTCATTTGCGGCTTCAACAGCAACAGTAAGAGAAGTCTTTTTTAAAAGCAAAAGTTTACTATAAAGCCTGCCCACAACATCATCTATCCTTAAAGAAGGCAGAGATAAACCGATGCGTTTGCTTTTAAAGAAGTCGTAACTGGAGTCAATAATTTCTGCAATCTCTGAATGATCCGAAGCTGAAAGGGAAAGCAAAGAGAAATTTTCATATCCGCTAGTTTCATAAATTTTTGTTATTAGTTGAGTGATACTAGCTAGTTTCTTCTCCCGGTAAGGAAAATATACTGCTTTGGCCTGACAAAAGTTACACTGGTTAGGACAACCACGAGCTATTTCAATTTGGGCCCGGTCATGAACTATTTGGGTATGAGGAGTAAGCCACTTTTGAGGATAATGAGAGTTGTTAAGATCTTTTACATAAACACGTTTTATAGGTAATTGTGCCTGTGCATATTTTTTTTCAAAATGATAAGTATTATTCAAAAAACTCACCTCGTAGAATTTCGGCACATAGAAACCATCTAGTTGAGCAAGCGCTGCTAAGCGTTCTTCTTTGGTTCTATACTTCTTTAAAACTCCGATAAATTCATCTGCTGCCTCTTCAAACTCACCCAGAAAAAATAAATCTACAAATTCTGCCAGAGGCTCAGGATTAACAATTCCTCCCCCCATAACGATTGTTTTTTTTCTGTCGCTTGCCTTTAAAGGTATGCCCCCCAGCTCAAGTATGTTAAGAAAATTTGTAAAATTCAACTCATACCCGAGATGAATACCTAAGACATCAAATTCATTCAAGGGGGTTTTTGTCTCTAGTGAAAACAATTTCTTCCTACCCTGAGATATAAATTCGGCCATGTCATCTGCAGGCATGAATACTCGTTCGCAGGCAACATGGGGATATTTATTAAGCAAACTGTATATTATTTTTATCCCAAGATTACTCATTCCTATTTCATAAATATCCGGATAGCAGATACAGATTCTCAACTTAGCCTTTTTTCTTTTGACAATCGCATTCCACTCATTCCCGATATACCTCTGAGGTCTTTTGAAGTTTTTAAAATCAATCATAACTGTTAAGAACTTTGAGCTTTACGCTATAAGTTTTAAAATTTAAAAATCGCACTATATTTCGCGTTTACGGCTTACGACTTATAGCTTTAGCGGCTGCTTCTGCAGATATTAAAAAATATACCTATAAGCACAGAAGCGATTAGAAGGTTACTTCCTCCGTAACTTAGAAAAATCAATGGTAATCCCACAACCGGCAATATGCCGAGAGTCATACCTACGTTTATAAATACATGGATAAAAAACAACAAACTTATGCCTAAACACAGAAAATAAGCAAATGAGTCTTTTAGCTCTTTGGTTTTATCCAAAATTTTTTTTATAATCATCCAGTAGATGAATAAGAGAAATAATCCTCCCAGAAACCCCCATTCCTCTGCAACCACCGTAAATATAAAATCGGTATGCCTTTCGGGTAAAAAATTAAACTGATTCTGGGTGCCGGCAAGAAAACCCTTACCGGAAAATTTTCCCGACCCAATGGCTATTTTAGATTGGATAATTGTGTATCCCGATCCCAAGGGGTCAACATTAGGATTAATAAAAACTGTTAAGCGTTTTTTCTGATAATCCTTGAGCTGGCTTAAGAGAAAAGGAGAAAGCAGGAGACCGCTTATTATAAAATAAACAAAATATCTTTTACTCACATTCGAAAATAATCCCATAGCGAAAAAAAGAAAAATAAGCAAAAAGGCAGTGCCCAAATCCGGCTGTTTTGCAATAACTAAAGCGTTAAAAGCAACTAAGACAAAGGGAAGAAGAAAATCTCTAACTACACCCTTACGGGAACTTTGGGAAAAAAATTTCGCCAGAAGAATAATAATTGCAATTTTCGATAACTCCGAAGGCTGGAAGCTTATTCCAAAAATATGTAGCCAGCGCTGTGCCCCCATTATGGTCTTCCCAAAAAAGGAAACAGCAACAAGCAAAATTAAATTTATCCCGTAAAGTAAATATCCGGAATAATAGTAAATACGGTAATTTACGAAGGAAATGAAAATTAAAAAACCCCAGGAAATTATTATCCAAGTAATCTGTTTATATAAAATCTGCTTGTTAATAAATTCTCCCTCCTGGTGCAGACTGCTATAAATCGATAACAAGCTTAGTACATTCAAAATAAGCAAACACACTATAATAGTCTTTAAATCACTCAATCTAATTCGTAAGCTAGGCATGGTACAAAAATATGTTTTTAATTTTTTTCTAGAAGTTTCTAAATTATTATTTTGTGCTTATAGAAAATCGTTGTCCTTGGTGATTTTCTCCAAAAAATTATAAGTTACTTTTAAGGCCACATAACTTGAGCCAACATTTTCCAAAAACACGCAAATTGTGTATTTTTTGTTCCGGTAAGGAAAATAGCCCACAAACCAACCGTGAGACTCCCCCCTGGTCTGAGCGGTCCCAGTTTTGCCGGAAATTTGTAAATTCAAAGCTCTAAGCATGCTAGCGGTACCACCGGGCTCGGAAACTGCCCCCCTTAATCCTTTTTTTATTTTTTTTATATTCCTCTCGCTTGCTCCTAGATAGGTCCTCGTAGCTAGCTCGGAGTTAAGCCCGGCGACGTTTTTCAAGATATGCGGTACGACTAGATAGCCGTTATTTGCAAAAACGTTAATTGCGGTTACAACCTCTAGCGGTGTTGAAGTTATAAAACCTTGCCCAATGGAAAAATTAAAAGTGTCGCCCGGAAACCAAGCAGTCTTTAGTTTTTTTCGTTTCCACTTAACAGTCGGAATGAAACCTTTTTTCTCATATGGTAAATCTATATTCGTAAGTGAATCTAAGGTAATTTTTTTTGCCCATTTTGACATTATATTCGGACCCAATAACAAGCCTAAATTGTAAAAATAAATATTGCAAGAATGAATCAGGGCTTGGTGTAAATTTTGCCTTCCATGCGTAGCCCAACAGCGGAACTTTGCAAGCCCCAATCGCAATTCTCCGCTACAAAAAAAAGTTGTAGCTGAAGTTATTTTTTGCGTGCCTAGCCTGCTTTTGCCTGTTTCCAGGGCAGCGAGAGCTAATATAGGTTTGAAAACAGAACCTATGGGATAACTTGCCTGAATAGCCCTATTAAGCATGGGGCTATCTTTATGATTCAAGAGTTTAGCGATGTTTTTACCTTTAACGAAATGATTTGAGTCAAAAGAAGGTGCAGAGCATAAAGCTATAATTTCTCCGTTGTCTGAATTCATAAGAATAATTGCACCTTTCTCACCCTCTAGCGATTGATAAGCGGCGTTTTGGATACGGCTATCTATGGTAAGCTGGATAGATTTACCCTTTTTGGGAATTTGCTTACCCAAAAAACCTACCATTTTGCCTTTTGCATCAACTTCAATTGAATCTCCCCCATCCTCACCCTTAAGATAAGCATCGTACTGCTGCTCAATTCCGGAAAAACCAATCCGTTCTAAGGGCTGATAGCCATATTTCTTAAGCTCTTCATAGCGGGCGGTAGCTTTTTTAACATATCCCAGAATGTGCGCAAACTGATAGGTATAAGGATAATATCTCTGAGGTTGAGTATTAATTAAAATTGCATCAGCAAATTTTTCCTTTAGAGCCAAGGCGGTAATTTTATCCGAGCCGATAAGAATATCTACGGGAATAAAAAGACTCCTCAAATTTTTATTATAATTTCGATAGAGAGATTTTACATCTAGATTCAAAAATTTAGCTATCTCTCTAAATAATGGATCCTTCTTTCGTTTTATTTGGTAAGGTATAACACTTATATTAAATGACGCTTTATCATCGGCAATTAGCTTACCGTTACGGTCTAAAATCGAACCGCGGATTGCTCTTAAAGGAATAAGCCGCACATAATTGTTCTTGGCACGTTTAAAGTAATAATCACCCTTGATGATTTGATAGTACGAAAGAGCTAGTATAAGTACAATGAAACCTCCAAAATATATTTTTTGGATTGTTTCAACCGAAAAAATAAAGCTATACTTTTGCAGCAAGAAGATTGATTTTTTCATCACAACCTTATTCTCTATCTAGGTAGCCTTTAACAAAAATATTACCCTCAAATGAGTGGTTGGTTGCTGTTCTTTTAATTAATATCACCCCGGCTTTAAACGCCGCTGCAATGAAGTTCCGCGGGCTAAAGACCGCGGTTTTATCGCAGCGGGATAAATCCTAACGCTTGCTAAAGCGGCATATCAAAATCAGCTAATTGCTCTTGGCAGGTTAATCCTCACCCACTTTTTTAATAAATTCATCATCAGAAAGAAAACTAAAAATGACTGGATAAAAAAAGTTAATGAAAATAGCGGGAAAAATGCTCCGGCATATATAGAATTAAAAATAATATGGATGAAAATCGCCAGAGCCGGTATTAGGGCCCGCACGATAAAAACATATGTTTGCTGGCTTACAAAGACAAAATAAAATAAGAGATAGCGCACAAGGAGGCAAATAAGGGGAAATTCGATGAAACTGAAATGGGGTGATTTTGCGATAAAAAAATCTTTGAGAAACCCGAAAAATATGCAAAAAATAAAAGATTGCAAAGTATCATTATCCAAGGAAATAAAAACTATTCCCAAAAAAACAAACTCTACAGTTAAAGAATGGCCCAAGGGTTTTATTATGTCTAACATAAACAAGGCGGTTAAAATGAAAAATAATTTTATGTTTATTTTTCTCATTTAATGATAAAAAGTTTTTCAAAAAAAGAATTTTTTAAGGGCAGCTCAACATCAACATCCCAAAACAGATTGTTAGGATTTCTGCGGACTTTCGCAATTGTCCCGACTTCGACCGGCACAACTAAGGAAGGATTTTTAAGCCAGACCTTATCACCGGGGTGCATTTCGTTACCATCTTCTACGTATAATATTTTTGCTCCGCTCAAAGCTCCTTTAAGCAAGCCAAAGCCTTTTTCACCAATAAAAACTGATAGGTTAAAGTCGGGATCATTAACTAAAATTACCTGTGCAGAATCCTCACTAACTTGCGTTATCTTTCCGATTAGTTTGCCATTTTCATCAATCGCAAACAGGCCTTTTTTTAGGCCCTTATTTTTTCCGGAATTTATTTCAACAAATCTGCGCCAACTCGATGGTGAAAAGAGAACAACATCAGCGCCTACGAGGTCGAACCCTTTTTCGTTTTTAAAGTTAAAAACTTTTCTCAAAGTTTGATTTTCCTTCTTCAAACGTTTAAATTTTTCAATTTCGAGACTTAACGAAAGATTTATCTTTTCTAACTCTTTTATTCTTTGATGGAGTCTTTTAGGGGCAAGGTGAATATTTTTCGGGAAAGAAATCGACAAACTTTTTATAACATGTTTAAAGGGGACCAAAACAAGCAACGCAGCTAAAACAAGCAGCGCAGTGTATTTGAATTTTGCTTTAGAAGGAAGATACAAGGGAAAGCTTCTTTAAGAATTTCGGTTCTTCTAAAATTTTTCCTGTTCCCAAGGCCACGGCAGTCAAAGGATCTTCGGCAACAAAACAAGCTAGGCCTGTCTCTTCAGAAATTAACCTATCCAGCCCTCTTAATAAGGCGCCGCCTCCACAAAGTACGATACCTCTTTCAATCAAATCTGCAGCTAACTCCGGCGGTGTTCGCTCGAGCGTAGCTTTCGTTGCTTCAAGAATCTCTTTTAAGGCCGGCTCTAAGGCCTGTCTAATTTCTTCTGATTTGGCTTTGATAAATTTAGGAAGACCGGTGATTAAATCGCGGCCTCTTACCTCTATCGTTAATTTCTCATCAATCGGCCAAGCAGAACCCATTTTTATCTTTATTGCCTCAGCGGTTCGTTCACCGACCAGAAGGTTGTAATTTTTCTTCATATGTTCAATAATTCCTGCGTCCATCTCATCACCACCAATGCGGATTGAACGAGAATAGACTATTCCCCCTAGAGAAATTACGGCTATTTCCGTAGTTCCGCCTCCGATATCAATTATCATGCTGCCTTGCGGCTCAGCTATAGGAAGCCCTACACCTATTGCAGCGGCGATAGGCTCTTCAACAGGTATAACTTCACGCGCGCCGGCGCGAAGAGCAGAATCTTTTACCGCTCTTTTTTCTACTTCGGTAATACCGGAAGGAACCGCAACTACTATCCTCGGCCCAAACAATACTTTTCGGGGATAAGCTTTTTTAATAAAATATCTAAGCATGGCCTCAGTCACATCAAAATCAGCTATCACCCCATCCTTCATAGGCCTAATAGCAATTATACTACCTGGCGTCTTCCCGAGCATGCGTTTAGCTTCTTCCCCAATTGCCAAAGGAACACCGGTGTCTCTATAAATTGCAGCTACTGAGGGCTCGCACAAAACAATTCCTTCTCCTCGTAAATACACAAGGGTAGTGGCCGTGCCTAAATCAATACCGATATCGGTGGAGAAAGCGCCAAACAAATTGATAATTCTTTTCAGGAATGTGCTTAGTATTTTCATCCTAAGTTTAATGATACCAAAGACCTATATATTGTCAATAATAAGTTTCTAAAAAAGGCCAAGGTTTAGGCTAGGGTTAAGGTTGAAAAAATGCGTATTTATTGTTCAAATACTGCCCCCGCAGATGCAGAAGTTACCATTTTTGAATAACGCGACAAATACCCGGTCTTAATCTTGGGAGGTAAAATCTTAATAGTTTTTTTTCTCCTTTCGATTTCAAGTTTACTTAATCTAACTTCTATTTTTCGTTTCAGGATATCTAGGGTAATCATATCATCATCTTTCAAATAAGCAAGTAAACCTCCTTGTGACGCCTCAGGAGAAATATGTCCGATGCAAGGGCCGCGAGTTCCTCCGGAAAAACGGCCGTCAGTGATCAAAGCCACATGTTTGTGCAAGCCCATTCCTACAATTGCACTTGTAGGAGACAGCATTTCACGCATACCAGGGCCTCCTCTAGGACCTTCATATCTTATCACTATTACCTGTCCTCTTTTTATTTCTTTCTCTAAAATAGCCTTCATCGCTTCCTCTTCCGAATTAAAAACACGGGCTTTCCCAGAAAATTTTAGCATATCGGAATCAACGGCTGACTGCTTAACTACACAGCCATCAGGAGCTAAATTTCCATAAAGAATAGCAATGCCACCTTGCTCATGGTAAGGATTATTTAGAGGCCTGATTACATCCTCGTCGTACAGTTGCGCATCTCTGGCTATTTCTTTTATTTTTTTACCAACTACAGTCGGATTCTCATTCAACTTAGTTATCAGCCTTTTTAAAACTGCAGGGATACCTCCGGCATAATCTAAATCTTCCATAAAATATTCACCGCCTGGTCTTAAATTTGAGATATGCGGCGTACTTCGACTTATCCTATCAAAATCATTAAGATTCAGGCTTATTTTGGCCTCATTAGCGATTGCCATCAAATGCAAAACTGTATTAGTTGAACCACCTAAAGCCATATCAACTCTAATCGCATTTTCAAGAGATTTCCTAGTTACAATATCTCTAGGCTTTAGGTCTCCTTTAACCAGTTGCACTATTCTCTGCCCGCTTTCATAGGCAATTCTTACCTTCTTATTTAAAACAGCCGGAGACGTAGCGCAATAGGGCAGTGAAAGCCCTAAGGTTTCAGTCAAACAAGACATAGTATTGGCAGTATATAACCCCTGGCAAGATCCACAAGAAGGACAAGCTTCGATTTCTAAAACTTGCCTTTGGTCTTCAGATATTTGACCAGCCTTGAATCTTCCCACGGCTTCAAAAGTATCCCTTACTAAGGAAAGCTTCTTTTTGCCGAAATGTCCGGAAAGCATGGGCCCGGCGGTAACCACGATAGTGGGCAAATTTATTCTTAAAGCTCCCATTATCATTCCTGGGGTAATTTTGTCACAATTGGTAAGCAATATCAGACCATCCCAAGCATGGGCGTTGGATATATTTTCAATTATATCTGCGATTAACTCTCTCGAAGGCAAAGACTGCCTCATGCCGCTATGGCCCATGGCAATGCCGTCACATATCCCCGGAACACCAAATATAAAAGGCGTTCCGCCGCCATTTTCTACTCCCCGCTCGATGTATCTTTCCAAAGTCCGCATATTAATATGGCCGGGAATAATATCAGTATAACTGCTGGCAATACCGATAAACGGCCTGTTCATATGCGAAGGGTGCAAACCCACTCCGTAAAGAAGGGCCCGGTTAGGCATTCTTTCTAATCCTTTTTTAATTTTGTCTGAACGCATCCTTTCCCCCTTAGGTTTTATAAATTAGTGTTTAGTCGGCGCCTTCTAACACCCCTAAATCTCTATCTTCTTTTATAAAATCGTCTTTCGTTTTTTCTATCACTACTCTCTTGATATACTTCTCGACTACAGCTTTAGTATCTTTGATGTTGAGTTGTTCAAAAAGAAAAGAAAATTCCTGTTCTAAAACGCCGGAAATTTTATTTTTCGCCTCTGTGGCAAGTGAATGTATTTCTTTTTTAAACGGGCCGAGGGCTTTTTTCCGAACTTTGTATATAAACTGATCATTAGTCCAACCCTCTTTTTTCTCTCCGGAACATTCTTGATGCAACCAGGCATAAATTTTTTCTTTCAGGCGCAAAGGTAAGTAATCATATGTCATATTCTGGAATTGCGTAGCCAGATGGACCTCTGCACAGCCAGCCTCTCTAAAATGATGAAAAGCCTCATTGGGCAAAGTAGATGCACCGTGCTGAACAGCACCAGCCATTGAATAATCCTTTCGGGAAATTTCCGAAAGATCATTTAAGGTAGCGAAGTCTATATTAACTTTAGCCATGGAGCCATCAGGCAAAACTACACCGCCGTGGCTAGTTCCGGTCTGAATGCTTATTTTCGAAATACCTTTTAAGGCTCTGATGTTATCACGGTATCCGCGCATAAAGGCATGCAGCTCTTTAGCTGTAGAATTTTTCCCGCCGACTTCTCCTATTTCTCCGCCAATAGATATCTCTATATCTTTCGGTTGCAACCGCCGTATGTAGTCAGTGAAAAACGAACATACCTCGTAATTAAGTCTTTGCTGTTCATCCAGTGTGGGCTTTGATAAATCTACCAGAGTAGATGAATCAATATCAATATTGTAAAAGTTAGCTTCAATAGCCTCCTTGATTACACTTTTAAGCTGGCTGGTTTCTTTCTCTTTATCATTGCGGTAATTCTTGGCGTTGACTTGAAAATGATCCCCTTGAATGAATACCGGGCCCCGATAGTTTTCCCTCATTGCCGCTAAAATAATAATTGAAGTATATTCTTGCGGCCGCTGGTTTGTGTAGCCTATTTCACTTTTGGCAATTTCAAAAATAAAGGCTCCGGCTTCTATTTTTTTTGCAGCCCGAAAAACCGCCCTGGCTGAATCAAAAGTGAGGGTTCGAATATTTATAGCCGGTACGCAAAATCCTTTAACTTCACCCCTGCCCATAGCACTATACAATTCTTGAATCGACGCCGGAATTACCCCTAGCTGAATTCCACAGCTATAAGCTGCCCAGTAACAAATCTTCTTTAAGTAGGCAGAATCACCCACGACTATGGTATCGACTATATTATCAATGACTTCATCTTGAAAAGTCCTGACATTTTTTATTGTTATGTTTTCGCCTTCGATAGCTAAAATGTTTCCATTTATGAACTCTGCCTCATTCCTATATACCATTTTATACCTCCTCAAAAATAAAAAATTACCACGAGTCTATGTTAAGATTTTTATGAGTTTATAATAACTATTAATTTCAATATCCTTAGGTTGAATTGCTTTAGCTAAAGGTAGAGTATCTAATTTTTCATTTTTTAATGTTACACATTTATCAGTCTCACCCTTTCTTAATTTTTCAACCGCATAAGTTGCATAACGGGCAGCGAGTATTCTATCAAAAGCCGAAGGGGAACCCCCACGCTGTATATGCCCAAGAACAAGCTCCCGGGTTTCGAGTCGGGTGTTTTTCCTGATTTTCTTTGCAATATCCCCGGCCTTTGCTTTTCCTTCAGCAACAACAATTATCCAACTCACCTTGCCTCGCCTGTTGCCTTCGGCTATCTCAGCGGACATTTTTCTGATATCAAAATGCCTCTCCGGCAATATGACATCTTCGCAACCACCAGCCAGGGCAACTCTCGAAGCAATGTATCCGCAATCGCGGCCCATAACTTCTACCACAAAAATTCTCTCTAAGGATGTCGCGGTATCCCGTATCTTATCTAGAGCATCTAGCGCTACATTTATCGCCGTATCTGCTCCAATTGCCATGCCTACGCCATTTACGTCGTTATCAATAGTCGCAGGAACTCCCATAACAGGTACCGAATATTTTGAAGCCAGTATATGCGCGCCTGCTAAAGAGCCGTTCCCACCAATAATTATTAAACCGTCTATCTTATTTTTTTTAATATTCATAACTGCCTTCAGCTGGCCCTTACCGGTGAAAAACTCTTTTGAGCGGGCAGTTTTGAGAATTGTTCCGCCCCGATTGATTATTCCGGATACAGAACTCCGGCTCAAAATCTTAAAATCTCCCTGGATAAGACCTTGATAACCCCGCAATATTCCTAGTGTTTCGATATTATAACAAGATGCGCTTCTTACTACGGCCCGGATAGCCGCATTAACTCCGGCGCAATCTCTAGTTAAAACACCGATTTTTTTCATAGGCCTGAGATAAACGTACCCTTAGGGTAAGTAAGAGTAAATTTGATGGCAATCTCTTTCTTTTCCTTAGGTTTCAATTTCAAATTCCAAAGATTAACCCCTTCTTTATCTTGATAGTTTTTCTTATTCGGCTCAGGATTGATTTGCAAATTTTTTACTTCAATTCTATCAGTCTGCGATACCGGTATATTATCCAGAATCTTAATTTTAACGGTCTTACTCTTTAAATTCTCAACAGTTATTTTTAGCACTACATCCCGGATTATAGTCTGACGGCTAATTTTCTTAAAGAATGTTTCTTTAACTTTGTCCTTTATTTTCTCGCGCTTAACTTTTATCTGCCGGTCTGCACCTAAACTTAAATTAAATTCCTCACCGGCCTTTTTCTCGCTCAAATGCGTTTTACCGATAAAGCGGCCGGCAAAATGAACATTTAAAGGGCCGCTTAAAAATTCTTCATCAGCAGATGTTTTACAAACCAAAAAAGTTAAGGCACTTATTTTGGGAATAGCATAGTAGGAAAATTCCCCTTTTAGGGTCTTTGAAAATATCGGCAAAATTGCCTCTATCTTTTTTGACTCCAGGCTAAAGGCCTGAGGCAACTCGTATTCAAAAGAAAGAGGAAGTTCTTTAGCCTGGGCTGAGGCAAAATCTGCCTTTTCTGAAAACTGATCTGCTTCATAAAGGGCTTCGCGATTTAACCCACCGGCTATTTCTAATCGCATCGGTCGCTTTTTATCTGCCTTGCCAAAAAACATCCCTTTTCGTTTTCTATATGAGGGAGCTTTAGCTTGAGGTCTCGACAAATTTAAATGCCAGCTATTTAATTCCGGCAACCTCACGCCTTTCAAAGGGATAATATTTGAAATTGAAAGCCGTACATTTTCCCAATCTTCGCCGGTTTTTTGACGAACTTTCGCAAACATAGCCAAATTAACATCTTTTAGGCCTTTGGGCACATTTACCTTGTAAAAAGGGCTCCAATAAGCATTGTAAACCAAATAAGCGGCCTCAATTTTGATTCGCTGGGCTTTTGCAGAATTAAACAAAATCTCAATAACCTTTTTTGTTTTTCTTCCCTCTCCTCTTACTGCCGATAATTTCTGCTTAACAAGGGCTATTTCTTTATCCAGCTCGCGAATTCTGCGGCTTAAGTCCTCATCGTCTTTATTAATGTTATCATAACTCTCATCTAAAAAATTGAGGCTTTTCTTCAAATTCTCTAACTTTGGAAATTGGGTTTTTAAATCCTGAGGAACTTGCGATTGGGCAAAGTCAATAAATGAATTTAAAAAATCATTCTTTCTATCTAACACTTCCTTTTTATTCACTAGGCTCTTGCGTCTATCCTGAAAGCCTTCTAATTTTGATATTAGTTCTCGTATGTTCAGTTGAGGCTGCTCCTTTAGGTGAACTTCCCGAAACTGCACACTATAGACTTCTCCTTTACCATAGACTACGGCCTGGATAGAATCACGATCTAGGTTAAAACTTTTGGTTTCAATAAGTATTTCGTTCAGGCCGGCCTTGACTTTGGTGGTAGCTGTGCGCGTTATCAGGGCTTGATTGGTGAATAAGACTACTTCCTTTATTTCGGAAGAAATTGTGTTTTGGCAAAAAATCGGGCTTACCCAGGAAAAAATAAAAATAGCCAAAATGAGAATTCTTTTCATCGCCCCCCCCTTTTTTTAAATGAACCTTTACGGACTGGCACCCCTAGTATCTCTGTTGGTCTTTAGCGAAATTCGCCGAAGCCGACTCTGCCCCGAAGGCGGATAAATTTTAAGTTCCCGACTGCCAAGTGCTAAGATATTCTTTTTGCTCACCGGTCAATTTATCAATTTTTATGCCCAGAGATTTTAATTTAAGTTCGGCAATTTTAAAATCTATTTGGTCCGGAACTTTATAGACCTTTTTCTGCAGTTTTGCCTTAAATTTCTTAACATATTCACAACTTAGAGCCTGGTTGGCAAAACTTAAATCCATTACTTCGGCCGGGTGCCCTTCAGCACAGGCGAGATTGACCAGCCGGCCTTCCCCTAAAAGATAAATCCTTTTTTTATTTTTAAACGTGTACTCACGCACAAGAGGCTTAACTTCTTTTTTTGTTACTGCCATTTCTTCTAAAGCCTTGATCTGAATTTCAACGTCAAAATGCCCGGAGTTGGCGACTATCGCCCTATCTTTCATAAGAGGAAAACATTGCCTGGATATGACATTTATATCGCCGGTAACAGTAATAAAAATATCGCCTATTTTGGCTGCCTCCTTCATGGGCATCACCCGGAAGCCATCCATAACAGCTTCCAGAGCCTTGAGGTGATTGACTTCACAAATAATCACATTTGCCCCTAAGCCTTGGGCCTTGCGAGCCAAGCCCTTTCCGCACCAGCCATATCCAGCCACAACCAAGGTAGTTCCGGCTATCAATTTATTAGTAGCCCTAATTATTCCGTCAAGTGTAGACTGGCCTGTGCCATAACGATTATCAAATAGATGTTTAGTGTAAGCATCATTTACGGCGATGATTGGATAAAGAAGTTTTCCTTCTTTCTCTAGGGCTTTTAAGCGTATTACCCCGGTTGTAGTTTCTTCTGTGCTGGCCCAAGGTAAAGCAATATTATTATTTTTACCGGCCGCAAATTGTTTATGAATTGTTGATACTAAATCAGCTCCGTCATCAAGAGTAATCTGAGGCTTATTCTTTAAAACCGAATTAATATGCTTGTAATATGTTTTTGTATCTTCGCCATTTATAGCAAACACTTCTATGCCATAATCAAACACTAAAGAAGCAGCGGTGTCATCTTGAGTAGACAAAGGATTAGAAGCGCAGATAAGCGGACGAGCTCCTGCAGCCTTTAGAGTAATAGCTAAAGCGGCAGTTTCTGTGGTAACATGTAAACAGGCACCAATAGTTAGACCTTTAAGAGTCTTCTCCCTGCTGAATCGCTGACGCACTTGCTCTAAAACAGGCATTCGCTTTATAGCCCATTCAATTCTTTTTTTTCCGGCAATTTTAAGACTTTTATTTTTTATATCATATTCCATTTTTCTTTTTGCTCCTTTTAAAGATTCGAAACTGATATCTAAGCCTGTCTGTTTTTAAACTTTAAACTATTTAGACTTTTATCAATTAACTAAGTGCTTTCTTCAAAATATCAACTTTATCGGTTTTTTCCCAAGCAAAACCTTCATTTTCCCTTCCGAAATGACCATAAGCGGCGGTTTTGGTATATATGGGCTTAAGCAAATCAAGTTCGCTGATAATCCCTCCGGGAGTAAGTTTGAAAACCTCTCTTATGACTTTAGAAATCTTAGCTTCATCAACTTGCGAAGTTCCAAAAGTATCTACATTTATCGATACTGGTTCAGCAATACCAATACAATAAGATAGCTGTATTTCGCAGGTTTTAGCAATCCCGGCTTTAACAATATTTTTTGCAATGTACCGCGCCATGTAGGAAGCAGACCTATCAACCTTTGAGGGATCTTTCCCGGAAAAAGCTCCTCCGCCATGACGAGCATAACCGCCATAAGTGTCCACTATAATCTTACGGCCGGTTATTCCGGTATCCGAAACTGGCCCGCCGATTTCAAAACGGCCTGTTCCGTTGATAAAAATTGTTGTGTTTTTGTCTAGCATATCTTTAGGAACAATGCAATCTATTACCAGTTTTTTTATATCCGCCCGTAAATCTTCTGTTTTCACATCTTTGCTGTGATGTGCGCCAATAATTACCGCATCTACCCGCCGGGGCTTTCCGGCTTCATACTCAATCGAAACCTGAGATTTCCCATCCGGTCTCAAATAGGCAAGGGTACCATCTTTGCGCAACTCCGATAAACGCTGCGCGAGCCGATGCGATAGCATAATTGGAAGAGGCATAAGCTCCGGAGTCTCAGAATTAGCAAAACCAAACATTAGGCCTTGGTCTCCGGCTCCGCCGGTATCAACGCCTAGAGCAATGTCAGCCGACTGTTCTTGAATGGCAGTTACGACTCCGCAGCTTTCATAATCAAAGCCTCCGGCTGGATCATCGTAACCAATAGTTTTGAGCAGTTTACGGACAACTTTAGGAATACTAACATAACAATCAGTGGTTATTTCCCCGGCCACGACTATCAATCCTCTCGTTGCCAAGGCTTCACAAGCTACCCGGCCATTTTTATCGTTAGCTAATATCTCATCTAATACCGCGTCTGATATCTGATCGCATACCTTATCAGGATGCCCTTCGGTAACTGATTCAGATGCGAAATAAGTTTTCATTGTTTTACCTCCTCCTTAGCCGCAACATTTTCATCACTATTATTTTCACAATTACTGGGTATTTTTTCTTTTTCTGCTAAGGCAATAAAATCCTCTAATTTCGGCAAATCCATTAATGAATTAATACCGAAATATTCCAAGAATTTTCGTGTGGTTGCGTAAAGAAAAGGCTTGCCCACAACATCTTTGCGGCCGATAATTTTTACCAACCCCAGTTCAGAAAGTTTACGCATAACTCCATCAATATTAACTCCTCTTATTGCTTCTATTTCTATGCGGGTTATCGGCTGCTTATAAGCAACTATCGCTAAGGTTTCTAAAGAGGCTATGGAAAGTTTCTGTTTACTCCGCTCTTGGCACATTCTTTTAACCCAAGGCTCATTCTCGGGTGCAGAACACATTTGATACCCACCAGCTACCTTTACAATGCATACTCCTGATTTGCGCTGTTTATATTCCTGAATTAGCTCCTCTAAAGCTTGGACTGTTTCTTTTTTGTCAGTTTCGAGAATTTGGCGCAGCTCATTCATTTCAATAGGCTTTTCATTAATAAACAGTAATGATTCGACTGTTGATTTTATTAGTTTATTATCCATACTTCAAAAATATTTTTTTCCCTTAAAGGAGCACTCTTTATTTTCTCTGCCGATAAATTTCATTAAGAAGCTCTTCCACAGTGTCAACATCAGACCTGGCTGCAGAAGCTTTTTTAATCATACTTTCAGCCTCTTTGCTATTGTATTGCAATCTTTTTAGGATTTTCTTTGCCTGGGCAACAATTTCGCCTTTGGGATGTTCTTTTCCCGCTTCTCCTTCCTTGATTAAGGCAAACCTGCCTACCTTGCCCTGCAAATGAACAATGATTTGTTTTGCTCTTTGCCTTCCTATGCCGGCAAGTGTCATTAAAAAATCTACATTGCCTTCCTCGATGGCACGGGCAATTGCTGGTATAGGCTTATCAAAGGCCTTGAGGGCAGCTTTGGGCCCAACCCCAGTAACACTAATGAATTTTTCAAAGAAATCTCTCTCAAGTTCATCCAAAAAACCCACCAGCACAGGAATGCCTTTATTTTTGTCAATATTCAAATAGTGGTAGATAACTAAATCTACTGTTTGCTGGCCATCATTGTTTATCTGCCTAATTACGGCTTGGGGAGAATTGACTTCATAAGCTATTCCTCCCACATCAATAATCAGAGAATTTTCCGCTTTTTTTATAAGCCTACCTTTAATTCGATAAATCATCGCTAGCAAAAATCCTTAAATTATCTATTTTTTCCTATAATACGCGCTAATTTCTGGGCATGTGAAAATGCAACCACCAAAGAAAACGCATCCGCAGTATGGATAGATTTAAACTTCCTTCCGATTACATTCTCGGCCATTCTTTTTACTTGATCCGAACTAGCACTGCCTATTCCGAGAAAGGACTTTCTTGCCCGGGTTGACGAATATTCAAAAAAACCTATCCCCATTTTATGAGCTAGAAGAGCAACAATTCCCCTTACTTGGGCCAATACTCCTAAAGTCGTAGGATGGCGATAATGCGAATAGAGTTTTTCAACAACAATCGCAGTTGAATTGTGCGCCTTTATCTGGCTCTCTAATCCCTCAAATATAGTATCAAGCTTTTGAGGAAGAGAATTCTTGGGGTTAGGCTTTATCTCACCTTCTCCTATCAGCTTGATTTCAAGATTTCTTACTTTACAAAGAGCATACCCGCAGGTTCGTAAACCGACATCTACGCCGAGGATTTTCATTCTAAATTTCCTGGGCTATTTCCTCTAATACTTCCTCGGGAATATCAAAGTTGGCGTAAACCTTTTGAACGTCATCGTGGTCTTCTAAAGTCTCCACCAATGAGAGAAGTTGCTTTGCCGCGCTTCCTGCTACTTTGATTGTAGAATTAGGTAATTTTGTCAACTCTGCTGTCTCCCATTTGATATTTTTACTTTTAAGTGCTGCTTTGATATTTTCCAAATCTTTTTGTTCACAAAGGATTTCATAGTTATGACCTTCGACTTTAACGTCCTCTGCGCCAGCATCAACACATATGGAAAATAAATCATCCTCGTTGGCTTGAGTTTTATCAATTAAAATGTAACCTTTTGAGGAAAAAATCCAGGCTACACTACCAGAACCAGCCAGATTCCCGCCTCTTTTGGAAAATATGTTTCTGATCTCGGCCGAGGTTCGATTTTTGTTATCGGTAAGGGTATCGACTATAATCGCAACTCCTCCCGGACCGTATCCTTCAAAAGTACAACTCTCGTAACTAACCCCGGGTAACTCCCCAGTACCTTTCTTAATAGCTTTCGTGATATTGTCCTTAGGCATATTAGCTTCGTTGGCTCGGGAAATAGCAGTTCGTAAGCCAGGATTCATGTCGGGGTTTCCTCCGCCATCCTTTGCGGCGACAGTAATCTCACGAATTAATTTGCTAAAAAGACGCCCGCGCTTGGCATCAGCAGCGCCTTTTTTGTGCTTTATACTCGCCCATTTTGAATGACCACTCATATCTTACCCCCTTTCAATTAAATTAAAAATCCCGTAGCCTTTCTTGCCAAGGCATCAGCCTCTTTATTCTTCTCTCTATCAATATGCGCCAATTTAAAATTATCAAACTTTGCGATAATATTTTTCGCCAGAACAAACAAGGGGTAAATGTTATTATTCTTTACCTTAAACTTACCGCTAATCTGCTCACACACCAACTTACTGTCAGAGAAAACTCTGATATTTTTCTCACCCATTTCTAAAATATCGATGAGAGAAAATATTAATGCCATGTATTCGGCAAAGTTATTTGACTGAATACCCAAAGCAATACTATTCTTTTTGAGAAGGGTATCGTCGCGATAAATCGCATAGCCTATCCCTATTTTGCCGGGATTTCCGATTGATGAACCGTCAATATAAACCTTTAGCATATATCGTCAGGTATATATAAAATCCGAACGCAGTTTTCGCAAAAGACTAAATTATTGAACATCTTTATTTCATTTATCTTCTGATGCGTAAGCGCCAGATGACAGGCCCCGCAATTACTGTTACTTACTGGGACTAGCGCCAATCCCTTACGGCATTGCAATAACTGTTCGTACTTCGCGAGAACTTTTTTATCGATTTGGCCACAAAACCTCTGTCTCTTGGCTTCTAAATTATGCATTTGCGCTTCGATATCTTTTATTGCGTTTCTTAGCTGAGCTTCTTTGTTTTTAATCTCTCTTTCTTTTCCATCAATTTCTTTCTTCTGTTTTTGGAAGTCACTCTCGACTGAATCTATTTCATCAAGAATCGTCAGTAAATCATCTTCAGTTGTCGATATATCCGCCTTTAGAGATCCTATCTCGCTAAGCTTGGCTTTATACTCCTTGTTGGTTTTTAGTTGATAAAGCTGGGCCTGGTTTTTCTTCATATTTTCTTCTTTGGCAGCCAGGTCAAGTTCCTTATTCTTTTTCGCTAATTGTATATTTTTAATTTTATCCTCAAAGAAAGAAAGAGTTTGTTTGATTTGCTCGGATTCATCTTTTATCTGTTCTAAACTTTGCGGGATTTTTATGTTCTTTTCCTGAGCAAAATTATATATACGCGAATCTATTTCCTGTAATTGGACTATCTTTGGGATTTCATCTTTGAGACTCATTTACCTCTCTTATTTTATATTTGCTTCGATAAGTCTATATGGGCACAGCCCGATTCGAACGGGCGACCCCTACGATGTGAACGTAGTGCTCTAACCAACTGAGCTATGTGCCCAGATTTTTACTGTAACTAAAAAACTTTTTATTGCTGGGCCCGCAGGGACTAAAGCCCCGGACCAATCGCTTCGCCTGTCTATTGCCAGACTCGCTCCTCATAAAGGGAAACCTACGCTTTCCCTCTCTGACGCTCCCTTTCCATACAAACCTGGCTGCCGCCAGGCAGGGAAAGAATAAGTAATTTGAGGGGAAACTCTTTTCTCTCAAACTCCCTTTGTTGATCCGGCCTTCTCGTTCTACATGTGGGCCCGCAGGGACTCGAACCCCGGACCAATTGATTATGAGTCAACTGCTCTAACCGACTGAGCTACGGGCCCTTAATATA
>JAMXCX010000084.1 GCA_024542985.1 Candidatus Omnitrophota bacterium | reverse complement strand
AGAAGGCTGGCTAGCTTAAACTTAAACAGTACTATCAACCCGGCTTTTAGAAGGCTGGCTAGCTTAAACTTAAACAGTACTATCAACCCGGCTTTTAGAAGGCTGGCTAGCTTAAACTTAAACAGCAATATCAGCCCGGCTTTTAGAAGGCTGGCTAGCTTAAACTTAAACAGTACTATCAACCCGGCTTTTAGGCGGTTGGCTAACTTAAACGTTAAACTAAATTCAGTATTAAACCCCGCCTTTGGAAGACTGGCTAATGTAAACTTAACCAGTAACATTAACCTGGCCTTTTCTAGGCTGAGCAATGTCAGTTTAAAAAGTCATATGACTCCTGCATTTTCTAAAATGAATAAGGTAAATGCTAATTTGTTTCAGAATCCAAAATTAAATACTATTAATATCTCCGGGTATAATATGAAAAATTATTACAGCCCGAAAAATCCTAACTCCTATGGCAATCAGGCAATAGAAAAGATTGGAAAACTGAACGGACAGAACATAGATAAAAGCCTTAAATTCTTACCATCCCAGAGTATAGATAGGCTATTATCACCAACAAGAGTTTTTCCGGGAAACGCCTCATCCTTATTATTATCAAAAAATCCTACCTCGCAATTAACCTCAGATAGCTTAAGCAAAGCTTTGAAGAACCTAGAAGGCATACTCGTAAACACTGACACTTATGCTATTTCCCGAATTAATAAGGATATAGATATTTACACAGACGAAACTATGCCTCTTGAAGCAATTCTAAAAGGAAGGGGACGTTCAGGCGGTGAATATCCCGGCCGTATTTAATAATCTTTCATTTGATATATGCTATGAGATTAATCCGTTATTACGACTGCTGGAAAAATAGGTTATTGCATTATCCCGGTGCTCATTCCGCCGAATACGCCCTGTCTTATAAATCTAATTAGAATTGGCCCGGCTACAATGATAAGAATAACTGGCAGGATACAAAAAATAAGGGGAATTAACATCTTTAAGGGGGCTTTCATGGCTTGCCTTTCGCCGCGGTGAAATCTTCTTGTTCTGGTATCGTCAGAAAGTATCCTGAATGTTTCCTCAACCGGAGTTCCCATCCTATCGGCCTGTATCAAAATTCTCACAAAAGAAGTAACATCCGGAATATCTACTCTTTTAGACATATCCCTCAGAGCTTCCGCCCGAGGCTTACCCACATTTATTTCTTTTAAAACCTGGATTAACTCCTCAATCATAGGATTAATTTTAACTTTATCAATAATCCACCTCACCGCAGCCATAAAATCTAAACCTGCGCCCACGCATAGAGCAAGTAAATCTACAGTTTCGGGTAAAATCCGCGAAATCATAAATTTTCGTCTTTTTACCCTTGAATTAAGAATAAAGTCCGGCAAGAACAGTCCAAATAAACCAACCCCGACTAACCACCAGGCATTGTGTACTTCAAAAAGATAAAGGGTAAGGGGAAACCCTATCGCTAATAACTCTTTGCCGGCAAGAAATTCTCCAGGAGTGACCTTCCAACGGGCAAGATACATCTTGCGTTTTAAGCCTTCTTCCAGTTTAAAAGATTTTAAAACTATTTTATTGAGAGGGTCAAAAGGGCCTAAAATAGGGGAAAAAACAGAGCCGGTTCTATCTTTTACTTGTTCGCCAAACACAGAAATAGTATCCGGGGGTTTGGGAAATAAACCTATAAAAAAAAGTGTAAATCCGGCTACTAAAATTATATAAAAAATAATTATCATGGCTTCTATTTATAATTATAAAATTTAGAGACTATATCTCAACCTTACCAAATATCAATATCAAAATAAAACCGATTATTTGCAAGATAACAGCACCTATAAGGATTAGTCTACCTACCTCATCTTGCAGCATAATATCAAAATGGTCGGGTCTTATTTTGCGGACAATCAGAAAAAATATTGGGCCTAAAAAAGAAATAATGATGCACTGCAGGCGTGCCTGCAGGGTCAAGGTGGCAACAAGATCTTTCAATTTCAGCCGGTCTCTTATGGTATCAACCAAACGGGAAAATACCTTGGTTAAGTCTCCTCCGGTTTCTCTTGCCACCAGTATAGCTGATGAGACCAAAGTCATCTCCTCTGAGGACATTCTATTATTTAATCTTATGAGAGCTTCCTCAAGGGTTACACCCACTTTAATTTCCCGGTTTAAGAGAGATATCTCCTGGCTTATCGGGGGTTTCATTTCCTCGGCTAAAATCTCAAAAGACTGGATTAGAGTTAAGCCTCCTTTAAGACAGCTATTCATAATCATTAAGGCGTCTATTAACTGCATAATAAACTTTTTTCTTCGTCTTTTATCCAAAAAATTTACCAACCACAAAGGGAAAATAGCTCCTAGTATAGCGGCCACAATAGCCACCCACCACTTTTTCCAGATAAAATAACTCGATAACCCCATCACCATGGGGACTATTATGTATAAACGAAGAATAAACTTTTTTCTTACGAAGACAAACATCTCTTCAAACTGAGAAGCAGTCTTTGAAGTTTTTCGCTTCTGGGCTACATCCCATTTCTCGAGAATAACCTGGACTCCGTAATAACAAAGGATACTTAAGGAAATTAAAAGAAAAATATAGGCTAGACCCATATTATGCTGGTTTATTTGAACTTTCTACTTGATTAATTTTCCTAAAAAAATAAACGACTCTCCAAAAAAACTGAACGTAATTATTGTATCATTTATGTTTAATAAAGTCGAGCCTATTCTAGTTTTAAGCTGTAAACTTTAAGCTATAAGTCTTACAGCTTATAGCTTATAGCTTATACCTGTTAGGCTATTTATGGTAGGTTATCAACGGTTAAAATGGAAGGGGAAACTACTGATTAGAACTGGTTAGGTTTGGGCTCAAGAGGAATTTTAGCTGTGTCAAGAGGCTAATACCGTAAAATCCGGTTATAAATTGCAGGCAGTTTTTCCGGGACGGCAACGCCACACAATACAGGATTTACAATCTTAACCTCTTGACACTATTAACATCCAAAGCTGTATTATACCTGTTTAAAAAGAGCTATCTATTAGCGCTGCTCTTCATCTCCAAAAGCATCGCCGGCAGCTTTATAAATTCCTTGCACCCTTCGTTGAATATAGCCTGACATAGCCAGCAAGGCCATTACAACAAAGGCAATTAAAGTCGCATAAACTAATATTGCTTGGGCTTTATCTGCTCTTTTCATATTTAACTCACTTATAATAATAAACCACGCTTATAACTGTATTGCCATTTTGCCTCACAACACTTAAATCATATACGGTTCCTACTGAAAGCTTAACTATATCTACAAAGGTATGAACGGTCAAAATGCATTTTTTATTTCCTTTAGTAAATGTTAATGTTTCTCCCTTAATCTTAAGCGGAGGCACTTCGGCAGGGAGAATGTCA
>JAMXCX010000083.1 GCA_024542985.1 Candidatus Omnitrophota bacterium | reverse complement strand
CTGAGTAAATTAACATACTTTTCGGACGCACCTTTCAATCTAAGCTTTTTTAAATTAGGCATTATTAATTCATTTATGTTTGTTGTTATATTTTCCTTTATCTTGTTTTTCTCTACTTCGATTTGAGATATGACCTGTGCAAGGGCAATGGTTTTTTCCTCTAAGGCCTTCTTTTGCTTCTTAAGTGTCTCTTCTGCGTTTTTGTGTTCTGTGATGTCTAAAATGCTACCTCTGGTATTTATCAGTTTTCCGCTCTCGTCAAATCTTGCAGAAGCGTTCAGTAATACATCTATATGATGTCCATTTTTACATACAAGAGTATATTCCAGATTACGAACTTCGCCGGTTTCATTAATCGTTCTCCAGTGCACTTCAAACCTTTCCTTTTGTTCAGGGATTATCAGGTCAGACCATCTTTTCTTACCCACAATTTCATCGTAAGTATATCCCAGCATATCGATTTCAGTCTGGTTAATATCTATTATAATGCCACCAGGCCCAAATATATGAAAGCCGATAGGAGCATTGTTAAAGAAATCCCTAAAAAGCATATCACTTCTGCTCAATGTTTCTTGCATTATTTGCATTTTACCCTCCTACCAGACTATATGTCTCTAGCATATTTCTCATCTTTTGCCAAATCCTTTAATGTTATTCGGCTAAAAAAATCGGCTTTCCGTTTTTATATAAGAATGCCGTTATTAACCAAAAAAGCAGTTTGCGTTATCTCCTCATTAGGCCTGCTAATCCTGAACATATTAGCAATAACATCCTGACTGTTTCTACATTTGAAAAGCAGTATCTGATTTTATTAAATCCATTTTGTTTAAAACGGCATGACCTGTGATGACTTCTTTTCGCTTTTAATAATGCTAAAGGATGAAGGTTCGTCTCAATAAGAGGCATAAGGTCGTTTTCTCCACCAGCAAAGATATAACCTTCTCTCGCGAGATAGTTAATTTTCTCTTTTATTGTCGCGTTATTGGAACCTTCTATAGTGTTGTAAAGTAAATTAGCAACTTCTCTTCTTGTAAGAATCTCATCTGTTTTCGTATACATAAATTGCGAAACACCTCTTTGGGCCAATATATTTGCCTGTATTTTAAAAAGCTCTGCCTTGGAAAGATTATCAGTATTTTCCTGAATTTTAAGTTCTAGCAAATCGAAAAACACGTTTGCTAGATCGGCATTGGTTATTACAGTATTCTCTGCTGCCTGAAGCATAGGCAAATAGAAGCAAACTGTTGTTCCTAGGAATAAAATCACTAAATATACTCTTTTCAACATATTACCCCCTGTTTTCTGATTAGGATAATTTTACTCTCTATACTCTCGATTGGAATTAACGTCATTGTCCACTTCTTCCTTGGCTATATGTCTCTAGTATATTTCTCATCTTTTGCCAGATCTTTTAGTGCCATCCGGCCAAAAAAATTTATAGTTTTTTTCTGAAATAGGCTCAATCTTTTTCTAAGAGAACATATTTGCTCCCGATGGCATCTATATCGCTTGTCAAGACATCGATTCAGCAGAATAGGACCTTGAAGAATCTCAATAACCTTCCTTACTGTAATCTTAGCCGGATTTTTGGCTAAAGAGAAACCTCCCCGCGTACCGCGGTGTGAAATAACTATTTCGGATCGGCATAATTTTTGGAAAAGTTTATGAAGAAAAACCGGTGGGACTTTTACTCTCTCTGCTATTAAATTGAGGTAGAATACTTTTCCCTTTGGGAAGCACGCCATATAGATGAGACCTCTTAGGGCGTAGTCAGAACTTCTTTTGATAAATTCCATTTCTCTTTTTAAGTTTTACATTAACTCCTCCATAAAACAAGACTATTTTAGTCCTGTTGTAAAAAATGTCAACTACATTTTAAATACATCTTATAAAATTTTTTCGGAGCTAGCCTCGAAAAAGCCGTGGCGTTATTTCTCTAGGGGAATATTTCCAGCCCGCCGTTGAATGCGAGCGCGGATAAGGACTATTTAACTTTTTTCTTCAATCGCCTCTATGAGTGTTCTAAAGATAAAATGATGAAACGGGAAACACATATACCAGTACACTCTTCCTAAAAAAGTATGGGTATCATAATAGGCAATTACCGATAGTTTCCTTTTATCGCCATCCTCCTTGACATTAAATTCAAGCCAGGCTCTTCCCGGTAGTTTCATTTCCGCACGTAAAAGAAGCCTTCTGTTTTCCTTAAGATCCTCAACGCGCCAAAAATCTATTACATCAGTTATCTCTAAATGAGAATGACTTTTTCTTCCCCGCAATGTCCCTACTCCCATAAGAACGCTGTCTAGGGCTCCTCTTAACCTCCAAATCCAGTTGTTGTGAAACCACCCTTCTCTGCCTCCAATTTTGCACAGAGAGCTAAAAATACGAGAAGATTTCTTTTTCGTAAAAAGAGAATAGCCTGCCCTATAGGTCGCATCCTCTTTAAGTTCATGCAGTTTCATGGCTAGCTCATGAGCCGGAGGATAGGCGTCAGACCAGCGGGTAGAGACCTTATCCTGCTCTTCCCGAGACAAGGCTCTCACGACTGCCGCTCTATATGAAATGGGCTCAAACGGTATAAAACTTATAATAGAATCATCCTGGCAGACAACGTCATTCTTTAATCCTTCCATTAAGCACTGGGTTATGGCATTAGGAAGCGGGGTAACAAGGCTTGCAAAATAAGCGTAAAATCGAATATTAGAAAACAGGAAAGGAATAAAAATTGTTTTTTTACCAAGAAGGCCATTAAGAATTTTTAGCATCTTTTCATAAGTCAATACCTCTCTAGCGCCGATATCAAAATTTCTTCCTGCCGTTTCAGGTACTTCTAAAACTCCAACAAGATATTTAATTACATCACGAATGCCTATGGGTTGGCATTTATTTTTTGCCCAATGTGGAACTAAAATAACCGGGAGTTTTCTTACCAGATGCTGGACAATTTCATAGGAAGCACTTCCTGAACCAATAATAATGCCTGCACGAAGAACCGTCACCGGAGCATCTCCCGCTTTCAATTCTTCGGCTACCTTTATGCGGCTGCGCAGATGAGAAGAAAGAGGGCCCCGAATATCGCCAAGACCTCCTAAATAAATAATGCGTTTAAGCTGCTTTCCCTGGGTAGCCTTCCTAAAGTTGACTGCAGCTTTTATATCCGCCATTTCAAATTCTTTAGGGCCTAGGCGCAAAGAGTGGATAAGGTAATAAGCGACATCAATACCCTCAAGGGCGTATTTTAGTTGTTCTAAGTTCAACATATCGGCTACGGCTATCTCTACCTTGGGCCTGAGACTTTTATATATCGGAGACTCTGCCCGCACCATTATTCTTACCTTGTAATTTCTTGCCAATAATTCCGGAACTAATCGGCCTCCGATATAACCTGAGGCTCCGGTAACCAATATCTTACCCATCTTCGGGAAAGGTTTTGTTGGTAAATCGCGACAGAAAAAGTCTTTGCTATTGCCGGTATTATTCATCACACTTAAGATATAAAGGAAGATTTCTAAGGCCTTAGCTTAGCCTAGAGAATCTTATTTTTATTATATCAGCTTTTTCTTATTATGAGGGAAGTTTTAATGTCGGCTCT
>JAMXCX010000082.1 GCA_024542985.1 Candidatus Omnitrophota bacterium | reverse complement strand
CTAAAACCCTGTATTTTATAAGATGGTGTGCTGGTAAACGAACGTATTCTCTCCTATTTTTTCTAAACATAATTTTTATAATATTTTATGTGCTTTAAGCCTCTAAACAAAAACCCTTTATATGCTCAGGCTAAACTTAAAACATTAAGATTAGGCCTGATGTTGTTTATTGTTTCTTTTTAATTTGAACGATAAACCAATCTGTCTTTCTATATGCCGGTCTTATTTTTTTAACTTTTTCAAATTGTTTTTTTGACTGTTCATATTTTTCAAAATTATAAAGCACTATACCTAAGTTGTAATGGGCCACGACAGAATCTTCATTGAGGCTCGTGCTCCTTTCAAACTCTAATTTTGCTTCTTTATATCTTTTCTCTCGCCAAAGTATGTATCCAACATTATTATAAGCGCTGGCAAACAAAGGGTCAATTTGTTTTGCCTTTCTAAAGCTCTCTCTGGCTTTAGTATAGTTTCCCTTCAATATATAAAGCGTCCCTAAATTATAATGAAGCAGTGCTTTATTAGGAGCTCTTTTGATAGCAGATAGATAATCTCTAAGCGCAATATCATACATTCCTAAACCTGTATAAATAAAACCTGCGTTCGCTAATACAAGTGGATTTTCGGAAGAAATACTTCGGGCCATTTGTATCTCCATTACTGCTTTGTCGGGGTACTTTAGCAGATATAATACTAATCCTCTGCCTGTATGGGAGATGGCATCCTTGGGAAAAATCTCTATAGCCAAATTAAACTGTTCTTCACCCAAGACAAAACGATTGGTGCCTAATCTCTGCCTTCCTTTCTCTAAAAAACCATACCCTTCTTTTAATAACTTGAAACCTCTATCTCTATAGGCCTTTGCTATCGCTGGAATCAACTCGCTATCAGGAATCTTATCTCTGATTTCCTTAAATGAATCATAGATATCTTTTTCGCTTAAATCGTAAAGTTTAATAATTTCTTCCGGACTGAAACGCGATTCTTTACCCAAGCCTAGAGGAACTTTGCTGAAATTCTCATCTATCTTTTCTATCTCTCCTAAATCGTAAATTTTAATGTAGCCGGCTCGAAATTGAGCAATTTGACTCACTTGCAAATCAGGGTTTTTCTCAAAAGCCTGCTCAAAAACACTTATCGCCTCTTTAAACCTTCCCATTCTGTAGAGAGAATCTCCCTCCTCAAAGTAAGACAACGCGCTCAATTCACCCTCTAGGTCATGTTTAACCTTGCTAAAAATTTCTTTTGCTTGCTGGAAATTACCCTTAAATTTATGCACCAAACCTAAGTAAAAGAATGCCTTTTTAGCTATTTCATTATTAGCCTCAATTTCTATTGTCTTTCGAAGATAGGAAATAGCCTTGTTCCATTCTTTAATCAAAACATGGAAACGGGATATTTCGAAGTATTTTTCTTGAAGTTCATCATCTTTATAGAATTTCAATTCACTCTTAGCTGTCTGTATTTTCGCCCTTACTGCCCCTATGTTTTCTTCCCTCTTAGAAGGGTCAAGGTTAAGCGATATGGCATCTAACACCTGAAGGATAGGCGCGCGGCCTTTTTCTTTCTTTTTGATAAGATCTTTGATGAAATATAAAGCATCTTCGAGTTGCGCCTTTTGGGTCATTTTTGTAATTATCTGATTGGAAAATTCTAGTTTTGCTAAAATTGTCGGGTCAATCTCTTCTCGCGCCACTTCCATTAAAAATGTATCATCCAATATGGCCATTATAGTATTTCTTACCTCTGGGTCTTGAATCCTTTCTAGTTTTTTTAGAGAGATTTTAAGATTGGCAAGTGTCTTGTCTAGGAGGTAACGATTGTAGCTTACAAAAAATATAAAAGCGCTGACAAAAGCAATAGCTATGGGTAAAATACTTTTTAAAACTATTTTTTGTTTCTTTCTCATCTGCTTTTTAGCTCTAAAATTGTTTCTTTGCCGGAACTAAAGCAAGTAGCCCTTATGGTGCTGTTGCATAATAGCACCAGCGCCTGATTTCAATGATTAAAAAGAGATTACGGAGATTATTAATCTCTGAAATCTTTCTCTAATCACTGCAATCAAGGACTGTTGCATTTTGCAACAGTCCTATTATATATATGTGAACTGCAAATTGCAATATTTTATCATAGTTATTCACTGCTATAGCAATACTGCTAGAATGATAGAAAAACATATCAACCGTCTCTACGCTAAAAGTGTGTGTTCCCAGAGTAGGTTATTTTAGCTACTGAAGCTACCTATGATTGATAGATATTTTTTAGTTAGACCTACAAAATAATTTGCCCCGATGCTGAATGCCCTCTCTGTAAGATTGAGGATGGAGTATGGCCGGAATGCGAAGCATTTCGGCCAACCTACCTGCTGGGTAGGCAGGGATTGGATTCTGCGCGGGATTGCCAAAAAAGAGATGCTGAGGCTGTAAAGACCCAGAGTTTCACTTAGCTCTATCCTTTGAATATTGTCATGCTTGCCGCCGCGGCAGAGATTCTCTAGCCCGGTTGCTGCTGGCTATTGTAGGTATAGCACTAACATCAGTAAAATGCAGTAAAAATAAAGTTTTTTTAGATCAGGTAGGCAACATTGACAAGGCTTATTTTCTATGGTATCCTTTAATTAGAGGAGAAAATATGAAACAGTTAGTCTGTTTAATAGTTGTAATATTCTTAAGTTTTGGTTTCTTACTCCCCATCCACTCACAAAGTGCGCGTGATGTGCTTGAAGTAGTACCTGATATAAAGGGAAAGCTCAGCACTGATGTGACACCGAAATCGGTGACATCGGTAGATCAGGGAGAGCAAAACTTTGAGCGCGGTAACCCAGCAGCTGACTCCCTAAAAATTGATTTCCCCGAGTCCGATAAAGAGCTATTCGTTACATAAAATATGCCAAGAGAAGTAATTTAGGCCACTAAATTAATATCCTTTTCGCTCGTCAAGCACAAAACAACTTTTACTGATACTTTTAGCTTTCTTTTTTACCTCAGCGACAATATTAGTAACTTCAGCATAACTTTCAATTTTTCTTTGGGTATTAGAAACTCCAGCCAAAGATATAGTCATTATAGGAAATGTCTTTATTGAACCGTCCCGGGCATGAGCAACAATATGCCCCTTTTCTAAATCTTCCTTGTTGTATAAAAACCGTATGCGTTTATCGAATTCAGAAATTATATGCTGGACTATTGGCTCTACTTTCTCAGAACTTGTAAGAATAATAAAATCATCCCCTCCTTCATGACCGACAAAATCATCAACCCCTCCCTTAATTTTCAAGGATTCTTTGAAAAGATCCCCGGTTAATTTTATCGCCTCATCACCTTTATGAATTCCGTATTTATCATTAAAAGCCTTAAAATTGTCTAAGTCACAATAAATTACAGTAAATTTAGTTCCTTCCTTAATCCTCGCTCCTACTTTCTCTGCTATTACAATATTGCCAGGGAGCTTAGTTAAAGGATTTGCATTTTCCGCTAGTTCTTTCATGCGCAAGAGCTCACCAGTCATAGAGTTAAAAGAATCTGCCAGCTCTTCTAGCTCATCCGCTGTTGATAAATTGATTCTTAAATCAAGGCGCCCTGAAGCAATCTTACCAGCCGCTTCATTAAAAATTCTTATCGGCCCCACTATTATCCGGGATAGAAAAATTCCTAAAATAATGTTAACTAGAATTATACAAACG
>JAMXCX010000081.1 GCA_024542985.1 Candidatus Omnitrophota bacterium | reverse complement strand
TGCCCTATCAACCTCAGATGCTTTAACGCCATCTTTTATTTTTTTTATGCTTAATTCTTGAGCTTTTCTTACGGTAGAGTATATTTTCTTGAAAAGAATGGGCATTTTACCCCAAATCAACATCCTTGTCAAGTCAGCACAATATCCATAATATTTTGAGCCTAAGTCAATTAGGAAAAAATTCTTATCCAGTTTGCAGCCACCCGATAAATGGTGCGGAAAAACCGTATTTTCTCCAGAAGCTACAATAGTCTCGAAAGCTACCTCATTGTCGCTTTTGAGACGCAAAAATTTCTCCACTTCGATGCTTAAATCCTTTTCTGTCATATCGACATCGGCTATTTCCTTAGCGAATTTAAAGGCCTCCTTGCTGACCAGAATAGACTTTTTAATAAAATTGATCTCTTTTTTAGTCTTAACCATTCGGATCTTTTCAATAACATCGCTTTCGCCTATAAAATTAATATTTTTCTTTAGGAAGAGGATTTTAAGAGTTTTATATTCTAGAAAGGGCATTTTTTTTGCCTCGAATCCTACGCGTTTATGCTTTAGCTTACTAACCTCACCGGCAATCAGATCAAATATATTATTTTTGGTGCTACTCACAATTACCTGCCAGCAATCTATTGATTTAACGATTTGTGAGTATAAAAAATTGGTGAAGCAAAGCATCTTTCCACCAGCTTCAAAAAGAAGATATCCTTGAGTTAACCTAAACCCGGTCAAATAAGCGATATTATCCGGGTCAGATACCAAAAAGGAATCATAGTTTAACTTTTCCAATATTCCTGAAAAATTTTTAATTCTTTGTTCCACGTTAGCAACTAAGATTTTTTGTTTAAGAAATCCCTAGCGGCGTCTAGGGCCAAAAGGTAACTTCCTTTTCCCAATCCTGAAATTACACCTAATACCACATCACTTATTAAAGACTTTTTGCGGAAATCCTCTCGTTTGTATATATTTGAAAGGTGAACCTCGATAGCAGGTTTATCAACTCCCAAAAGAGCATCACGTATTGCAACCGAAGTATGGGTGTAGGCGGCAGGATTAATAATTAAAAAATCATAGGCGGTATTAGTTATTTTTTCAAGTATCTCGCTTTCCGAATTAGACTGGATTATTTCAATCGTAAAATCATTTTTCTTAGCCTTGGCCTTCAACTCTTTGTCGATATCTCTTAAGGTAGCTTTTCCGTAAATATCAGGCTCTCTGGCACCTAAAAGGTGCAAATTTGGCCCGTGAATTACTAAAATCTTATTTTTTTTCATCAGATTCTGCCTCCTCGACCAGCATTACCGGAATATTATTTCTTATGGGATATTTTCTGCCGCATTGCGTGCAAACTATTTTTCCATTTTCCAGGCTTACCCCTGTCTTGCATTCGGGACAAGCCAGTATTTTTAGTAAATCGTCAGAAATCATTTTTTTACCTCCAAATAGATCAGTTTTAGATTAGTTAAAGATTCATTGAGCAACTTTTTTTCCTGGGCATTGATATTGCTTTTGGTCTTTTCTTTAACTATCTCTAAAGTCTCAATTAAAAAACGTGCTTGGGAATAATTTCTAGTAGTTTTTTTCGTTAAAGGGTTTTCTAATTTTCCCATTGCTATCATTGCCTGCATGCTTAAAGAAGATAAAAATATAGAAAATGTCGGCTGATGATAATTTCCCGTCTCAGTTTGGGATTTTTCTTGATTAATTTCATCTTTCCATTCTTTATTGATTCGTATTCTCGCTACATCGTCCAAAATTTATTCCTCCTGAATAGCTAAAACCGGCATATTCATCTCCAGGGAAAATGGTTAATTCATTTGACTATCATACCCACGTAACCCACGACCGAGCTTAAATCTCCGCTGACTGCCGCACTTGTTTCATATAATGCTACTTGAGATTTTCTAGCCCCTAATTTTTTCAGACACGAAATAAATATTGCTACCGGAGCCGCGCCACACATGCTTATCTCCAGGGCAGTTATTTTCTTCAATAAATCTTGTTCCTCTAAATTTACAATTGCCTCAATCACCGCTCTGTCTTTTCTGCGTGCACAACTTTCCGGTTCATAATGCGTTAAGTCTGTTGAAGCAACAAAAAGAATATCATTCTTTTTGTTTTTTATTGCTTCAAAAATCTGAGACGATACTTCTTCGTAAATCTGAGGGTCAGATATCTTACACGATATAGGCACGAATTTAAAATCACCAAAAAAATGATGGATAATCGGCAGCTCTACCTCAATCGAATGTTCGTTTTTATGCGCCAAATCATCTTCTTTGATGTAGTTTCCTTTACTCAGTATCTGCTCAGCAAGAGCTTCATCAATTTCTATCAAGCCTGAAGGCATCCGCCACGATCCTCTGGCCCATAAACTAAAATCTGGCCCTAGGCCGGTATGGTTAGGGCCTAATATCAGGATTGTCGGCCTTGGCAGAACTTTACTTACAGTAGTTGCGGCGACTCTACCGGAATATATATATCCGGCGTGCGGAAGAATTATACCCCGGGCAGAAATTTTAGGTCCATTCTTTAAGCCAAAACCTTTGATTAACTTTCTTAATTCGGCATCATTATGAGGGTAAAATTGCCCTTCTACTACTGGTTCGCGTATCATTTTAGCACACTTTGAATTGCCTTAAATAGACATTGCAGAATAGATGCATTAGATAGGATAGCAACTCCACAGATAGATGTCAACCCCCGCTAGAGACCTACCTCTACCTACCGGTAGGTCAACAGACCACCCAGAGTAGGCCTTCGGCCTGTTGGGTAGGCAGGTGCCGGCAGGTAAGTAAGAGCTATATCGGGTATTGAAAGGGAGTCAATTATTCTTGAAATGTATTGAAATGTTAAATTTAAGATGAGAATATTTTTTTAATTCCCTAGGAAAATCAGGAAATGGCGCGGATTGTTTGATACTTTTTAAGGCAATATTTCTTAGACGCTTACTGCGAACCGATTTTGGATCGAGTTTAACTGCTCTAAGGGTCCCGTTTTTTAGGACTAAAAAAGTTATGGTGACTTCTCCCTTCTTGCGGGTATTATAATTCTGATAAGCATTTGTTCTTATCTTTTCGCGTACCAGCCGGTAATAATCCATATAGGCCGGACTTTTCTTTAAATAACTGCTTTTAGCAAAATTAGAAAATATAGTTTCGCTTAAGTCAGTAGTAAAAACTTTCTGTTTTTCTACAGGCGATATGTACCTCGGCTTTATTAATTTATTCATCAAATTTTCTATATAAGGCAAAGGCTCTACGCCCTCAAAAGTATTAAATTTCCTCTTTGATATCGTTTCAATTTTCTCGGGAGCCATTGTGATTTCTTTACGACTTTTATTTTTTACAAGTTGATCTTTCTGCCTAAAATGGTAAGGTACTCTGACAAATATAGCAGTATGAACTAATAACGACAAAATAAGAGATAAATTCCAATAATTATTCATACATTTCATTATACCAAACTTATCGTTGAAGTAAACCTCGTTAGAAAGAACCCCGCTTGAGGCCTGCCTGCCGGTAGTGTAGTTCTTCACAGTTTTGGTAACAAGAAAGCAAAGATATGCAATAACAATTTTTAAGGAGGCTCTGAGGTCTTAAAAGCAAGGTATCCAGACCGAAGGGATGGATTTTTAAGGCCGAAGCGCCAGTCAAAATCCGCGCCGGGGATTTTGACGGTCCTAAAAAATTGTT
>JAMXCX010000080.1 GCA_024542985.1 Candidatus Omnitrophota bacterium | reverse complement strand
GGAAGAATTGCTTTCCGGCATAAGAGAGGGCCTGTACAGAGGGAGGATATGGTACACGTACCCGATAAACGGGATGGCCGCCGGAGATTTCACCAGCACCATCATAGCGGACTCTTTTTTAATAAAAGACGGAAAGTTGTCAACACCCCTCAAACCAAACACCATAAGGATTAACAGCAACATAAGCCACATCCTGAATAACGTCCGTTCCGTGACCAAAGAGAAAAAAGCCACGCTGGTGTGGGCGGCCGAAGAGGCTGTGATTGCGCCGGAGATAAGGGTGACGGGGGTAAGGCTGGACGGTATTGCAACCGCTTAAAAGCCCCACCTTTTGCCCGCTTGAGATTTGTCGTAAGTGTGCTTGAGAATCTCACACTTAAAGAAGTGAATTCTAACTCTCAGACACCCAGGAAGACTGCCCCTCTAAGGAGGCATGTTGCACGAACAGGTATATGTGCTATCCAACTTGACATTATCTCCAGCTAATGCTATATTTTCCTACTAGATAGGCTCGCCTGAGAAGTCAACCTACAACCACGCAAGTACAGCTTAGAGCTGGAGAGGCCATTTGATGGATTAAAATGGATTACTTGAAAGTTTAATAAATCTCTTCGCTAGGGAGAAATGAGATGGTTGGGATGTATTCGTAATAAAGCCACGTGCTTTTATTGTTATTGGTACAAAAGAAGGATGGAATGAAGTAAGAAAAGAGGCCCTGAGAAAACTTAACTATTCTTTGCATGGAATCGAGGTTTTAACATACACTGATTTAGTGCAATGGGGGCAAGAAATTGTCCAAAGATACACACAAAAGTTATAAACCCATCAATACTCTTTTATGACCAACCCTAAAATGAACATCGTTGAAGAAATGAAGGAATTGCTTGCAGATCCTAAAAATAGGATCAGGCTTGATGATTATGTTACAAAGTACATTAAAGCATTCCTTGCCACAACAGACATTAAACATTTTCCTGTTCAGGGAGCGAAGGTGCAGAAGGAAGATTTTTTGCAGCGGATGCAGAAATATGAGGAAGCCGTAAGAGATCTTCAGCAGATTGTTATTCTTCTCGCGAGATGGGAAGAAGGAGAACAACTGTCTATATTGCCGAAAGTATTTAGCCGTCTAGCAGAAGCAGACAAAGGATCGTCTGGCGTAACTCTTTGGATTGATTTTGGTTGGTATCCAATTCAGATTCTTATGTATTCAGCCGGGATTGCAGCGCTATCTGCTGGAAAATATGATGCATTAAAGTTAACATTAACAACTCCTGTACAGAAATCTTCAGTAGAAAAAGAATATCTTCCTATTATTGCCATAGTTGCTCCAAACCTTTCCGATATAAATGATACGTTTAAGTGGATACCTGGTCTGGAGAAGAATTATGTTCCACGTAGTGAGCACCTATTTCAAACTTTAGGACCTGCCCTGGAAGAACTCCTCTTTGTTGGCAAAGAATATGAGCGATTATTTGATGAATTTGAAGTTTATTCCGCACTTGTTTATGCGGATGTAACAGGAGAAAATTGGGGGCCAATAGGTAGATTTGGATGGAAACATAGTCGTGGTATGGGGAAAAACCCATTTAGTCGAGTAGTAGAAGAAGCTAAAGAAAAAGGAGGAGGATGGCCTCCCCTACAAGTTGGTATGTTCAACGGTTCATCGGAAAGATTCCTTGAAATCTCTGAAGCACTAGGGCAACGATTTAACGAACTTTCTTGGTGGTAAGTGTTTGTGCTTGCAGGAAAATTAACCTCACCCGCGACTCTTTAGCTTTGTAGCCCCACAAAAAATTTAGGCCGAAGCCCTGACACCTCTTGGCCGCCAGGCGGGGGATTTGACACCGGGGCCAGCGGTAGGTCTTTTAAAATAAGCACTTTTCAGAGCACCCCTATTGGGCGTTCGAACCTTTTTTCAATATCCTCTATAGAAAAACTTTTAAGATAGTATTTTATTTTGCAAATTTAAAGTTCCCTGTATAAACTAAAGGTAATAATTACAAGAATCCATAATTTATTTCTATGAAGGATAATGGAAACTAAATAGAAAGTGTAAAAATCCAGGTTATCCATATGAAAGAGACATTAGAAATACTCAGAGAATTAAAGGGGCTGGAATGGTCGTCAAAACGAGGCGCTTTTATTTACGCCCTCGGTCTATTTTTTCTTTCTGCAGCAATTATCTCCGCTCTTTCCGAATCGGGTATCTCTATTGGTCCAAAATGGATAATTGCTATTATCCTACTTGCTTTACAAATCATTCATTTGATAGCTTGGTTCATAAATCGGAACTATTTTTATGATGCAAGCATACTTACAGTTGCATTTGCGATTGCCACCGAAGAACCTTCGCAAGGTTATTATAAAGAAATTAAGAAAAAATTCAGAGAACAAATCGCTACTTATAAACTACAGGATGATGTAAAAATAAAGGAACTCCCAACCGATATTAATTTTTCAGATGCAAAATCGGCGGAAGCTTTTATTGCTAAAAAGGGAATTAGATTATTGGTTTGGGGTAACACGACAGAGGGCAACATAAAGAATGCCCCATTTTCTCAATTCAATGTTAAATTATCTTATCAGCATGGAGTAATCGATAAGGATAAACGGAAAAGGTTTCTAGACGATATTGGAATGGCAACTCAGCGGAGAATATGGGGTATTCGTCAGCCGGATTCATTTTTTCATCTCGCTATTGTCTCAGGGAATGTCTTTGAAATCAGCTTATATACTCTTGGTGCTTGTTTAGCTACAGTGCAGAATGTGAGCTATCTTTTAAAATCGGTAGACATATTTGAAAGACTCCAAGATATTCTCAAGACTCGCAAGCAGGATATAAATTTCCCTAACCTTCAACTCGTTAAACAAAAAACACGTTCTTTTCTCCGCGACGCATATACTTTACTTTTGATATTTTTCTGGAATCGCTTAAAAAATCTAGATAAAGCAATCGAATATGCTGACAAGGCTATAAAAATTGATGAGAATAATTTCGATGCTCATCAGAACATGGCAAAATTCCAGTGGCTCAAAGGCGATAAGGATAAAGCACGTTTCCACACAGAAAGGGCATGGCACATTAGGCCGGGACACCCATTGCCAAGATTTAATAAAGCTTTTTTCTTTATCTATGACAGAAAATACGAACCGGGACTAAAACAGTACAAAAAAATTAAGTATGTAGGAGATACTAATATCGTTGATGTCATAGAATTTTTAGAAAAGGAATTTGAAAAGTTTAAAGATAATCTAGGATTACTTTTTGTAGCAGGATGGCTCAATATCCAATATGCTGATCAAGTTCGGGGTACTTCACAAATTAAAGAATTCCTGGAACGGGGCGGCAACGATCCTATTTATGCGGTGCTTGTAGCAGAAGCACAGAAAGTTCTTCCTATTGAAACTGACTAGCCGCCAAAAACCTTCAGGGCGAAATTCAAGCAGAGGGGCAAAAGGGCTAAAGGGAACTAACAAAAACCTAGAAATACTAATCTATTAAGCTGCCTTTCTTACCACGAATTGAGACTGTTTAAAAAAGGTTCTAACTTCTTTCAATCCCCGGAGCCAACAAAAACTCCTTTAAAAATAAGCACTTTCCAAAACACCCTTCTTGGACGTCGGCGTTCGGGGTGCTGACTTCAACCCCTTTTTAGAGTCGTTTGCCGGCGTCTGTAAAAACTATTAACCATACTCCCCCCCTTCCTCCAACAATACTTACTTTCTG
>JAMXCX010000079.1 GCA_024542985.1 Candidatus Omnitrophota bacterium | reverse complement strand
GCTTATTATTCAGTAATATCTCCTGAAGGTTGTGCGGCTATTTTGTGGAAAGATGCTTCAAAAAGAGAAGAGGCTGCCAAGGTATTGAAACTTACGGCCCCGGATCTTTTCAGGCTAGGGATTGTTGAAGGTATTATTCCTGAAGCTGAAGGCGGTGCACACCGGGGGCATCAAGAGACTGCAAGTAATTTGAAAGAAGCTATAATCAAAAATTTGAAAGAACTTTCTCAGATTCCAGTCCAGCAGCTTCTGGACAAAAGATACCAACGCTACCGGAAGATGGGAATTTTTAATGAATGAATGAAAATCCAAAGGCTGATAATTTTAGGTGTTTTAAAAAATGGCCCGAAGCATGGTTACGATATAAAAAAAATTATCAAAAAAGAACTAGGGATCTTTACCTCTTTAGAAAATAAATCAATTTATTATCCTCTCAAAGTAATGGAAAAGGGAGGGCTGATTAAAAGAGCTGCTGCTCAAAACCGCGGCCGGCTCCTGCGCTATGTTTATTCCCTTACTCCCCGGGGAGATAAAGAATTTTTAAAATTAGCTATGGAAACCCTTTTATCCGAAAAAAGGCCTTTTATTGATATAGACATCCCTTTATATTTCCTACCTTTTTTAGAGAAAAAAGAGGTTCTTGTGCGTTTGCGTCTAAGAAAGAGGTTCTTAGAAAGAGTAAAAGCCTGGCTGGGGGGAAATCTTGACAGCAAGAAGCAATTCCCTTACCATCAAAAACTTCTCTTAAGACATCATCTAAATCTTCTAAACGCTGAAGAGCATTTTTTGGAGGATATTGTAAGAATAGTTAAGGATTATTAGGGCAAAAAAGTTTAAATAAAAGCCTTTGCAAAGAGACGGACAAGTACAACGACTTCAGAATAAATAGAGATTATATGCTTAAAAAGTCAATTTATTTAAGGGTTAAATGATATTGATAAGGCCTGTTGAAAATGTTAATATTAAATTGAGGAGGCAGGGGGAACGTGCAAAGTAAAATCAGGCTACTAAAAAACGGTCTTATGAAAAAAGGTGTTACTTTAGTAGAGATTCTTGTTGCTGTGGTCATTTTTGTAACAACGATTATTGCTATATTAATGTCTTTTATAAATTGTGTATTTTTGAACCAGTTAAACCGCGAGCATGTCCGGGCAACTACCCATGCCCAGTATGTGCTCGAAGAGATAAACGAGGCTAATACTAATGTGGCTGTAATTGGAGGTCTTATTTTAGGCGGTGGCTGGGATTGGAATACGGCAAACATAGTGGCAATTCCCGAGCTGAGTGCTTTAGATAGTGAAAATATTGCCACTGATGCGACTTGGGATGTAGCGGGTGAGTTATTAAATGTGACTGTAACAGTTAATTGGGATGATTTGCGGGGTAGGCCTTCGAATGTCGTTTTAAGGTCTTTATTTGCGGGTTAATTTTTTTAAGGGCTAATTGAAAAAAAGTTTTAATATGAAGAAAGAAATATTTTTTCAGAAAAGGGAAGGTAAAGAATTGAAGAGAAAGTTAGGGTTTACTTTAATCGAAGTGCTTATTAGTGTAGCTATAACTTCTATGGCTGTAGTATTTATTTTTACCCTTTTTAATCGAGGTAATGCGCTTTTCCAGCAAGAAATAGTTTTGCTTGATTTACAGCAGAATGTACGCCTGGCTATGGATGGTATGTCCAGAGAAATACGGCAAGCAACGCCGTTAGTCAATGTAAGCATAACAGGTATACCGGGCAATAACATGATACAATTCAATGTTATTGGTGCTAATCAGAAGGTTGCTTATTTTTTAAACGGCAGCAATCAGATTATACGCCAGAATCCTCCCGGAGGAGCAGATAAGATTTTAGCACATTTCATTGGTAACTTAACTTTTTCTCTGAATACAAATGTTATAACCCTGGGAATTAATGCTACTAAAACAGATAATAAAGGAAGGGTATTAATATTTTCCCTAAATCAAAAAGTGAGGTTGAGAAATGAATAAAAACAGAAAAAACAAAGAAGGGGTGGTATTAATTCTGGTTATTTTCGTGGTAGTTGTTTTAGCGATTTTAGGCGGCGCTTTGGTTACCCGCAGTGTATCTGAACGTAACCTTGCCCAGAGATATGACTGGTCTACTCGGGCTTTCTGGTTGGCTGAAGCCGGCATAAACCGGGCTTTACAGGAAGTAACAGATGATTTTACAACAGTTGCTCTTGGCTGGAACCAAAGTTTAGGGTCCGGCTCAGGCTCATACGACGTGGTCTTAGGCCCTATTTATGGCGTGCAGATGCGCAATGCTACTTCCACTGGTATTTTTGACACAATACAAAGAATTATTCGAGTAGTATTAGCTATACCACAGGGGTTTTGGGATAATGCTGTATATTCAGCAGAAAATGTTACTAACAATGGTAATTCAGGTAGTATAACAGGCAATGTGAGCTATAATGGTAGTTTTTCAAGTGCTCCTGCGGCTTGGGCTGATGGCATAACTTCTTCGCCTACGGCTAAGAATCCCTTGCCCGACTTGGATTTTGTAACTTTAAGAGCCATGAGTATTGCCCAAGGCCTTTTTTGTAATGCGGCTTGTGTGATAGCAGGTGGGCCCCTGACAGGAGTTTATCCTACTTCTTTTTGGAATAATCCCCCGACTAATACTATACCAAATATTGTTTATATAGAAGGTAGTGATATGGATTTTAAGCATCCTCCTGGTCCAGGGATAACAGCATACGGTGGTTTCTATATCGTTGTGGATGGAGATGTAGAGTTTCATGGAAAAGTTCAAGTTGACGGTGTTGTTTATACACCAGGCGAAGTGACATTCGACGGAGGTGGAAATATTTTGAATATTAACGGAGGTATTTTTTCTGGAGAAGATACAACAATAAACGGAGGTCCGGATTTAAGTTATAATCAGGCCTATATGCATACCTTGAGGGATATGGATGTAGGGAATGAACCCCCGGAGGTTATCTCTTGGGAAGATTTGCAGAACCCCTATCCTCTTAATTAAGAAAGAAGCCTTAGGGAACAGGAGCTTATTGACAGTTTTGCTAAATAATGATAATATTTAGGCTAAAGAACTTAACATAACCTCTTGAAGGGGAATAAGTTCTTGTCTTTATTCTTAAGCATTTTTTAAGGAAGTTTTAGGGGAGAATTTCAGAAGAGAAGTTTGAGCTATTTTTGTAACTCTAAGTAGGTTTATTTAGAGTTAGGAAGTCGGAGGGATTTTTCTATCTACTGCTAGAAGAGTACAATCAAAATGGTAAACTTTCATAAAAAAATTGAAAAGCCCCTGGGTCAAATTTTAGTAGAGAGAGGCGTTATAAGTTCTTCTCAGCTTCAGCAAACCTTAGAGGAGCAGAAAAGCGGAGGAGGGCTTATTGGAGAGTTAATTGTAAAATTAGGCTTTGCCAAAGAGGAAGATATTGCTCATTGCTTGTCTTTACAGTTTAGTTATCCATTTTTACCCTTAGAAAGTTATGATATATCTCCAGAGGTCATAAACGTTGTTCCCAAAAATATCTGCCGGCGTTATGGCTTAATTCCTATAGATAAAATAGGCAGTACCCTCACAGTTGCCATGGCCAACCCTTTGAATATCCAGGCTATAGAAAATTTAGAGGATATAACTAAATGTGATATTCAAATATTTGTAAGCACCCCCTCGGATATAAGAAGCAGTATAGAGAAGTTTTATCCAAAATAGAAAATTTATTTAGTCCGGGCTTTATAATCCCTAAATTCTGTTTCGGCATCGCACCCGGAAGTAGAAAATGGTTTTACCAATTAATTGATAATTAATGGTCAGTATTCCTAGATGGCTAGAAAAAAATTTACAGATTTTTTAGTAGAGAAAGGTTTACTTTCCAGCAAAG
>JAMXCX010000078.1 GCA_024542985.1 Candidatus Omnitrophota bacterium | reverse complement strand
ATCAAAGGGCTGTAGCCGGTTTTTCCATCTTGCGATAACTTATCTTTTTTCTCCTGAGTAGCTTCAAAAGCATTATCAAGCAGGTTATAGATAGCTTCTGTCATCTGAGATTTTACGCCATAAATAGTGTCTGGTGAATCTAACTGAACTTTTAGAGGAATTTTGTTTATGCTATGTTTTATTTTAAGCAGCTCGGTAGATAAATCAATACATTCTTTTAAAGAAAAATGAGAAAAAAATGTTTCTTTTTCTTCGACCCGGGCAAACTGTAAAATTCCTTTTATTATTGCGTCTGTTCTTTTAACGTTTTTAATCAGCGACTCAGCAATAGTTATAAGATAACCCAGGGATTTTTTAAAATCCGGATTCTTTCCAATGTAGCCGGCGTGCTTATCAGATAGCGCTTCTACCTCATATTTCAACTCTCCACTAGCTATAGAAAACTGATTAAGACGGTTTTTTATCTGATGAGCTACTCCGTCAGCCATGCCGCCGATTGAAGCTAACTTTTCAGCAGCAAATATTCTTTCCTGGGTTTTCTTAGACTCTTCCATAAACAGACAGTTCTCAATAGCTAGAGCGGTCTGGTTAGAAAGAATCTTAAACACACTAATGTCATCTTCACTATAAGCTTGGCGGTTAAGCTTTTCTCCGAGAAAGACAAAACCTATTAAGTAATCATCAGTGAAAATAGGGACTATTAAGCTTATCTGAGCGGGTATGGTTAAAGAATCTCTCATGCGTTGAGGCAACTCTTCAAAAAGCACAGGGCTTTTATGATTTCTTATATATTCTATAAATGGATACTCATAAAGAAAGCTTACGTTTCTGTAAAGGTCATGCCCACTATCTCTTATTGCCTTTAATCTGTAGACCCCTTCTTTTTTATCATCGAGAAAAATTGCCGCAAAACTAAGTTTTACCGTTCTTTTCACAATATAAACAACAAGCTTGGACAATCTAGCTAAATCATGCTCTGTTACCATGCCGCCTGCTGCTTGCTTGAGTAACTTTTGGTATCTTTTCTGCTCAGCTAACAAGGCTTCATCCATGCCTTGTTTTATCTTGTTGTAGATAAAAGGTGCAACACTAGCAATAACAACAAGTATAATACTGGGCACAAGCCACCAATGTATGCCCATCATAAAAAAAAGATACGGCCGGGTATTGTAAGCTATAACAAATGGTATTCCTAGAAAGATAGGGTAGCAAAGAACAAAGGCAACTGCCCGGGAGATAAAAACACGAATATCCATGAGGCGGTATTTTAGAATAGCGTAAGTAGTGATAATAGTATAAAAAGGAATAGCAAAATTGCCGAAAGGATAAACGATACTTATTCCAAATACAGGAAGAAGAGAGGAGCTACCACCTAAAAATCCCAGTAAGGAGCCTGAAAAAAAATATAAACCTTGAATGCGTTTTATGCCTTTGATGCCTCGTAAATATAGAAATAACTCAAAATGACCTAAGAAAACGAAAATAAGCCAAATTGCAAACCCGACAGGATAAAGAAGACCATGTATTCTGGGGAAATAAATCCCATAAATCACTTGCGTGTGGGAAAAAAGTACGCCTGTAATATTAAGGAATTGGAAAAATAAAAGTTGAAAATAAGCGAAAAGGAGAATTTTCTTTCGGTTGAGTTCACAAAAACGGCAAACAGTATGATAGAAGAAAACAGAAATAGATAACCCGCCTATATGAATCAATCGCCAAATTCTCTGAACGAGTAAATCATCTGTTGCATTGCCTAATAAAAATATTCCAAAACCCCAGATAAATAAGACTAAATTAAAAAGAGTCCATACTTTATGTAGTCTCGTCTTGCCATAAATCAACAGAATAAATACTAATACCAACGAAGTAATAAGTATTGCTAGGCCAGATAAAGAAAATAGCGTCATTTCTTCTTATTCTTAGTGTTTTTAATAATTAAATTGGCTGTATCCCTGCCTAAATATGTGACTCCCCCTACACCCTGACCCAAACTAGTCCAATGACCTGTAAGATATAAATTATCAATGCATGTCCTTTGTGCCAAGCCTGGCTCTGCTAACTGCGAAGGTAAACCTGCCCAACCATAAGCTGCGCCACGATAATTAGCAGTAACTCTATATAGGGCATATGGAGTAATCACGTTTTTATAAATAATATGTTTTGATAAATTTGGAACCAATTTCTCGACTTTATTTATCAGCCGATCAGCTACTTTATTTTTGCAATAATCCCAATATTTTTTACCGCCAAAATGAGCGTTCATAAATATTGATATATTTCTTTTAGAAAAACTATGTATCATGAATTCTGAAACGTTATTTTTGTTTCTGCTAATCGCTGCCTTATATAATTTATTTACATCATAGGAAGGAAGGTACCAAGTATTAGTTCCTTTCTGTGGCAATATAGGCAAATCTTTATTAAAACCTAAATACACCATAAACATAGATAAAGAAGGTACCATATTTGATAGCCGCTTTAAAAAATTTCGTTGAACATGCTCTTTGCCTAAAAACTTAAAAAAAGTCTTCATTGCATCAATACTTGAAACCACATATCGTGAGGATATGAAATCTTTATTGTTTAAGGTTACTCCTTCTGCCTTATTAAAGTTCACGTTAATTTTCTTAACATAATTAGTTAACACCAAAACGCCACCAAAACTTTCAAATCTAGCTGCCAACATATCAGATAAAACCTGCATACCACCTTTCACAACATAGCCACCATCTAGCATAAATTCTTTATAAAGCTTGCATCCCGAAAATGCTGAAATCAACGAAGCACTTAGCCCATTGTTACCCAATATGGGAAATGACAGAATAGCTTGCAATTTCTTATCATTAAAGTATTTCTTCAAAAAATAATCAAAACTATTATTTTTTAGTTTAACTAAATCTGCACCCTGTAAGTTAACTACATCTCTAAAGAATGATTCGATATTGCTTGATTCTTTTGGAAAGTTTTGTTGAAAATTACAGATTGTTTTGTTCAAACCAGAGTAAAAAGAAACTCTATAATCAGGTGTAATGATAGTATCGGAAGGATTGACTTTCTGCAGTATGATTTTTTTATCAATATCCAGCTCTCGAAGCACTCTGGCGACATTACCATCTTTTCTACAACTACCTAAAGAATGCACGAATGTATCAAAATGAAAACCTTTTCTGCTAAACGAAGTGCAATATCCACCTGGCTTAGCATTTTTCTCCACAATCAACGCTTTCAAGCCCTCTTTGGCTAAATAGCATCCGCAAACAAGACCGCTTATTCCTGCACCAATAATAATTACATCATAATCTGATTTATTAGACATCTCAGTTTAAACTTTTGAATATTGCTGCGGAATTAAAGCCGGCAAAATCACAGCAGAGTTTCATTGCTACTTTAAAATTAGCCTGAGTTCTTTTTTTAACTAAAGAAATAGTAAATTTATATTCGATATTATCGACATTTAGAGTAGCAGGAGCAAGAACATCATTTTTTATAGCCAAACAACAACTAAGAGCTTCTATTGCTAAAGCTGCACCCATTGTATAGCTCAGCATTGATTTTCTAGAACTCACTGCTACCTTTCTATTCTCAAAAACTCTTTTTATGACCGTGTATTCTATTTCGTTATTATACTCAATGTCTTTCAATCCATTCATTTTAAAATACTAACTTCCATTGATAATTTTAAAATTGTTATTTCTTCGGTAATTCTATAAAAAATTTAGTGCCTTCACCATAGGTTGAGCTAAACCAAACCTTGCCTTTGTGATTTTCTTCAATCATTCTTTTGACTACATACATCCCAATACCGGTTCCGGATTTATAAGAAGATTTGGTAGTAAAAAAAGGAGCAAATATCTTATGTACATTACTTTTTTCAACTCCGATGCCGTTGTCAGAAACTTCAATGAAAGAGATAACAGCTTCCTGAGTCAATTTCAATTCAATCAAAGGGCTGTAGCCGGTTTTTCCATCTTGCGATAACTTATCTTTTTTCTCCTGAGTAGCTTCAAAAGCATTATC
>JAMXCX010000077.1 GCA_024542985.1 Candidatus Omnitrophota bacterium | reverse complement strand
CTTTTTATCTTTCTTTTTGAGGATTCAATTTCAATATAATAACCTAGGTAAGGCAATTTATCAATGCATATCTTTGCGCCTTTACATACATAAGTTTCTCTTATTTTCTCTTTACGGAAACTAAACTTAAAGTCGAACCTAGAAAGCATATCGTTAAAAACTTCTGCATTATCGATGGCTACTTCAAGCTCATTGCGGACCTTATAGATGTTGGGTTCTTTACTGTTCAGGTATTCTTTAATGGTAAAAATTCCTCCTTTACCTATAGTCCTTAAACGGATAGATTCCAAACAACGCTCACTTCTTGCGTTATTATAATAAATATCACGTTCTAAGTGCTTTGAAACGAACTTTGCACCTATTTCCTTCAGCTTATTTTTAAGCTTAGCCACAGAATATAATTTAAATTTTGTCTCTATTTCCGTAGCCATTTTATAAAGCTCCGTGGTCTAAGGGCCGGAATTGTATCGATTCGGGACAAATACTGATTACTTATTATAACAATTATCTAATTTCAAGTAAACCCCGTTAGAGAGAAATCCTCTAACGAGGTTAAAATCGGTGGTTTTCTCTAACGGGATAAACACCCCCCTCCTAGTGATCGGGCGCTTTTTTTCTGGAATAGCTGACCTCTCAGGTTCAGAATATATTCAAATTTTAAATCGTCTGGTATGGCTAAGCTAGAAGTTTGATTTTCGAAATTCTGCAAGCGGTTATAAAGGAGCGGGTAGCATCTATGGTTTTTTAAAATTTTCTTAAGATTTTCCCTGCTAAACCCTATTCTCGGCTGCGGAAAGGATCCGCTTATGATACCCAACACTAATTTCTCATCTTGGGTAAACACTTTCGGTAAATCTTAATAGTTAAACATTCACTACCTAGGTCAACAGGGTGGTCAGTTGACCTACCTGCTGGGTAGGCATAGGCTGTTGTATGGGCTATTTCCCATATTTTTTTATAAGACTTAAAGCTATAATATTTTTTTGAATCTGATTTGTGCCTTCATAAATTTGGGTTATCTTTGCATCCCTCATGAATTTTTCAACCGGATAATCACGCATATAACCATAACCGCCGTATATCTGGACAGCATCTGTAGTAACTTCCATGGCTACATCTGAAGCAAAAAGTTTTGCCGCGGCTGAAGCTGCGCCAACGTTCTTTTCTCCCCGATCAACCATCAAAGCTGCACTATAAACCAAACTTCTTGCTGCTTCAACTTTAGTAACCATATCAGCAAGCATCCATTGTATTCCCTGAAACGAACTTATGGGCCTATTGAATTGCCGGCGTTGGTGTGCATACTTAGTAGCTAATTCCAAAGCTCCTTGGGCGATTCCTACTGCCTGAGCCGCCACTCCCGGACGAGACTGATCAAATGTCTTCATCGTGGCAATAAAACCTATTCCCTCTTTACCCCCCAGGAGATTTTCCTTAGGCACTCTTGCGTCAGTAAAAATAAGCTCACCGGTAGTCGATGCTCTTATACCAAGTTTTTTCTCCTTCTTGCCGAAAGTAAAACCTTTCATGCCTTTTTCCAAAATAAAGGCTGAGACGCCCCTTGGGCCTCTCTTTTTATTGGTAACCGCGATTACTGTATAAGTTTGGGCATCGCCGGCATTAGTAATAAAATGTTTTGTCCCATTCAAAATATAATAATCCCCGTCTAATTTAGCAGTAGTTTTCACTGCCGCCGCATCAGATCCAGCCTCAGGCTCAGTAAGGCCAAAAGCTGCTAGATTTTTTCCTGAAGCTATATCCGGCAAATACTTCTTTTTTTGTTCTTCTGTACCGAATAACAAGATAGGAAACATTCCCAAAAAAGAAGCGGCATAAGAAGTAGCTATTCCTCCATCCACGCGAGAAATCTCTTCAGTCGCAATACATAAATCAATAACGCCACCTGATCCGAGCCCACCGTACTCTTGAGGTATGCCGAGAGCAAACAGATCCGACTGGCCTAAAGCTTTCACTATCTCAAAAGAAAACTCTTCCTTTTCATCTAACTCTTGTGACAGCGGTTTTATTCTTTCCTCTGCGACTTGACGGCATAAATCCCGCAACATTTTTTGATCGTCAGTTAAGGGATATTCTACTAAAAACATATTAAATCCTCCTTTCGATAACCCCACATTTAGCGGGAAATACCTCACTCATAAGGGGCCATTTAAGTTAAACATCACTGCTTCCTCATGGCAATCAGGAAAATCGACACAGTTTATACAATCATTCCAGATTTTATGAGGCAATTTCTTTTTATCTATGGCCTTAAAGCCTAATCTTTTAAAAAATCCCGCTACAAAAGTGAGAGCAAATATATTTTTTATACCGAGAGATTTAGCCTCCTGGATGCAGGCCTCAACTAGTTTTCTTCCCACATTATGACGCTGGAAGTTTTCACGCACAACCAAAGACTTAATTTCCCCTAAAGTCTCCCAACCTATTATCCTAAGTGCACAACAACCAACCATTTTTTTGTCTTCAATATAAACCCAAAAATCACGAATATTTTCATAAGTATAATTCAGAGAACGCTCTAAAACCTTTCCCTTTCTGGCCCAAACTCTTATAAGAAGATAGATAGCCTTGGCGTCAGTTATTTTAGCTTTTCGCATCATTTCTAGGCAAGATTTTAACTAGAAAACCCTTATTTGTCAACGTTTTATTAGCTAACAATTCCCTTCCTGTTTGAAAACTGCCGCCTTATTAAACTTTTCTCCTGCAAATTACAACATATACCGACTTAATCTAAAAATAGGCTGGGTATAATTTCAGAAATGGTAGGATGTATAAAAAGACATCTCCTTAATTCTTCTAAGCCCAAACCATTTTTGATGCAAAGAGAAAAAATATTTATAAGTTCCGCAGCCGAATGAGAGATTATTCCTGCGCCGATTATTTTATTCTTTTCATCAACAACTACCTTGATAAATCCATCCATATCGTCATAAACATAAGCAGATGAATACCTTAGGAAATTTGATTTTAATACCTTATATCTTATATTTTCTTTTCTTACTTCTTCATCCAAAACACCCACTTTTGCAATTTGCGGTAAAGAAAATACACATTCCGCTATATCTTTGTAATTTTCCTGGGTAGAAGTACCTCTTATGTTATTGACGCAAATTCGGGCCTGGTATTCTGCTACATAAGCAAGCAGCATTTTGCCGGTTACATCACCACAAGCATATATATTTTCTATATTAGTTCTCATGAAACTATCGGTATTAATCCAGCCGTAATTTTGCAGAGACAAGCCTACATTCTCTGTCTTCAAACCTGCAATGTTAGGTTTGCGGCCAACAGCAGAAAGTATAAAATCGTAATCATCACGGTCAAATTCAGTGACATCGCTAGATGTCCTGATATCTATTCCCTTCTTACTTAGAATACTCGCTAGGCGATTGGCCAACTGCTTATCAAACCCCGGTAAAATTCTATCTTCTTTCTCTGCGACACAGACGGTTTTCCCTAGATTATGCAATAATGAGGCGAACTCCATTCCAATATATCCTGCACCAATAATTAAAACTTTGTCGCCTAAGGTATCTTTATTAAATAATTCTTCAGCCGGAATAATTCTCTTATCATTTAAAATACTTTTGGGTGAGGAACCGGTAGCAATAACTATATTCTCTGCATTTATTTTGCGTCCGGACACATCCAGAGTGTTTTTGTCGATAAAACTAGCCTGGCCCCAGACGATATCAAGGCCTTGTTTTTCTAGATAGAAAAGTAAAGGCTGCTTTATCTTCGCAACAATTTCCTTGACCCTAGAAAAAGACTCCTCCCAGGATTTGCCTAATTTAGAAGAGTTAAGAAAGAATTTGGTAGGAATGCACCCGGTATTAAGGCAGGTACCGCCAAAATATTTTTCTTCCCTCTCTATTAAAATTACTCGAAACTTCGCAGCTAAAGCATCTTTTGCACAAGCAATACCTGCTGCTCCGGCACCAATTATAGCTAAATCATACATTCTATGATATCGAAAAGTTATCCCGATAAATCGGGACAGGCGGTTCCGCTACAGGCGGAGAATTTAGGAAACCTCGGGCTTCATTTATTAAGTAGCACTTTGATTCTATTTGCAATAGCCTGGGCAGTTTCTTTTGTTCCTACAGCGCTGGGGTCTTCTCTGTCGAGTTTCAAATCGTAAGTTACAAAT
>JAMXCX010000007.1 GCA_024542985.1 Candidatus Omnitrophota bacterium | reverse complement strand
GGTTGGAGGGTGTTGGTTCATTCAATTGTTGGTGGTTCTGAAACGTGTGTTGTTTCAGATATTGCACAGTGGACGCGTGGCGTTTCTTTTGGGTAAGTCCTCGGCCTATTAGTACCAGTCACCTGCATCGGTTACCCGACTTCCAGTTCTGGCCTATCAACCCGGTGGTCTGCCGGGGGCCTTACTCCCTCAAAGGGGAAAGAGAAACCTCATCTTGGAACAGGCTTCCCGCTTAGATGCTTTCAGCGGTTATCCCTTCCGAACGTAGCCAACCAGCGGTGCTCCTGGTGGAACAACTGGCACACCAGAGGTTCGTCCGTCCCGGTCCTCTCGTACTAGGGACAGCCTTCCTCAAGTTTCTAACGCGCGCGGCGGATAGAGACCGAACTGTCTCACGACGTTCTAAACCCAGCTCGCGTGCCGCTTTAATGGGCGAACAGCCCAACCCTTGGGACCTACTCCAGCCCCAGGATGCGACGAGCCGACATCGAGGTGCCAAACCTCCCCGTCGCTGTGAACGCTTGGGAGAGATAAGCCTGTTATCCCCGGGGTAGCTTTTATCCGATAAGCCACGGCCCTTCCACACGGAACCGTAGGATCACTTTGCCCGGCTTTCGCCCCTGCTCGGCTTGTTGGCCTCACAGTCAAGCCCCCTTATACCAATACGCTCAACGGCTGATTTCCATCCAGCCTGAGGGGACCTTTGGGCGCCTCCGTTACCTTTTGGGAGGCGACCGCCCCAGTCAAACTGCCCACCAGGCGCTGTCTCCCCGATCTATCGGGGGTTAGGAGGTAAACTAGGGAAGAGTGGTATTTCAAGGACGGCTCCGCTCCAACCAGAGTTGGAGTTTCACAGCCTCCCACCTATCCTACGCATCCCTGGCCCGCCTTCAACACCAAGCTACAGTAAAGCTCCACGGGGTCTTTTTGTCCTGCAGCGGGTAACCCGCATCTTCACGGGTCCTGCATTTTCGCCGAGCCCCCCGTCGAGACAGTGCCCAACTCGTGACACCTTTCGTGCGGGTCGGAACTTACCCGACAAGGAATTTCGCTACCTTAGGACCGTTATAGTTACGGCCGCCGTTCACCGGGGCTTCGGGTCGAAGCTTCTCCTACCGAAGCAGGATAACCTCTTGCCTTAACCTTCCGGCACCGGGCAGGTTTCAGTCCCTATACATCCTCTTGCGAGTTAGCAGAGACCTGTGTTTTTGCTAAACAGTCTCAGGAGCCGTTTCACTGCGCCCCTGACATTTGCATGTCAAGGGACCCCTTATTGCGAACTTACGGGGTCATGTTGCCGAGTTCCTTAGCGAGGTTTCTCTCGATCGCCTTACCATTCTCTGGTAGCCCACCTGTGTCGGATTCCGGTACGGTCACCCATAAACAACTTAAGAAACTATTTCTTGGCACTTGATTCTGATGGGTTCGTTCGCGCCGTAGCTTGAACTCCCGCACAGGTTACCCTGTGTGACGGACACATCCAACAGTCCGACCATCGCATCTCATGCGTCATCTCTTAAGTTAACGTTTATAGGTGGGAGGGGAATATTAACCCCTTTCTCCATCGCCTACCCCCGCCTAAACGAGGTTCAACTTAGGGACCGCCTAACCTCCGTCTGACGAACATTGACGGAGAAACCTTAGGCTTTCGGCGCCCCGGTTTTTCACCGGGGTTTTCGCTACTCATTCCAGGATGCTCTCTTCTGTGCGTTCCAGCCTGACTCACGTCAAACCTTCATCACCCACAGAATGCTCCCCTACCGCCCTTTGACGTTATTGTCAAAAGACCCGCAGTTTCGGTAATAGGCTTGAGCCCCGATCATCTTCGGCGCAGAATCACTCGACCGGTGATCTATTACGAACTCTTTAAATGATGGCTGCCTCTAAGCCAACATCCCGGCTGTTTTAGTGACTCCACATCCTTTTCCACTTAGCCTATTTTTAGGGACCTTAACTGGCGGTCTGGGCTGTTTCCCTCTCGACTATGAAGCTTAGCCCTCATAGTCTCACTCCCTAGCTAGAAACTTAAGAAATTCGGAGTTAGGTTGGGGTTGGTATGGACATAGTCCACCCTAGCCCATCCTGTGCTCTACCGTCCTAAGCCTTATTACTAGAGGCTGACCCTAAAGTCATTTCGGGGAGAACTAGCTATCACCAGTCTTGATTAGCCTTTCACTCCGACCCACAGCTCATCCGAGCCTTTTTCAACAGACACCGGTTCAGGCCTCCATCTCGATTTCTCGAGACTTCACCTTGGCCATGGGTAGATCGACTGGCTTCGAGTCTATTCCCTGCCGCTAAAGTTCGCCCTATTAGGACTCGATTTCTCTACGCCTACTCCCGGCACTTTCATGCCGGAATTAAACTTGCGACAGATAATAACTCCCTGGACCATTATACAAAAGGTACGCCGTCGCATAACCGAAGTTACGCTCCGACCGTTTTGTAAACTTATGGTTTCAGATTCTATTTCACTCCCCTCACCGGGGTTCTTTTCAGCTTTCCCTCACGGTACTAGTACACTATCGGTCTGATACAAGTATTTAGTCTTACCCCGTGGTCGGGGCAAATTCCCACAAGGTTTCACGTGCCTCGTGGTACTTGGGAATATAAACCAGGAAGTCTTACCGATTTCATTTACAGGACTTTCACCCTCTATGGTTCCGTTTCCCACCGGATTCAATTAAAGGTAAGATTTGTAACTTCCCGAAAACTCTGCCACGCTTTCCGTTTACACCCCGCGACCCCTAATAAGCAACGCCGGCAGGCTTTAACACTTATTAAGTTTGGACTGTTCCCTCTTCGCTCGCCGCTACTGGGGGAATGCCATGCGGTTTCTTTTCCTCCGAGTACTGAGATGTTTCACTTCCTCGGGTTACCTCCCTGCTAAAAGCAGGGTCTCCGGGTATTAGCCCAGAGAAGTTCTCTCATTCGGGAATCTGCGGATCAAAAGCTACTTGCGCCTCACCGCAGCTTATCGCAGCTTGCCACGCCCTTCATCGTCTGTATCAACCAAGCCATCCACCATAAGCTCTTAATATCTTGATACCCAACTAATTTTCAAAGAACTCATAAAAAAGTCATAAGTTTTAAGTCTTAAGTATTAAGTCAAGATTTTCTCAATACTGTCTCTTAAAACTCAAACTCATTATTTAAAAAAACTACCAATGTTTTTTAAAAACAAAATATTTTATAAAACTTACGTCTTACAACTTTCTACTTATAACTTTCTTGGTGGACCTGAGGAGAGTCGAACTCCTGACCTCCTGCGTGCAAAGCAGGCGTTCTCCCAACTGAACTACAGGCCCAAAAAATAGCTTTAAGTTTTAAGCTCTAAGCTTTAAGTCTATTTTTCTTAAACTTACAGCTTACAGCTTACAGCTTATTTTGGTGGGCCCAAGTGGGATCGAACCACTGACCCCCGCGTTATCAGCACGGTGCTCTACCGACTGAGCTATGGGCCCAAATCGTAAGCACTCAGCCTCTGGCTGTCAACTTGCAGATAAAGACACCGAGCTTATACTTGCGACTGACAGCAGCTACCTGCCTTTCAGCAGGTAGGGCTGATAGCTATTATAAAAACAAAAGCCTTTGGAAGGGTCCTTATGAAGGTTATTTTATACCTCTCACTTCATCGAGGTTCTTTCATTTTTTCCCGAGATAATACAAAGATCCTTCGCTTCGCTCAGGATCAATTTTTCTCTGCGAGAAAAATTGAAAGGAGGTGATCCAGCCGCACGTTCCCGTACGGCTACCTTGTTACGACTTAGCGCCAATCATGAAATTCACCGTGACTTTGAAAAATCAGAGCTTCGGGTGCCCCCCACTTTCAGCGCTTGACGGGCGGTGTGTACAAGGCCCGGGAACGTATTCACGGCGCCGTGATGATGCGCCATTACTAGCGATTCCAGCTTCACGAGGTCGAGTTGCAGACCTCGATCCGAACTGAGCCTGCTTTTTTGGGATTTGCTCCACCTTACGGTATCGCCGCCCTTTGTAACAGGCATTGTAACACGTGTGTAGCCCAGGGCATAAGGGCCATGCGGACTTGACGTCATCCCCACCTTCCTCCCACTTAACGCGGGCAGTCCCTCTAGAGTGCTTCTTAAGATAAACTTAAAAGTGGCAACTAGAGACGAGGGTTGCGCTCGTTATCCCACTTAAGGGAACACCTCACGGCACGAGCTGACGACAGCCATGCAGCACCTGTGCAAGTTCCGGATTGGTTACCGGTCGGACTCCTTTTCGGGATACTACTTCCTGCATGTCAAGCCCTGGATAAGGTTTCTCGCGTAGCATCGAATTAAACCACGTGTTCCACCGCTTGTGCGGGCCCCCGTCAATTCCTTTGAGTTTTAGCCTTGCGGCCGTAGTCCCCAGGTGGGGCACTTAATGTGTTAACTGCGGCACCCATTCTTACGAACGAACACCTAGTGCCCATCGTTTACAGCTAGGATTACCAGGGTATCTAATCCTGTTCACTTCCCTAGCTTTCGTCCCTGAGCGTCAGATATGGACCAGAGAGTCGACTTCTCCACGGGCGTTCCTACCGATATCCACAAATTTCACCTTTACACCGGCAGTTCCACTCTCCTCTTCCATCCTCAAGCCATACAGTTTGAAAGGCAGTTTTCCGGTTAAGCCGAAAGATTTCACCTGTCACTTGTATAGCCGCCTGCGGACCCTTTACACCCAGTCAAACCGAGTAACGCTAGCCACATCCGTATTACCGCGGCTGCTGGCACGGATTTAGCCGTGGCTTATTCATTAAGTACAGTCAGATTAGAAAGCTATTAACATTCTAACGTTCCTCCCTAATAAAATGGGTTTACGACCCGAAGGCCTTCATCCCCCACGCGGCGTCGCATCCTCAGACTTTCGTCCATTGGGAAAGATTCTCGACTGCAGCCTCCCGTAGGAGTCCGGGCAGTGTCTCAGTCCCGATGTGGCTGGTCACGCTCTCACGCCAGCTACCCGTCTTAGGCTTGGTAGGCTATTACCCCACCAACTACCTGATAGGACGCGGGCCCCTCTTATGGTGACAGCTTATAAATAGAGGCCATCTTTGCTCTAAATCAATCAAAATTTAGAGATTATGGAGTATTACCTCCGCTTTCGCGAAGCTATCTTCCTCCTTAAGGTAGGTTACCCACGCGTTACTCACCCGTTTGCCGCTATCCAGCGTTACATCAGGAAAAATCAGCCGAAGCTTCAATCTCCATCAGTAACAAGGATCGCTCGACTTGCATGCCTAATCCACGCCGCCAGCGTTCACTCTGAGCCAGGATCAAACCCTCCAAAGGCTTTTTTTAATTTCAAGGGCTTTTGAGTTTTTTCAGAGAACATAAAAATAGACAAAAAAAGCACCCATTCTGGGATGCTTTATTTTATCTCTATATTTCTTAATCTTTATTTAATTTTCAAAAAGTGGACTTCGCCCATTCCGAATTTATCAGTCTCTATAATGCCACTGAAGTGTTATACACTAATCAGCATTCTTGTCAAGTATTTTTTGCTACCCAACAGGCTCTAGCCCCGCAAAAGATAGTCTGCGGACCTAAAGCAATCAATACATTTTCAACTTAATCAGTCTATCTCATAACTTAAAAGGCCATTTAAAAAATATCAAAAATCAGCAGCTTAAATAGCTCTTAATATAGTCTTTAATTCCTTCCTCTAGTGAAAAATAGACAGTAGTACCCAGGGTCTTTCTTAAATGGGTTATATCAGCTTCGGTGTAATCTTGGTATTTCCCTTCGTATAGATTATCAAAATAATCGGGTTTTAAATTCTTCTTCAAAAGGCGATTTAAAATAGAAATTATATCGTTGAAGCTGCGGGCTTTCCCAGTTCCTAAATTCAGAATTGTACTTGCTTTTAGATTTAAAGCTTCTACAGTCATTCGCGCAACATCTTTAACATAAATAAAATCTCTTTTTTGTTCGCCATATTTAAATACGCGCGGACGATTCTCTTCTGCCATCTGTAAATAAAGCTGATAAATCATGCTGGCTGATTTTTGCTTATGGTGTTCTCCAAAGCCATAAACATTAAAATAACGCAACCCTACAATAAGCGGTGAATTTTTTTTATTTGTAACTTTCTGGGCTAAGCAATCACATAAATATTTCGAGTAAGCATAAGTATTATGCGGCATCAACTTCTGAGCTTCCTTCATGGGAGACGGCCCTGTACCATATACACCGGCACTAGAAGCATAAACTAATTTTATTTTTCTATCTAGACAAAAATTTAATACGCTTTTAAAGCCGTTAAAATTCACATTCATCATTTTCGTGTCATCAGTTAAAGTAGTGTCGGTTATTGCTGCCGCATGGATTACAGCATCTAATTCCGGTAGTCTCTTATAAACTGCCTCATCTAATATATCAGCACAGATGATTTCGCCTTTCGCCTTCATTAAATTTTTATAATCTGAATGGGAAAAATTATCTAGCACATAGACTTCTACACCCTTATCTTCTAAAACACTCACTATGCTAGAGCCAATAAATCCCGCTCCGCCGGTTACTAAGACTCGCATTTTTCTTTGCATTTCCTTTCTAATTCCTCGATTCTTTGTTCTAGCCGCTGTAAAACCTCAATTACAGGATCAGGAAGTTTATTATGGTCTAGATCTATACCGCTTACCCTCTTACGGGGTGCTTGCCGAAGGACAACCCTCCCCGGAACTCCGACTACTGTGGCGTTATTGGGAACATCATCAATAACTACTGAGCCGGCACCAATCCTTGCGCCGTCTCCGATTGTTATTGGCCCAAGAAGAGTAGCACCTGCGCCAATAACTACCTTATTGCCAATTGTAGGATGGCGTTTGGCTTTTTGGCGGGAAACCCCTCCTAAAACTACTCCTTGATAAAGTAAAACATCATCACCTATCTCTGCGGTTTCGCCAATGACAACACCCATTCCGTGATCAATAAAAAAACGCCGGCCTATTTTGGCTCCGGGATGAATTTCAACTCCGGTTAAAAAACGCACAAATTGCGACAAAAATCTTCCCCAACCCCTAAAGCCTTTGCGCCATAGCCAGTTAGTTACACGATGCAGCCATATAGCGTGCAGCCCCGAATAGCAAAGGATAATTTCAAACGAAGTTTTTGCCGCCGGGTCTTCCCTAAAGACAGTTTGAATGTCCTCTTTTATTCTAGCAAACATAATCGTAGAATAGTTAATCGGTGATTAGGAATTAATAGGAATTAACTAGAATTAACCCATACCGGGCTTTCTGCCCTTATGCTTCTTTTTTCTGCAATTCCAACGCAATTTTCTTCTTTTTCTTTTAGGCATAACTTATCCACGATAATAGAAAATCAGAGAAATGTCAAATACTTTCATTCCAGCTACAAGCTGCAAGCTGTAAGTTATAAGCTACAAGTTATAAGCTACAAGTTATAAGCTACAATATAAAAGACAAGAAAGATTCAAACTATAGTTGCAGCTTACAGCTTACAACCTACAGTTTTTAAGGTGCGTCTTTAATTTTTTAAAGGCTTTTGCTCTGTGGCTAATTCTATTTTTTAGCGAGAGTGGAAGCTGAGCAACTGTTTTTTTGTATCTCGGCAAATACAATACAGGATCATAACCAAAGCCGTTAGCGCCAATTGCTTTTGTACTTATCCTGCCTCTTAATTTTCCTTGAAAAACTTCTATCAATTTACCATTTCTTGCCAAGCTCAGACAACAAATAAAATGTGCACCTCTTTTCTTAACCCCTACGTCCTTAAGCGCTCGAAGCAGTTTAGTATTATTTTTCTCAGTAGTAGAATTTCTCCCCGAATATCTCTTAGAATATATACCCGGGGCACCTCTTAAAAAGTCAACCTCTAGGCCGGAATCCTCACCCAAAACATAATCTTGGGGATAAGCTCTTGATACAGGAATTGATTTTTTTAAAGAGTTTTCAAGAAATGTTTTTCCGTTCTCTACTATTCGGAATTTTTTATCCAGGGCGGCTAAAGATACGGTGGGCAGGCTAATTCCTTTTAGAATCTTACGGATTTCCCTTAATTTATGGTTATTCTTTGTTGCAATGATTAAACGCATAAATATCTGCAGGAGCGAAACTATCTTTTCTCCCGTTACTATATAATTACAATATTCGGTCGATACATACCTGCCGGTAAGTAGAGACAGGTATCGGCCTCCTAAAGGCCAGGGCCTACAATATTTATAATCCTGGTAAAATATCCTTAAACATATCCCTTTCTAAATCAATTATTTCTTTTATTCCTTTTTTAGCTAAATCAAGAAAAGACATTAAATCCTTTTGAGAAAATGAACTGCCTTCGGCAGCACCTTGAATCTCAATGAATTCTCCTGAGCCTTTCATGACAACGTTCATATCCACATCGGCCTGCGAATCCTCTAGATAGGTTAAGTCTAGAAGATGAATGCCCTGCCATAAACCTACACTGGTTGCAGCTAAAAAATCAGTTACGCAGAATTCGCGAATCTCATTACGCTTATAGAGCCTGTGGATACAATCAACTAAAGCTATAAATCCGCCGACTATAGATGTTGTTCTTGTTCCGCCGTTCGCCTGGACAACATCACAATCAATCCTTATGGTCCTTTCTCCTAACTTTTTTAAATCAATTATGCTACGCAAAGACCTTCCGATAAGCCTTTGAATTTCCATAGTACGGCCGGAAATTTTATCTCTGGGAATTCTGGTTTCACTGGAACAAGGAAGCATTCTGTATTCAGCAGTAAGCCATCCTTCGCCGGTATTACGCAAAAACAAAGGCACTGATTTATCTACGCTGGCTGCACAAATAATCTTTGTATTACCCATCTCAATCAAGCATGAGCCTTGGGCATATTTAAGGAATTTCCTTTTTATATTAACCCTTCTCAGCTGATCGGACTCTCTTGCGTCTGCGCGTTTCATATTGACACTCCCTGTTATTTATCGGGCCGATACATACCTGCCTGCCGGCAGGCAGGGAACGGCCCCTACATAATTGTTTATTTCATAAATCTTCGTAAATACTCTTACCGCTGGAATCTATCGCTACAATCAGGGGGAAATCTTTGACTTCTAATCTATATATTGCTTCCGGACCTAAGTTGCCAAAACAGATTAATTTCTTCGCTACAACTTTTTCTGCCAGAAGCGCTCCACAACCACTGGGAGCAATAAAATAAACTGACTTATACTTTTTAATTGCCTCCCGGACTTTCTTGCTCCTCCTGCCTTTACCCACCATAGCTAATAAGCCTTTTTTAAGTAAGGGCTCAACAAAATCATCCATGCGCGAAGAAGTTGTGGGACCGCAGGAACCAATTGCCTTTCCTTTAGGAGTAGCTGTGGGGCCGCAGTAGTAAATAATTTCATTTTTAAGCTCTAAAGGTAAATTTTTGCCTTTCCTTATAATCTCTACTAATTTCTGATGGGCTTGATCACGAGCAGTATGCAGGTCTCCTGAAAATAAAATTTCTTCTCCTGCTTTCAACCTTACCAGATTATTCCTCGTTAAGGAAGTTTTAAGCTTTTCCATTGCTTAAGCTATTTCTTCTGTCACGCCCATTATAGACTGCTACACGAAAAGTGAAGACTATATCAATAAATCAAAGCAAGAAATTTAATATAGATAGTTTTTAATACTGTTCCATAATTCACGCGGCTTCTTTTTACCTATAATAACTTTATATACTGCGCCAAGAGCATTTCTTAACCCTATACGCTTCAGGAAACTTTTATATTTTTCGATTTCTAAATACATTCTTAATAATATTCTTAATAAAACTGTAGGAAAATTGATTTTGGACACAAACCTGCGATTTTTATCAAGTTTTGTTAAGATATGTAAGGTACCTTTATCGACATCATCTTTTATTCTATCAGGTAAATCTTTACGGCCCTTTGAACTATCACGATAGAATATATATCTTCCTTTTACGTTTAATAATCTACATATCTTAAAAAAAACTTTTGGATCCGAAAGCAAATCTTCATATTTTACAATTACTATCTTAGAATTATATTTCCAGTATGCTGATAATATATACTGATTTCGCTGATTCCACTGTGAAATGAATGAATAAACAGAACTTAATGGGCGATTTGACATTTTGCAATCTGAATAAAAAACATTTACCGGGTCGCGATATATCCATAATATCCACAAATCATAGTTCTTATATTCTTGAATTACGTCCTCAACATTCCGACGATTAGTCTCATTTATGGATTTAAACACTACCGTAGCCTTAATGCTTTTTAATAATTCCCGAATTTCTGACTCGGGCCTAAGATTGAACCCTTGAAAAACTGGAGTATCCATACCCTCATCAAGCGTTACTAATTTGCAGTTTTTAGCAAAAGAACGTAGAAGCGCTGTACTGCCTGAACGTTGAACTCCCATAATCATAATAAGCTTTTTTTTTGTACTGAAATCATGCATTGCTTTATCTTTTTGATCAATTATTTCATTTCCCTGCTCACTTCTGAGCCCTTAACTCTTCAAGGCTACCGTGGCGCTGCGCAGAGCATGACAGCTTATATTTACGCCTACCGGCAAACCGGCGATATGCGTAGGCGCTTTTTTAATCTTAACTGCTAACGCGGTTGAGTTTCCGCCCAAACCCATAGGGCCTATTTTTAACAAATTTATTTTCTTGAGTAATTTCTTTTCAAGACTATTTAAAAATTTATCAGGATTGGGTCTATCTATTTTTTCTAATAAGGCTTTCTTTGCTAACAAAAGTGCATAGTCCGATGTTCCTCCAATACCCACACCCACCACAAAAGGAGGACAGCCTTCAGGCCCGGCTTTTTTTACAGTCTCAACCACAAACTCTTCAATTTTCTCTAGACTAGTTGTGGGATTAAACATCTTAAGCTGGGATTTATTCTCGCTGCCAAAACCTTTAGGGAGAATAGTTACTTTCAATCCCTTTATATTCGGTGAAAAATCTAGATGGCAAATAGCGCCCTTATAAAAAGATTTACCCCTTCGCAAAGGATCAACAATCGATGGCCGTAGATAATTCTTTCGATACCCTATTTCTACTCCCTTTTTGATTGTATCTACTAAAGAAGAATTAATAGTTACATCCTTTCCGGCTTCAACAAAAATAACCGGCAGCCCTGTATCCTGGCAAATTGCCAGACTTTCTTTCTTGGCAATTTTTGCATTATCCAAAATCCAGGCCAGCGCTTTCTTCGCTCGTTTATTCTTCTCTCGAGAGTAAGCCTGTCGTAATAATTTACTTACATCTTTTCGCAAAGAAAAACTCGCTTCTTTTACTATATTTTCCAGCGCATTCTGCATCAACTTCTTATTCATTTAATACTTAGTTTTTTATGTAATTGAGGAATAACTTTTACATTGATATTGTCCTCTAGGCACAGTTTTTCAAAATATTCTATTCTTTCCTGCAATATATCTTCTAAAGGATTTTGCGGCTGCAAAACAAAAGGTAAATTTGCGTCCGTTTCCTTAATTATAGCCATGGCTATGCGTATGTCTTCAACAAGGGTCTTTTCGCTTATTACGGCCTTAACAAATACGTCCTTCCTTACGGCTACTTTTAGAAATTCTCTATGCTGAAACCAAAATTCCTTTTCTCCGCTGGAGGAGGGCAACTTAAAATCCATCGAAACTATATCGATATAGTCAATAATTTCTGATAGACTACGCGGCAAAATTCCGTTGGTCTCAAGGTAAATAATTCTGCCTTCTTCTTTTAACTTTTTAGTTAATACCTTTAAAAAATTAATCTCTAACAACGGTTCTCCGCCGGTTATAGAAATTGAATGATAATCTCTATAAGTATTAATTTTATCCAGCAGCTCTTCTAAACCTAAGAAGAGATATTTATCTAACTTCGTATCACAAAATTTACATTTTAAGTTGCAGCCAAAAAAGCGTACAAATACTTGACTTACTCCCTGATATATTCCTTCACCCTGAATGCTTTTAAAGACCTCGGCTATTTTACCTTTTAAAATTTCCATAATTGCCTTCCTGGCCTCGTAATGACCTTCTTGCTTTTTTCAGCTAAGGATAGGATCAACCATGCCCAACTTGTTGAAGGCTTCTATCCTGAAACGACAGCTATCGCACTTCTCGCAAGGTGCAGCTGCCCCCTTATAACATGACCAAGTATATCGGAAAGGCACTTTAAAGTTTACCCCTAAACGAATGATGTCTTTTTTGGTCTTATCAATCAAAGGGGCAACTATCTTAATCCCTTTTTTCTTTAACCCGCGATTTGCCGCCTGCTGGAAAGCATAAATAAACTCCGGACGACAGTCAGGATAACCGGAATAATCTTGGATATGGGCACCGATGAATATCTTATCAGCTTTAATGCTCTCGGCTAGAGAAAATGCGTAACTCAAAAAAATTATGTTTCTGCCGGAAACATAGGTAGGTGGTATCTCTTTTTTATTTAAGTTGCGCCTTAAAGGGACTCCTATCTTTTTATTTGTCAGGCTTGACTTTGCCCAGGATAAATTTATCTTTTCAATATAATACTTTATTTTATTAATCCGGGCAATCTTTTTTGCGCATTCAATCTCCTTTTTATGCCTCTGGCTATAGTCAAAAATAAGCGCTGTGAGGCGATAACCTTTTTTTTTAGCAAAATAAAGAGTTGTTGCCGAATCTATTCCTCCCGAAAGGAGAATAACACCTTTTTTTATTCTTGATATACCGCGCATGAGTTTTCAGTCTCCCAAACTCTTACTTCCTCTAATTTGCAATTTCTGCTTGCAATTTCTTTTTTTAGTTCGCGAAATACATACTTTGCAATGTTTTCTGAACTGGGATTATGACCCTTTCCGCCTTGAGCGGAAAAATAATCCAAATCATTAATATTGTGATGATCTAATTCATCAAGCATCCCCTTAACTTCTTTTTTTAAATCTCCGAAATCGATAACCATACCTAGAGAATCAAGTGAAGAACGCGAAATCATAACTTCGACTTTCCAGTTATGTCCGTGCAGATTCTCGCATTTACCCTTATATCCGCGTAAAAAATGTGCGGCGCTAAAATAAACAGTTATTTGTATCTTATGCATTTGTAAGTTCAGGGTTAGGTATTTTTCTTTTCAAAAAAAGCTTTGCTAACCTCTTGAAACCTTCCGGCTCATCACTCACATAAAATTCTTCCCTGCCTTGTTCTTTTTGATCATTGAGCAATCTCTGTTCGGTAAGAATACTTTTGGTATATTGAGCAACTGCGTTTGCTGAATCAACAATAGTTATACCTTTAAGATAATCGGCAATTTCAGGTTTGAGCAAAGGATAATGGGTGCAGCCTAAAATAAGAGTATCTATTTTTCTGGTTTTAAAATCCCTTAAATACATCCTTATAACTTCGTTTACTACTTTGCCGTGCAATATACCTTCTTCAACCAAGGGCACGAAAAGAGGGCAGCTAGAAGAATATAACTTTGCGCTTCTGTTCATTTTTCGAATTTCTTTTTGATAACTTTCGCTGGCAATTGTTGATTTTGTGCCGATTACCCCAATCCTCATGCTGTGGGACACCTGCAAAGCCATACTAACACCAGCCTCAATAACACCCACTATAGGAATATCAAAAACACCTCTTAGATGCTCTAACGACAATGAAGATGACGTATTGCAGGCAACAATAATCATTTTTACCTTTCTCTTTGCTAAAAAATGCGCATTTTCAGCGCTAAATTTAATAACTGTCTGCTTGGACTTATTCCCATAAGGAACTCGTGCCGTATCGCCAAAATAAATTATATCCTCACGGGGAATAATATTTTGTATCTGCCGTAAAACCGTTAAGCCGCCGACTCCGGAATCGAAAATACCGATAGGTCTACTTTTCATCTCTTTCTTAAAATCTGCTTTTAAACTGCTGACTCGCTTGTAGCGAGCAAATTACCAGTTAAGATTGGCGTATCTGGTCTTGCGGCCTTTGGCGTAGCGTTTGTTTAACGAACTTATGGCCAAAGAAACTGCCTGAGCTATCTGCCTCTGGTAATATTTCTTTCGCAAGGCTTTCTCTTCGTAAGCATTGCTCAGATATCCCATCTCAACCAGGATAGAAGGAACATATGCCAACCTTAAGACATGAAAAGACGCTTTCTTGGGCGGCCGCACATTAAAGCCTAAATTTTTGAAAGTAAAGTACATAATGTTTGACATCTCTACAGAAAAAGCATAATTCTTACTGATAATAAGATCCCAAAGTATAGCCTTAACATTTGTCGGTAGTTCTCTACCGGAAAAATCTTCGCTCTTAGCTAACCTTAAGGCCCTTTCGCGGCTATTAAGCCTAGAGGCAGGTAGATGGTATATCTCTACACCATCTACATTGCGCGAGCGGTTAGAATTGGAATGCAGACTAATGAAAAAATCAGCATGATGTCTTCTTGCTATCCTTACACGCTCATCTAAAGAAATAAACACGTCCCTCAAGCGAGTTAAGATAACCTTAAACCCTCGTCCCTCTAATTCTTCTTTAAGATACTTTGCCACCATTAAATTTATTGTTTTTTCCTCTAATCCTCGGGGCGAAATTGCTCCGGGGTCTCTTCCGCCATGGCCAGGATCAATTACGATAGTCTTTATTACAAACGTAGGCCGAAAAGAGCTGAGGGTCCTGGAAGAAACAAATTTATCTAATTGCCGGGGAATAAGAATCTTTCCCTTGCGATAAACCGGGGGAACTTTTAAGTAAAATATGGAACCATTAATCGCCCCGACAAAGGAATTCAATAATATCTTTATTTCTTTATCGGAAGAATATAGCCTTATTAAATCATCAATAGTATCGAAACTATATTGAAAACCATGTTTTTTACAAAAGCTTTCTACACCAACATAATCAGAGGGAGAAAAAGTTACCGCACCGCCAACATAAGAAGGAATAGTGGCACAGCCGGTTGCCAATAGTCCCCAGGTTACAAGCATCAGACAAAAGGCAAAAATATTTTTCCGGCTGATAACTATTTTTTCCATAATCCCAACATAAAAGACGCTATCTCAAAATAAATAAACACTCCTCCTATATCAACAATAGTTGTAATCAGAGGCCCACTCATAAGAGCCGGATCCAGTTTCAGCTTTTTAAATATTATAGGCAGAGCCCCGCCAAAAACAGCAGCGAACATAACCGTAATTCCTATGGCAACTCCAACTGAAATACTAAAAATCCAATCTCCTCCTTCTTGAAAAAAAACTCGTATCAAACCCACCAGGGCAAGAATAAAACCTATTGCTAACCCGAGAAACGCCTCTCTGGCTACAACTTTAAAAAAATCCCGCACCCCTATTTCTCCCGTGGTCAACCCTCTAACAACCATCATGGCTGACTGCATGCCGGCGTTGCCTCCGGCAGCGATAAGTATAGGTAAATAAAAACTCAAAGCTATCCATTTCTGGAGAACTCCTCCGTAATTTTTCATAATCACGCTTGATGCTGACCCTAAAATGACTAAAACAACCAGCCAAAAACTCCTTTTCCAGATCAATTCAGAAAATCGAGCCTCCATATAAGGTTTCTCAACCGGAACAACAGCCGCTATTCTTTCAAAGTCTTCAGTAGCCTCTTCTTCTAAAACATCTACTAAATCATCAAAAGTTACAATACCCAGCAATTTATTATTATGATCCACAACTGGTAAAACTAAAAGATCGTAACGTTTAAATATGTTCGCCGCTTCTTCTTTATCTGTAAAAGCCGTGACTTTTGTTACATCCTTAAACACAATCTCGGAAATCTTAGTCTCAGGAACAGCCAAAACAAGCTTTTTCAAAGAAACAATACCGATAAGACGCTTTTGGCTATCTAAAACATAGCTATGATATACAGTCTCCTTCTTTATACCTACATTTCTTATGTGTGAAAGAGCCTCTCCAACATTCATGGTCTCATACAATTGAACAAAATCCGGAGTGATCAAGCGCCCTACTGAATCTTGCGGGTAATTAAGTATTTCTAGGGCAATAGTCCGCTCCTGAGGAGAAAGCAAGTTTATAAACTTTTTGACTAATTCTGCAGGCATCTCCTCAAATAATTCCGTCCTGTCATCAGGAGACATTTCATTCAAGATGTCTCTTATCTCCTGGCCGCTTAAAGTGTTAAGCATTTTCTCCTCTTCTTCAGTTGGCAGATGCTCAAAAACATCCACTGCCTTTTCGTAAGAAACCAGCCTAAAAACAAAAAGCTTATGAGATGGTATTGAAAGCTTACTAATAAGAGCGGCAATATCCTCGGGATGCAAAGGCAGTACCTTCTTTATCTCGGCATACTTCTTCTCAGTAATCAAATCTTCGACATTCTTCACTAATCTTTTGGTCATAATGCTATCGGTTTAGCTGATAAAGGCTCGAAAAAGACCGTATTGCTTAATGGCAAGATCTACCTGCTATTGCCCCACATAGGAAAGTTATGCCTAAGCATAAGACCTAATAATAAATTACTTAGCAGAAACTACTTTTTGATTATACCATTGCAGATGAGAAAAACAAAACCAAAAAAGCGCATTTACCAGTTATAAGCTTTAGGCTGTAAGCATAGTTCTAATCTTTCTTACATCTTATAACTTAGAATTTACCTCTTACGACTTACAGCTTTTAAGGTATTTTGGTAAAGGTTATTTAGAGTTGCCCCATTTATCGAAAAAAACTATTTTTTCAAAGGGCAATCGGTTTTTTGGATGCGTGGGTTTGTTACGGGGAAACCCTAAGACAAGGAGCTCAACAACTCTTATATTTTCAGGGATACCGAGGATTTTCTTTACTTTATCCTCATAAAACGCACCTATCCAGCAAGTCCCTAATCCTAATTCTACTGCCGCTAAACTCATGTGGTCAATGGCAATAGCGACATCTATGGGGTAACAGGCTTGCCCACAAGTCATTACATGATTGTCGGTTTGAGCACAACAAGCGATAATTGCCGAAGCTTTCTTCATGAATGTCTGATTCTTGGCAGCTTCACAAAGCTTATCTTTGGTTATTTTATCCCTCACTATTACGAATCTCCACTCCTGACGATTCGATGCTGAAGGAGCCTCGCGTGCCGCTTCCAGGATAATATTAATAATCTTATCATCAATTTCCTTCTCTAAATAATCACGCACACTTCTTCTTTTTTTTATCGCCTCAAAAATATCCATATCATCTCCTTATAATAGCTAAAAGCTTATAGCTTATAACTTACGGCTTACAGCTTATAACTTATAGCTTAAAGCTTACAGCTGATTTAGGTTTATTCATTTATCTCCCCGGCTTTGCCTAGGGAAAATTTTGTAAGGCCCGGCCCGATGAGTTCAAAAATGACAGTGCTAGCAACAGTAACTGCAAGAATCTTATCTCCCCAGAATCCGCCAATAGAATGTTTTGCAATTAAAGCACAAGCTAAGGCTACCCCTGCCTGCGGGATTAAAGCCAAACCCATGTATTTCTTTATTGCTGAAGAAGCATCTACTATTTTTGCCCCCAGATAAGACCCTGCCACTTTACCTATTGTCCTAAAAATTATAAAACCGGCTGTAAGAGCCATAGCTGTGCTTAAAACACTGATTTTTAAACTTGCCCCTGCCAATACAAAAAAAATCAAATACAAAGGAGTATCTATCTCTCGAAGAGCATCAAAAAACTGAAAACTTTTTTGATTCGTATTTGATAAAACTGCTCCAAAAAACATACAGGACAATAAGATAGAAAAGTTAAAAGAAATTGCCAGGCCTATGACTAAAAACAAAAAACCCAAAGTATAAATCAGCCGTTCTTTCATGGTGTTAATAAAACGAGAAAGTTTATTAAATATTATCGCTATCAATGCTCCTGAGAGAAAAGAACCGCCTATCTCGATAACGGTTTTTAATAAATCGCGGGTAATACTAAAAAAGTCATATCCTCCGTGCACAAATGAATTTGCTAAGGAGAGTGACAAACCAAATATAACCAAAGCCCAAGCATCATCTATAGCCACAACACCCAAGAGGGTATCCGTGAATTCGCCCTTACTTTTATACTCCTGAGTCACCATAACCACTGCCGCCGGTGCAGTCGCAGCGGCAATTGCTCCAAACACTAAAGCTATATAGAAGGGTTTATTAAAAATCAACCAAGTAGCAAGCGTTACCAGCAGCCAAGGAAATAAAGAAGCGCTTATAGAAATAGCAACGACCAGCCTTCCTACCCGCCGCAAGACACCTAAAGAAAAGCTTTCACCCAAAGCAAAAGCAATCATTCCAAGAACAATATTGGAAAAAAAATCTGTTTTAGAGAGAAAAGAATCTGAAATTAAATTAAGCAGGCTAGGCGAAAGCAGAATTCCCAAAACTACATAGGCAGTGATGGTAGGGATTTTCAATTTTTTTGCCAAACGAGCAAAAAAAAAGCTTAGTATGAAAATTATGGCTAAGCTCAAAATTGGATTGTTTATCATTGAGAATGCAATTAGACAATTTCTTTTTCTTTAAACATTTTCCAGATTATATCAAAAATCCCTAAGGTTCCTACAATTTTACCTTCGCTATCCACAACTGCCAGCTGTTCTTTCTTATGCAAACGCATAGATTTATAAGCTTCCTGGAGAGAATCATCTGCCATAATAGTAATGAAATTAGTGGTCATAATATCGTCAACAATTATCAGCTCACCCATTAAAGGCACAGAATCTAAATCAAAGGTGTCTTCATCTATATCCAGAAAAGGAATATTTCTGAAAAGCTTGGCGTGTTGAGGCCGAAGTAAATCCAGCAAATTTTCCGGATAAACAATACCGATAAGGCAATTTTGATCATCAACGACCGGAATTAACGGGTGGATATGAAAATTCTTAAACTTGTTTAGGACACTCCTCAAAGATGAGGAACGCTTAACAGTAATTATATCTGTTACCGTAGCTTCGATTACCTTCATTGTTTTAAAATCTAAAAATCTAGCCTTTCTCAAACTTTCTTATTGTATCAATTACCTCCCGCGCGGTATTATCGGCCAAAAGAGCCTGCCGAAACGAACTATTCATGAGTAATTTAGATAACTCCGCTAGAATTCTCAGGTAAAGGTTCAACTCACCGGGATCAGCCCCCATAAGAAAAATAAGATTTACTTTCTCTCCATCCAAGGATTTAAAATCAATTCCTGATTTTGATCTGCCAAAACCAACAACGAAGCCCTTAACGGCAGTGGTTCTTGCATGAGGAATAGCAACATTGCTGCCGATACCGGTCGAGCCAAGGTTTTCCCGCTCTAAAACATCCTGGATAAATTCTTCTTTATTCAAGAGTTTATCTGTCGAAGATAAACTCTCGGCAATTTCCTTGATGGCACCAGCTTTGTCCGAGGATTTTAAATCCATAATACAAAAATTTTCTTTCAAATAATTTGAAACCAGCATGGTATTTTCTCCTTATCTTTTAAGTATATTACTCAATTCTGATTTTTGCTCAACTTCTTCGCAAATTAACGGCTTCCATTTAAGGCGCGTATAATTTAATATTCTCTATAAGTCCATAACACAGTAGCCTGTCACCTTCCTTGATGATATCGCCGGCATGAGGGAAAGAAATCATTTTATCCTTTCTCGCGATTGATAAAACTAAAATATCCTTACCGCTAAATCCTGCCTCTGCCAGACTGCGACCGTTTTCTTTGCTCCGGCGAGTAATTGTAAGCTGAGCCAAACCGTATCCTTTAGGAAGATGAAAAAGCTCTTCCAGAACTTTTTGTTTTATAATACCCCTCGCTACTATTCTCTTCTCGATAAACTTATTCAAAGCTATTGAAAACCCTTTCAAAGAAGTGATCTTATGAAGGATAAAAATAATAGCTAATATGACTACCGCTTTATACAAATCAGCACTTAGATTGTCTTTACCAAAAGAAAGGAATAAAGTAGTGATTACAGAAACTATACCTACCTTACCTAAAATCATAAGGACAACTATAGTCTTTCTCCTGATTTTATCCTCTAAAATAGTTTCGGCTTCCTTAGTGGTAAAACCAGTACCTGTAAAAGCTGAGATGGCCTGAAAACGAGCTGTTTGAGCATCTATACCGGTTAGTTTTAAAACTACCGTTGCCACTCGTACAATAAAAAAGAAAATAACAACTATTATTATTACCGGGATAATTGCTGCTACTATTGTCATTATTACCTCAACCTATCGGCTGCTTCAAGTAGGCTGCTAACCACAAAATAACCTAAAAACTTAATTATCAGAAACGCGATTATGGGTGAAATATCAACTCCTATATGAAAACGCGATAAAAACAGCTTTCTTATAGGATAAAGAACCGGTTCTGTAACAACAAACAGAAAACGCACTATTGCGTTAGAAGGGTCGGGGTTCACCCAGCTTATTAAGGCCCTGATTAGAATGAGCCAATAAAAAACAGTGAAAATGATATGTAAAATTTTCGCTAGAGAAAATAAAAAATTGCTGGCTACAAACATCGAGAATATCTAATACAACAAAATAATCTAATCTATTGATATAAATTATATGTCAACAACGAGACTTGAGCAATGATTTTTTTTGCCTGCTTATAGCTTTTTGCATCTTTGACTAAAACACAAATTATATAGTCAGATTTAGGCGTAAAAACAATACCGGCATCATGAACAACCCCGCGTTCTAACCCGGTTTTGTGAGCGACTGATACTTCCTTCGGTAAATAAAGCGGTATGCGGTCATTAACCTTCTGCCTTGTTAAAAAAGAAAGTGCCAAGTTAGATAGTTCTTCATTAACGAGCTTCTTCTTGTAAATTTTCTCTAAAACCAAAACGATATCGTAGCTACTTATATAATTTTCAATTCCTTTCCTCCGTTTTTTAAAATCCATCATCCTTCTTGCCAAGATAGTGTTGTTTAAGCCTAATTCTTTAAATTTAGCATTTATGTATTTAAAGCTCAAAATACTTACTATCTTATTTGTAGCTGTATTATCACTTGCAGAAATCATGAGTTTCAAGAGTTCTTTTATGCTTACTTCACAAGGTAATTCCCTGCTTTTAAGCTCTCCGGAACCACCGAAAATATCCCTTTTTTTTATAATCACTTTATTATCCAGGGAAATTTTTTTATCAGCCACTGCTTCAAAAACAACTGCCAGTATAGGCAATTTTATTAGACTTGCTCCGGGGAAGCGCTCCTGGGAACGATATGATATATCTAACCCCGGAAACTTTAAATCTTTTATAAAAAAAGAAAGATTTATGTCGAGATTCGCGAATTCGAGATTTATCTTTTTTTCTAAATCGTTAAATAATTTTATTCTGCGGTGAATATTGGCTAATCTAACAGAAGAATATAGGGTTAAACCCGCAAAGCAAACAATTAAAACTAGGGCTATAAAAGAATTTCTTTTTTGTATAGAATTCATATTTTCCAAAAAGTTATTTAGGTAAGCATTCTCTCTTTAGGCTCTATTCGCCAAGGATAAGAAGCAACTAAAAGCGCAAAAAACAAAGTGTAAATAAGCCAGTCTCTGCCGATTAAAATTATTGCCAGCCTTGAATACCCGCCATAAGGCTTTGAGAATTCATTTATCAACGAAGATGCAAGAATCATAACCAATACTAGAGGCGCTATTACCTTTATACAAAGACACCACCACCCTTTTAACTTCCCAACACTGTATCGATTTATGTGTTCTCTTAATTTAGACGCTTTGTAAATCCAGCCAACCAGAAAACATTCAAGAATTGCCGCAATAACCAGGCCATACTGGGTAAGAAAATGGTCAACTATATCTAGCCAGTACAGTCCGGATTGAGTCGCAAAAATCATCCCCCCCACAAAACCGAAAATTGACAGAACAGAAACTACTGCCTTTCGTGAATAATGAAACTTATCAACTATACCTGAAGTAAAAGCCTCAATTATTGATATCGAGGAAGATAATCCGGCGATGACCAGACTCCCAAAAAATAAAGCCCCGAAAAACTTTGAAAATGCCGGTAGAAGGCTTATTGCTTTGGGGAAAGCTACAAAGGCTAAACCTATGGACTCAGTTACAACCTTATTTATTGGCTGCCCGGTAGTCTTTGCCATATAGCCTAAAACAGCAAACACACCCAGGCCGGCAAATAAAGAAAATAAGCAGTTTATCCCGCTAATCGTGAGCGAATCTCTTACGATTGAGCTTTTTTTAGGAAGATAAGATGCGTAAGCAATCATTATGCCAAAACCTAAACTTAAAGTAAAAAATATCTGGCTGAAAGCATCCATCCAGACTTTAACGTCAGAAAGACGGCTAAAATCGGGCTTTAAATAGAGGAGTATGCCTTCTTTTGCCCCCGGTAACCTCAAACTCCAAAAAACTATTACTGCAATTAAGGCAAATAAAAGGGGCATGAAAATCTTATTAGCCCTCTCAAGGCCTTTTTGAACCCCATTAAATACAATAACCCAATTAAAAAGCCAGACCAGTAAAAGCGAAAAAACAATAGGAGTCCTCAGGTCGCCTATACTAAACGGGCCCTTACTTACCATAAGAAATTTTTGAAAAAAGAAAGTATTGGTATCTTGAGTCCAACCTAAATTAAAAGAAAGAAAAAAGAAACTCAGGCACCAGGAAATAATCACTGAGTAATAAAGAACTATCCCAAACATAACAAATATTATTTGCCACCAGCCGAGCCACTCCCACCTCTTTGATATGCTGGCAAAACTAGCCGGCGCAGAACCCCGCATCTTATGACCTAAGCCGATTTCTAGAATCATTAGAGGAATCCCGACTACAAAAAGAGCTATCAGGTAAGGAACAAGAAAAGCTCCCCCCCCGTTTTTATAACAAAGGTAAGAAAAACGCCAGATATTTCCCAAGCCTATAGCTGAACCGACTGCTGCCAGGACAAAGCCAATATGAGTTTTCCACTGCGGCCGGTGATGCGCTAAAGAGTTATTTGCCATGCAGTCCTCCTCATCATTATACTCGCCAGATAGCTTTTTCGACGCCTTTGAGACAGATTAAAGTAACTAAGAAATTATATCAAAAAGAATAGGTGGGGTAAAGCTCATTAGCTAGTAAAATGTATTGTTCTAAAGACAAATCTTGGGCTCTTAAATCGCGATTTATTTTAAACTTCGACAAAATATCAACGGGTACTGATAAAGAATTGATGACTTTTTTTCTGCGGTTAGAAAATGCTTTGTGGATAATCTTAAAAAGAAACTCTTCATTTTTTGCTTTATGAGGCCCATTGCGATAGAAATCTATCCTAATAAAAGATGAGTCAATTTTGGGAACTGGCTGAAATGAAACTGCCGGAATGTCAAAAAGTTTTTTTATCTTTACGTAATACTGGGTATAGCAGCTTATAAAATTATATTGTTTGCTGGAAGGTTGAGCTAGTAGTTTCTGGGCAAACTCTTTCTGGAAAGTAAGATAAATCTTGTCAATAAATTTTCTATTCTCAATAAGATATTTTATGAGACGGCTGCTTATATGGTAAGGAACATTGCCGAAGACAACTGTTTTTTTTGCTATTTGCGAAAAGGGAAATTTTAGGATATCATTGTTAATTATTTTGACATTGGATTTTTGACGAAATTTATTTTCCAAATAATTGTAAAAACGGCAATCAATTTCAACACACCAAAGGAACTTTGCCTTCTCAGATATCGCAGCGCTTATTTCTCCTTGGCCCGGCCCAATCTCTAAAACATTTTTTCCGCTAATATCAAGAGAATCTAAAATTTTTGCTATGTATTTCTTGTCTTTTAAAAATACCTGGCCTAAAGAGCGTTTTTGTCTCATGGAGATAACTGTAAAGCTAGTTTTATTGCTGCCAGCATGGATGAATGAAAAGGCGCATTGCCTTTCTTCATTGCATCATAGGCTACTCCGTGAGCAGGAGAAGTCCTTATGATAGGCAGGCCTAAGGTGAGATTTACCCCCCGGCGCAAAGCTAGTAATTTAAATGGAATCATAGCCTGATCGTGATAAGCACAAATAATACAGTTATATTTTTTTAAATTTTCTTTGGTGAATAGCGTATCGGCGGGATAGGGGCCATAAATATTCTTTCTGAATTCAAGAGTAGCCTCTAGGAGCTTTTTCTCTTCTCGCTCGAGAAAAGTATTTACTCCGGCATGAGGATTTACAGAAGCTAAAACAATTTTGGGATTTTTAATTTTAAATTGTCTCTTTAACGAAGAATACACCAAAGAAACAGTATTATTAATTTCTTCTTTGCATAAAGCAGAAGGTACCTTGCGTAAAGGTATATGCCGAGTTAGCAGTATTGTTTTTATTGAATTCGATGTCATCATCATGGCTACTCTTCTGACTTTAAAATAACTAGCCAAGTATTCGGTATGGCCGATAAAATCCTTGCACACAAGCCGTGAGGCTTCTTTAGATAAAGGGGCTGTAACCAAGTGTTTTATATTCTTTTCTTCCATTATCTTCAAGGCGCGTTTAAGGTAATTTAAGCCGGCATACCCTCCTAGCTTTGAAACCCGGCCCTTTTTCAACCTTTTAATGCCCCTGGTATCGGCATCAATCAAATTAATTTGGTGTTTTAGTTTTTTATAATCCCCTAACTTTTCAAAAACAGCTTTATCACCTACCACAAAAAAATTGATATTTTTCGGATGGAACTGCTCAATTGCTTTTAAAATGATTATCGGGCCGCAGCCGGACGGGTCGCCTGATGTGATAATAATATTTTTCCTATTCATAATAGACTTTTATCACTGCCTTTTTCTTTAACTCCTCCACCCACTCATTGAACCTCTTTCTGAATTCCTCTGTCCATAAGTGTGAATACACCTGTTCTTTTGCCTCACTCAAAGTAAGCTGTCTCGGAGGAAATAATTCCTCCAAATATATCAGATAATATATGCCTCCGGATTTTTCTATCTTGTATCCACCAACAGCTAAGCCCTTAAAAATTTTACTTATTTCTTCCCTTAATTCACTATCGGTGGATTCGATTTTCGATAAAATACTTCGGTAGGACTCCTGAACTCTAACAATACCTTTTTCTTTAATCAAGTAGGCAATTTTTTCTAAGTCATCTTTTTGCTTCGATTTTGCTATATAAAAAATATACTTTGCCGAAGAATAGAATTTTTCTCTATTGGTAAGGTAGTAACTGCTTATCGCCTGCGGAGATACGCCGATAAATGACTTAACATATCTGTCAATAACTGTCCGCGTAAGGTATTGCTCCTTAATTTTTTCTTTCACTCTGGTAACAGTTAAATCCCTCTTCAATAAAGATTTTTCAAAATCTTCGCGTGATGGATAAACAGAAATCATATTATTAAGCTTATCATCTATCCAAGAATGAGGAATGCGGATTTCTTCTCTCTTTGCCTCATCAAGAATAAGTTTATCTTCTATCAATCGCGATAGCGCCGCCCTCTTATACTCTTCATTCCGGCAAGAAAGTTTTCCCCGTTCATCAACCGGAATGACTTCTAGAATTTTACAATAGTCATCTAAATCACGATTAGTGATAACCTGATCATTTACCGTAACAACGATTCTGGCTATATCTTCAGCCTGTCCGGTCTCGATAAAAATTAGAGTAGCAAAACAAAAATTTAAAACTGCCAGCCTTCTAAAAAGCCGGAAGCCTAAAATGATAATTCTATCACGCCGGAAAATATACTTTACTTTTGTGTTTTTCGATTTCTCCATCTTGCTATACCTCTTTAATAGGGGCGCATCATATTTTTAAGATTGGAAAATTACCAGATATCAAATTCGCAGAATATATAACTATAAAACCGCTCCACTTTCAGTCCTAAAAATAGGATGTGTCCCTAATTTAATTGAGAGATTTATTAGCCGGATTCTATTTTAAAGGTTTGTCGCAGATATTCTATCTCTTTTTTAAGAAGTCGGCAATACAAATCGAAACCAACCATCCAGATAAAACCATGCTGCTCTTTACCTAGGATATTTCCTGCGCCTCTTAGCTCTAAATCACTCATTGCCACCTCAAAGCCTGCTCCTAAGTGCGAAAATTCTTCAATCATCCGCAAACGGTTTCTCACATCCGAAGAAACTTTTTCTAAATCCGGAACTAACAGATAAGCAAATGCCTGCACGTTGAGCCTGCCCACCCTTCCTCTTAATTGATGTAAATCCGCTAACCCAAACCTATGGGCATTATCGATAATTATAGTATTGGCTGCCGGTATATCTATTCCTGATTCAACAATAGCCGTTGAAAGCAAGCAGCGAATTCTTTTATTAATAAAATCAAGCATAACTTTTTCCATATCCTGAGTTGCCAGCCGGCCGTGTATAATTCCTATTTCAACTCCTTGCGGTAAAATTTTTTTTAACCACTGACCTATCCTGCCGATAGTCTCTATACGATTATGAATAAAAAAAACTTGCCCTCCCCTATCTAGCTCTCTTGTGATTGCCTGACCTAAAATACTACTGTCAAATTGCATAATTTTAGTTTTAATGGCCTGACGCTGCTTCGGAGGTGTCCTTATTACGGATATTGCTTTCATCCCGATTAAACTCATATAAAGTGTACGCGGTATAGGAGTAGCTGACAAAGATAAAATATCTATACCTACTTTAAATTTTTTTATTTTTTCCTTATGCACAACACCGAACCTCTGTTCTTCATCAATAATCAATAGTCCTAAATCCTTGAAATTAACATCTCCGGATAAAAGGCGATGTGTCCCCACTATAATATCGACTTTTCCTTCCTTTAATTTTTTTAAAATTTCTTTTTGTTCTGCGGGCCTGCGAAAACGTGAAAGCATTTCCACATAAAAAGGGAAATTTTCAAGTCTTTTTGATAAATTTGCATAGTGCTGGTAGGCGAGAATCGTAGTCGGCACCAAAAACGCAACTTGTTTATGGTTTACCACGCATTTAAATGCGGCCCGCATTGCTACTTCAGTTTTACCATACCCAACGTCTCCGCAAATAATCCTATCCATGCAGCCGGAATATTCCATATCATTCTTAACATCCCGGATAGCTTTAAGCTGGTCATCTGTCTCCTCATAGAGGAAACTCTCTTCAAATTTCCTCTGCCACTGGCCGTCTTTCGAATATTTAAACCCGCCTATTATTTTTCTTTGGGCTTGCATTCTTAAAATCTCGAGAGCAAAGGCTCTAATGCCTTGCTCTACCCTTTCTTTTATCTTAGTCCATTCTTTTGACCCCAGGCGTGATAAGCGGGGTCTTTTTGCGCTAAAATTAGCATATTTCTGAACAAGATGCGCTTCTTCCTTGGCAACATAGAGCTTGTCGCTATTAGCATACTCTATCTCAAAATAATAGCCTTCTTTTCCTTTTGCTCTTAACTTTTTCACCCCTAAAAATCTGCCCACCCCATAACGGCTATGTACTACGTAATCTCCTTTTTCTATCCGTAAGACCACATCCAGAGGTAGGTCTTCCGATGAATAACGCCTAGCGTTTTTATCATAAGGTATAATAATAAGCAAATCGTAATCGATTATCTTCTTGTTAAGAGTTTTATCAAAGCTGTATATCTTTTTGACAGTTTCGAATTCCCATTCTATCCTTAAAGGAAAATTGAAATTTACCGGGAAAATCTCCAAAGTATCCCCTCGGAGAGAAAAATCCCCTTCTTCAGCGGTCTCATCAGCTCGACGATAGCCCAAAGACGTAATCCTATCCAGGGTATCTTCTAACTTTACTTCTTTATGAGTGTAGATTTTGAAAGTATCAAACACGGGATTTTCGCAAAAGAAGGACTAAAGGAGAAGCGATGAATATCGAGGAATATGTTCCGGCAATAATACCTACTAGAAGCGTAAAAGAAAATCCCCTTAAGGCTTCTCCTCCTAAAAAAAAGATAGAAGCAACCACTACAAGTGTAGTCACAGATGTGATTATAGTCCGGGAAAGCGTGCTGTTTATGGCAACATTTATTATTTCCTGCAGTGAAGCTTTATTCATACGCGGAGAAACTTCTCTTATCCGGTCATAAATAACTATCGTGTCATTTATTGAATAACCGGCAATGGTCAAAAGTGCGGTTACTGTCAAAAGATTTACTTCAAATCCTGCAAAGCAAAGAATACCTAGGCTTATAAGTACATCATGGATAAGGGCAACCACTGCGGCAAAAGCAAAATCAAAATGGTGGAATCTCACACCTATGTAAATAAGTATCCCTAAAAGTGAAAGTGCTATTGCCAGATAAGCCTTCTTTTTTAAAATCTTTCCAACTGCCGGGCCGATTGTTGTCACCTTAAGTTCTTCTACTGTATCGAACTTATTTTTTAAAGTTTTTTCTACGGCGGAAGCAATATCATGTTTGCTCTTTATGATAATTCCGCCTTCTATATCTCTAAATTCCTGGATAATTACATCGCCAAAATTATCTCTCTTTAAGGTATTACGCAGCTCCTCTATATTTGGAGAAGGAGTTATTTTATATTCTAAAACTTGCCCTCCTTTAAAATCTATCCCATATACTTCCTCACCCTTAGAATAGAAATTGAACAAACCTATAAAAACACAAACAGCAGAAATGGCCAGGCAAACCCCCCGCATTTTTACAAAATTGATTTTGGGAGAAGATATCACAGAAAGCATAGAAAATTTCTTTAATCCTGAATCCAAAAGTAGAGAAAAAATCGTTCTTCCCACAAACACAGCCGTAAATATACTGGCAATAATACCCAAAGAAAGCGTAGTGGCAAATCCTTTTATCGGTCCTGTTCCGTAAATAAAAAGGAAAACCGCCGCAATAAGCGTAGTGATATTAGCATCAAAAATAGTGCGCTTAGCCCGGTTAAAACCATTCTTTATGGCTATGCTTAAAGGCTTATCTAGTTTCAACTCTTCTCTTATCCTTTCAAATATCAAAACATTGGCATCAACAGCCATTCCCAAAATTAGAATCATGCCGGCAATGCCCGGTAAGGTTAAGGTGCCTTTAAAAAGGCGCAAACCAGCCAAAATAAATAACAAATCCAAAAGAAGGCATATAACGGCAATTGCCCCGCCTAAAAAGTAATAAACCAAAACAAAAACCATGACCAGGGCTGAACCTAAAACTATTGAACTTACTCCTCTTTGTATGGAATCCGAGCCTAAGAGCGGCCCCACACTTCTTTCCTCCACAACTGATAAAGGAACCGGAAGAGCACCGGAATTTAAAACTGACACCAACATCCTTGCTTCATCCAAAGAAAAATCACCGGTTATCTGGGCTTGCCCGCTAACAATAGGCTCCCGTATCTGAGGAGCGCTCATAACATTGCCGTCAAGTACAATAGCTAACCTTTTTCCTATATTATTCTCAGTAGTTCCGGCAAATTCTTTCGTGCCTTGGGAGGTAAACTTCAACCTCACTTCTGCGCCGCCATAGCTATTAAAACCCACAAAACTTTCTGCCAAGGCCGAGCCGACCATCGCCGGGGTTTTCTTCAATAAAAGGCGGGAATCTTTATATTTTTTCAGTTCATACCCGGCAGGAATATCCCCTTTTAAAGCCAGGGATAATTGTTCCTGGTTTTCTTCTACGATTTTAAATTCCAGTTTTCCTACTCTTTTAAGAGTATCGACCATTTCCCGGTTCACTACACCCGGTACCTGCACCAAGATAGAATCAGTACCTTGAACCTGGATTGATGTTTCTTTAACACCATAGGCATCAATTCTGTTTCTTATTTTCTCAACGGCGGCATTTATTGCATCAGGTCTTTTCTGGACAGGAATAGACGAAGTATCGGCCTTCAACAAAACATACATCCCTCCTTTTAAGTCCAAGCCGAGATTGAGCTTTTTCTTTAAAGGAAAAATATAAAAAACACTAAAAGCGACTAGAGCCAAAATGATAAATACTCTCAATTTCAAATCGGATTTTTTAATCATTACCTTAACTTTTTAGCGTAAGCGATAGAACCTTTATCAATCTCTATTTTAAGATTCTCATCCAGCCTCAGAATAAATGTTTTTTCCTTAACATTGATAATAGTCCCGTGAATTCCGCCGTTTGTAACTACCTCATCGTTTTTCTTTAAATTTTTAATCACTTCCCGATGTTCTTTTTGTTTCTTCTGCTGAGGTCTGATGATTAAAAAATAGAAAACAAAAAAAATAAAAATCAGCGGTATAAAATTAATTGCTCCTGCGTTTGGCTGCATTTTAGTCCTCCTTTTAGATACGGTTAATGCTCAATTATCTATTACTCATTGCCTACTAGACGAGCGTCTATCAGCTAACTATCTTTTTATTTACTGTTTGCTGCTTTTTTCTTATATCGTTTGAGCAAAGTGGCTACTGTTTCTGTCGGCTTCGCTCCCTTTTTGATCCAGCTTTCGTATTTGGGAATATCAAAGCTAAGCAGCTCTTGTGAAGGATCATAATAGCCTATCTGAGTTAAAAACTTTGATTCTCTCGGCGATTTTGCCTCTTGAACTATAATCTTATAGTGATATCTCCCTTTGGCTGATTTACCCGGTCTTCGTAGTCTAATCTTAAGCATAATTATTCCTCCTTATAATTTATTGTGCAAATTTAAGAGCAAGTATTTGCGCCTCTGCTTTATTGACGATTTCTTTATATTCGTTCTCAGGTTTCGAATCTGAAACAATACCGGCACCGGCCTGAACATAAGCCTTATTATCCTTAAAGACAATAGTCCGAATTATTATACAAGTATCTAAACTCTTTGTGAAGGAAAAATATCCTACCGATCCGGCATAAATACCCCTTTTGTCAGACTCAAGCTCATTTATTATCTGCATTGCCCTTACCTTAGGTGCCCCGCTTACTGTCCCGGCAGGAAAACAGCTTATCAATGAAGAAAAAATATCTTCACCTTTATTCAACCGTGCTCTCACTTCACTGACGATATGCATAACATGAGAAAATTTCTCTACCTTCATAAATACAGGCACCTCAACGCTGCCTCTTTCTGCCACTTTCCCTAAATCGTTTCTAGCTAAATCAACCAGCATGATATGCTCGGCATTTTCTTTAGGGTCGGCCAAAAGAGATTTTTTTAATCTATCATCCTCTTTTTCGTCCCTGCCTCTTCTTCTAGTCCCGGCAATCGGCCTTGTAACTAACTCTGAGTGCTCACAGCGCAAGAGCATCTCTGGAGATGAACCGGCTATTTTCACACTTCCAAAATCTAAGTAAAACATATAGGGAGAAGGATTCAGCACTCTTAAATAGCGATAAACAGTAAAAGGGTCAGTTTTAAAATCCACCGAGAATCTTAGGGAAAGCACAGTTTGAATAATTTCTCCTTGCTTTATATATTCTTTAGCTTTTTTCACCGCTGCTAAAAAATTATTTTTCTTAAAATTAGATTTTATTTTAAGTTTTGAAGATTTAAAAGATAATTCCGGTAATTTATAAGGCACAGTTATCTTTCTATAAATTTTTCCAATGAGCTTCTTCTCTTGAGAATAAGTATCACTAATATTGTTTTTTTTCTCTAACTTGACAAAAGACAAAACTTCTATTTGCCTGGTAAGGTGGTCAAAAATTATTAAGAATTTCGGAAGCATAAAATAAGAATCAAAGGTATCCAAAGAATCCGGCATTTCTTTGCCCACCGGCTCATAAAACCTTACCATATCATAACCAAGATATCCCACAAAGCCGCCGAACATGCGTAAGTTTTTCTTAGGAGCAACCTTAAAATTACTCATTATCTTCTTTAATTCGAATAACGGGTCCTTATTCGTCTTAAAAGTACTGGTAGTTCTCTGCTTAATATAAATTCTCTGTCTCTTGCTTTTAAACGTACAAACCGGCATAAAGCCTAAAAATGAAAAACGACAAACCTTCTCCTGGCCCTCAACAGACTCCAAAAGAAAACTTTCCCCCTTTAGTGACTTTCTCAAGCCATAATAGATTGAAAGCGGCGTGAGCCAGTCAGAATAGAACTTATAGGATAAGACTATCAGATTATTTTTCTTTGCCAATTTTGTGAATTCTTTCAATGAAGGACTTATCCTCATCAAGTTATCCTCCTATAAAAACAACTTCTTTCGCCGGTATGACAGGCGGCTCCTACTTGTTCAACTTTTATCAGTAAAGCATCTTTATCACAATCGTAGCGAATTTCTTTTACTTTTTGAATATGCCCACTGGTTTGGCCCTTTCTCCACAACTCTCTACGGGAACGCGAGTAAAAACAAGTTCTCTTCTCGCGCAAGGTAATCTTTAAAGATTCTTTGCTCATGTAAGCAACCATTAAAACAGCGCCGGTTTTCTTATCCTGAACAATAGTTGGTATAAGTCCGTCTTTGTTAAACTTTAGTTGCGGCAGACGTAGGGGTGTTTTTCCTTCTTTCTTTAATTTTACATTTTTCCTCATATCCTCACCGTTATCTTTTTCTCTTTAAGGTATTTTTTTATTTCCCTGATTTTTATTTCCCGATAATGGAATATTGACGCTGCTAAACCCGCTGTTGAACGTGTATTTTTAAATACATCAAGAAAATGCTCTAATTTTCCGGCACCTCCTGAGGCAATCACCGGTATTTTTACCGCTCCTGATATAGCCTTTGTCAGAGGTATATCAAAACCGTCTTTTGTGCCGTCGCAATCCATGCTGGTAAGAAGAATTTCACCCGCACCTAATTTTTCTACCTTCCTCGCCCATTTGACAGCGTCTAATCCTGTAGGCGTCCTACCCCCATTTATATACACTTCCCACTCCTTCGTAGCCCCTGGCCCATGACCCGTGGCCCGTTTGAGTTTGGCGTCAATAGCCACTACAAGGCATTGACTTCCAAAAACTCGCGATGCTTCTTGAACAAGCTTAGGATTCTTAACTGCTGCTGTATTTAAAGATACTTTTTCTGCACCGGCCAAAAGAAGTTTGCGTATATCGGCCACGCTGGCTATACCACCGCCAACTGTAAAAGGCATAAATACGACTTCTGCCACCCGGCGCACCAACTCAACAGTAGTTGACCGCTTCTGGTAGCTTGCGGTAATATCTAAAAAAACTAATTCATCTGCCCCTTCTTTTTCGTAAAATTCAGCATTCTTTATGGGGTCTCCGGCATCTTTTAAGTTAATAAAATTAACCCCTTTTACAACTCGGCCCTCAGCTATATCTAAACAAGGTATTATTCTTTTTGCTAACATTCTGCAACCCTATGCCTTTCGCTTCAAATAACCACCAATACCCAATTATCAAACAACAAAACAGTTTACTTATTTATTGATTATTGGAATTTGGATATTATTTGTATCTTGCTTATCGACCATTGGTTATTATCTTTTAACGGGGTAAATTATACCATAAGTATTATAAAATCCAACTATAGATTAGCATTGAAAAATCAACAATGCCTGACAAAGGAGGATTTCTTAGCTTTTCTATAAAAGTAGTATTGGGCAAATTTATTATCGAAAGTAAATCCGCGAGCCTGAAGCATATTGTTTAAATGCTTATGGGTGGCGTAAATTTCATTTTCGATAAGATGTAATTCTCCTCCGCTAAAAGCTCCACTAAATACGAAACTCCCCTCTTCTGACAAGCTGCTATGAATTATTTTGATTTTTTGCGGTAAATCTTTAAGGTGTTCCAAAACGTCAAAGCTGATAACACAATCACTTTTTGGCAATTGATTATTAATATCTAAATTATAAATATCAATATCTAATTTTCTCCTTGCGAACCTCCACTTTGCAAAGTTAATTAATCTTTCATTTATATCCGAATATATAACCTTAAACCCCCGCTCAGCTAAGGCCATTGCTATATCACCCGTACCTGCTCCGTATTCAAAAATAAGCTCAATCTTGTTTTGTTTTAAGTATGGGGTTATAATCCGGCAAATATACTCGGGCCGGTTACACTCTGCATTCCAAAGAGGCAATTCATACAAAAAACGCTCCTCATTTTTATAAAAATCTATTATCTCATTCTCGCTTACATTTTCCCAATTGACATCACGACTCCGGGAACTCCTGCACTTTTGCTCAACTATTTCGACTGACTCCTTTGTGTATTCTGAAATCTCCTCAAGAGTTTTTTGGTAAAGTAAAGAATTGACGGGATTTTTTGAAATAGTATGCTTCAAATATTTATTCTTCCAGGATTTAAGCGGCTTTAAAAAAACATGCCGGGCGTAATTTAAATCAACCTTCATATACCTTAATTATCCTTTATAGAAATAGATTAGCTTGGCAACTTTTTAAGAATGTGCGGGGTTATTATAGCAAAATATCATATCTTAGGCAAAAAATAACTTTCACAAGACACCTCTATGCCGCAAGTCCCTATCAGCTGTCGGCATATAACCGGATGTTAAATATTCATCCTTTCTAGAGAGCCTTTTTTTTGCTATAATATAAACATGAAATTGAATACCTTTCTTAAACTAACTGCTATATGCGGAATATTAGCAGTTAGCGCATCTGCATCCTATCATTTTGTAATCTTTATTCCCAAACAAGCCAGATTAAAAAGTGCAGGAAAAACTTTGGATAAAATCGAGCTTCAAGCCTGTCTGGGGCGGGCTTTCAAAAAAACTCATAGCCTCAATGAAGGGAGACGCTTAACAAAAAAACTAATAAAAGAAATCCAATCTCTATATAAAAAAGACGCTGGTTACTGTTTCAAAAAGCATCCTTTAAAATAACTGTTTCTACCAAAATTATAGAAAATTATTTTATATAACTCTAAAAGCAATTCTATCTTGACATACTTTAAGAGCATTAGTAACATATTCTTGCAAAGATTTTGGAAAATTAAAATACGGGGGCAAACCCAAAGCCACGGAAAAATCTTAGAAAATTCAACTTAGCGAAATAAAGACGGGCAAGAGCCCCCCCTTATTTCGTTGCCACGACTATTACGGTTGTGGCAGGTAAAGACAAGGTACCTCTTCCGTGGTTGGTGGGGCTTGTTTCCTGTCGCAGCCCTGGAAATAATTTTTGTTCTTTTAATATTGGTACCCTTAAGATAACGGGAGGTTGATTATGAGTTGGAAAATGTTTTTTCAGATAGCGTTATTAATACTTATTGCTTCAATCATAATGACAGTTGCCAAATGCGCCAAGTATGCTCTTTATTCCGGACGCAAGGGATCGGCCGGGCGCTGCTGCATACAAAAAACAAAATAACTGCTAAATTGTTCCTTTATTTCCGGATAGTCTTTCCCCGGTTTAATTCGCGCTATCACTTTTTCTTTTCTACTTTAAACGTTTTCAAAATACCCCCAGTTTTTTCTTGATTGCAATACTAGCCGGAGCGAAAATTAAGGCGTGGTTGTGATCTGAAGGGATTACCCGCCGGGGGCTTGACGGATTCGCCTCCCGAAATCTACTTTGTCTTTTAGCTCTTCATAATCGCACGCTGTACTAAACTAAAACTCCCTGTCTTAAAGTCAGGGAGTTTTTTTATAGTAGTAATAGTCAAATTTAAATTAAACCCAAGTCATACTTGCACTTCAATGTATATACACTTTAAAGAAATGCATATACAAGCACTACAAACCTCTTGTAATGACCTCAAATCTGTTCCACCAATCTAATCTACAATTTTCTTTAGTGTTTCTTGCTGTATTTTATACTTTTATGCAGTAGGTTTACAAACTTCGTATATAAAAGCGGAAAATAACCCTTGATTAAATCCTTTATCTTTTGCAACCTCGCATTTTCTATACAGTTGTATAAAAGGAGGCATGGAAAAAAGCAAAATTTATTGGGTTTTTCAAATTCATAACCAAATCTTTCTATATCTTCTTTATAAAAGTCGCCTACTATCTCTTTCGTATCCTTGGTATAGTAAAAGTAATAATGGGACCTTCTGCTAAACCATTCAACAGGTAAAATTTTACTTGGAATGCCAATAAGACCACATACTTTATCAAAATCCTTTTGCAATTTCTCATATCTACCAATAAAATCTACAAAAAATTTACCATTATTATCCACTAACCAACTAATTTGTTTATTGCATTGGCTAAACCCTCCTCTTACATTATAAAGACCTACAGGCGTGATTTGATTATGTTTTAAATATCTATAACAAAATGAACTAAAAGATCTCTCTTTTACGACACTCCTACTCCTAAGATAATGATATAAGGATACGGCTCTATCCCAAGGATTTCTCACAAATGCAAATTTGAAAGAGTTATCAAAATAATCCTTACTTATTGTTCCATTTGATAGCAAATCCAAAATACTCATATGCCCAAAACTCACTATTTTTTCATTGTTAAATAGTGTAGCATCATTCCAAAGTTCTTTATTCCCTACGCTACCATTTTGTTTAGCTAAAACACCCTTCCATATACTGCCTCCAGCTGTTTTAGGAATCCAAACAAAAATCACATTTTTTTTCATATATTTTCTCAATAAAATTCAATCTTTATAATCCTGTCGATTCGACCTATGATATTTCTACTTGCATACATCCATCATGTTCTTTAGTGTACCAAAAAGTTTTACAAAGGGCTATATTTTCTTTAATATCACATGGTAGCCCCAGTCGGATTTGAACCGGCGTCTCATGGCTGAGAACCACGTGTCCTAGACCGTGCTAGACGATGGGGCCGAATTTTCAATATTTGGATTATAGCCCAGCCGCAAAATATTTTATAATTCTAACGGTAATATTAAATCTGTCAATCTGATATTTTTGAGCTTGATAAATTTAATATTCCGCTGTGCGTATTTTGGTTTTCTTATATTTTGTTTTTTTCTTAGGCAAAGGCATGAAATATCCTGAATCTAAGTGGCCTCTATTTCCCGACAGTTTATGGTAAGGATATGCCGGCCTAGCCGCGGCTTTACGCTCAATTCTTCTATATGCACGTGCCGGCTCCAGTTTGTCTCCCCTAATCTCACTTATAATATCCTGAGCATTTTTAATCTTCCCAATAAGAATTAAATCTTTTTCTTTAGTTGCGTCTTTCTTTGCTTGCCCTAAATTTTTTTTAGCCAATTGCAGCTTGCCTTGTTCTAAATAAGTCATGCCTATGTCATAGTAAACTTCCCCGGGCCCTTCACCTATCTCCAGGGCCTTTTGAAAAGCCGCTAAAGCCTTATCGTAATACTTAAGCTCTCTATAGGCATAACCAAGGCTTAAAAAAGCTTTAAATGACTTATCGTCAACTTCAATTATTCGATTTAAATAAGCAATGGAATTATGGAAAGCTCTCCTTCGAGAATATAGGAGTGCCAATTCATAATAAGCATCTACATGCCCGGGATTTAAAACAATGCTTTCCTCTAAAAGTTCCGAAGCCCTATCCAAGTCTTTTTCTCTCAAAGAACTTTTCGCTTCCTCAAGAAGGCTCTTAGCCAGGGCAACCTTTTTTATAGTCTGGCTTTTCCTTAAAACGTCTAAAAAATGTTCTGCCTCCCGGCTATATTTTGTATTACTCTTTTTGTCAAATAAATATCTGGCTTTAAAAAGATTTAAAAAAGCAAATTCTTGTTCTCCCCGTTCGTTATTGATAACTCCTAAGTAATATAGTGCTTCTGCAAAATCAGGATACAACGCCAAAGCTTTAGAAAAATACTCACTAGCCTCAGGGTAATATTTAGTCATATAAGAACATAACCCCAGGTTATAAAAAATAATTTCCTTCTGATAGTAATCGTCCGGGGAAAGCTGTTCTGCCTGCTTGAGAATCCTTGTGGCATTTTCATAATTGAGTTCTTTTATATGGACTGTCGCTAAATTTACATAGGCCTCCGGCTCCTCAGGAAATAAATCAATAGCCTCCCAGAAAAAATCTTTAGCCTCTTCATACAACCCTTGCTCAAAGTAACTAAGGCCCTTATTGATTTTTTGTTTATAAACGTCTTCTGAAGCTCGCCTGTGGGGAATCTTTCCCTTAAGGGAAATAATCATATCCTCATCAAGGTACTGCGCGAATGATGTGATTGGGCCGGATAAAAAAATAATGCTAAATAAAAAAATTAATGCCGGAAAATAAACTATGGCCCCGCGCCTATAGGCCTGGCACCAATACTCTTTTAGGAAACTCATTCCACATTTAGCCCCAGGTACAGCTTGTCCCCATTCATTCACGGATAGACCTGCCTGGCCGGTAGGCAGGTCTGAGGCTTTTTGGTATCGGAATAATTTATTAGGCATATAAAAATTATATAGTATTTCTTGCTTGACGTCAAAATAAATGCAAAAACAGCTTCACCTTATTTAAACTATAAATTAGCTTACTGCTGAGCTATTACGTCCAAATCCAAGGTTAACCCATCATAGGCACATTTTATGTCGATATCAACAAATTGCTCTCTAATTTTTTTCTCTAATAAATACGGCTTTTGCTTTAACATAGTCATTCCGAAATGAGTTAGAATAGCCTTCTTTGGTTTAATTGCCTCAACTATTTTCATAGCATCCTGGAGGCATAAGTGCTCTATGTTATCTTTTCTCTGGCAAAAAACTACATTCAGTACAAGAATACTTGTTCCTTTGTAAACAGAAATCAATTCATCAAAATATTTAGTATCCGACACAAAAGAAATAATTTTGCCGTCCAGATAGAATTTTAATCCGTAAGTTTTAACAGGATGCAAGTTAATAACCGGTATCTCAAAGTCAATGTCGCCAACAGAAAATTTACCCTTGTCCAAAATTACTATTTTTTCTAACGAATCCATTAAGTAGGAAAAGATAACTCCCTCCTCACCTAAAGCATCAGCGGGTGTAAATAAAACCCCTCTTTTTTTAAACCTCCCTTGAGTCATCGCTTCAATCATTACATTTGTGTCTCCACAATGATCCAAATGCTTGTGCGTTAAGATGATAGCATCTAGACTGGTAGGATCGAGTTTCGGTTTAGAACTGTTGCATTTGACTATTGAACCCGGGCCGGGATCAATGATAATGTTGGTTGATTTAAATCTTAACCATGTACCGGCGGAAGAGCGCAGTTGTTTTATCATCACGAAACGAGCTCCGGCAGTACCTAAAAATTTTATAAAACCCATATTTTTGTAAACTCCGTTAGATGTTTACTTGTCTAACAGAGTAAATAGTTTTTTGTGAATCGCAAAGAACTATTCACTATCCACCACTCGCTATTCACCATCTTTAAGCCATATCTTTCTTAACTCTTGGGTAATTTCATGTTGAAGCGTATAGCTGATATCTTTTTCGCTTGATTGGTTTTCTCTTGTCTGCTTCTCTCTTTTCACCTTTATGAAATCGTCAATACGGCAAGATATAGCTCTCTGCGCCTTTGCATTGTCACGAATTTCTCTGTCATCGCTGACAACAACTACTTGGCGTTTATTTTTTATTTTAGCTAATTTGTTTTTAATCACTTCGTCGGCACTAATCTGCTGACTAAATACGACTTCAAATCCTTGGCTGATACTTTTAGCTTGAGAGTTATAACCGCCGTCAAATACAATAATAACTTTATTATTTTTGCTTCCGGTAAGTTTTTTATTTTTTATGTAATGAATTAAATCGCTGTGGGGTCGAGAGGACTTGCGCAGAAAACTTACTTTATGTATTAAGTTGAAGCCGTCTATGATATACACCAACATAAATAACGCCTCCTAAAATCCCAGCGGATACTAAAAAAATTAAATTCAAAAGCGCTATGCCTAAGCCAATACTTTTATTCATACCAACGAGAGCAAAGAAATACACTGTGCAAGCCTCTCTTGTTCCTGCGCCGGCAATAGTTAAGGGGATGCTGGCAATAGCTAGAATTATGGGTACTAAAATTAAAAAGTAAATAATATTTATTTTGGACCCGAAAGCTAAAGACGCGATAAAAAATCCCCAAGCGAGTAGAAATTGGGACAGAAAAGACAGAAGCAGGGCTTTTATAAAAACGGAAGGATTTTCTCTAAAAAAATAAAGTTGGTCGTGAAAAGAAACCAACTTCCTTTTTAACGCCGAGTCGTCTTTAAAGACGCTCATTAATAACAAAAAGAATGTTTTGCTAAATATAATCAAAAAAGAAATGCCTATGAAAAAGCTAAGGATAAAAAGAGTCACAATGACAATTCTGTCCTTTAAAATTTCTGCTCCGAAAAAAAAGCACGTAGAGGCTAACAAAACTAACGCGGTTACGCCGCTGAATCTATCCATGAGAATACTTGAGGCAACTTTTTTAAGGCTACCATGACGGTAAGACATACTAAAGCCCCTAAAGATATCTCCGGCTATGTATGAAGGGAAAAAAAGATTTAAGAAAAGTCCGCTGTAATAAGAATATATCACCTCACGGAAAGATATCGTCAGGCCTAACGAAGAAAGTAAAAATCTCCAGCGAGCTACGCAAAGGCTTAAAGCGCAGTAAAAGATAAAAAAAGCTAAAACAAGATACAACTTGTCGGAATTGCTGTAAACTTCAATTAGCTGTTCGTAGGGAATAAATTTAAAAAGAGCGAAAAAAATAGCAGTAGTTGCTAAGAGCCTGGCATAAAGAAAAATTTTTTTCTTCACTCTTACGAACTTATATAATGGCCCCTAAGATACTTATAGACACTCATAGTGGCAATGGCCCCTTCGGAAGCTGCTGTTATTAATTGCCTTAAAGGCCTCTTGCGGCAATCCCCGGCCGCCCAGACAAATTCACACGAAGTCCTCATGTGTTCATCGGTAACTATAAAACCATCCTTATCAACAGAAACTGAATCAGCAAAAATATCTGTATTAGGACTGATTCCGATAGCTATAAATAAACCTTGCAAAGATAACGATTGCTCCCGCCTGCTTTTAGTATTCTCGATTATTACTTCACCCATCAGCTCAGAACCCTTTATTTCTTTAACTACACTGTCAAAAAGTACTTCAATATTTGGTTTTTTAAAAAGATCTTTTTGCAAATATTCAATAGCCCGTAGCTGGTCGCGTCTATGCACCAAAGTAACCCGGTTAGCTATTTCAGAAAGATATAATGCCTCCTCAACGGCAGTGTTACCTCCCCCAATCACAGCCACGTCTTTGCCTTTAAAGAAAAAACCGTCACAGACAGCACAATATGAAACCCCTTTGCCTAAAAATTCAGTTTCCCCACTTACACCTAACCTTCTAAAGGAAGCCCCGCTTGCGACTATAAGACTCTTCGCTTTATAATCGCAGTCTTTAGCCTGCAGAATAGCTGCTTTTTCGTCCATTTTTATTTTAGTAATTCCTTGGTTTATCGGCCTTATCTCTAAATCTTCTAAGGTAGTAGCTAGTTCCTTAGCTAAATCATTACCCTTTGTATTTAAAGGTAGCCCAACGTAATTATCAATATTCTCCATAAGCAGCAATTGCCCACCAATTCCCTTTTCTTCGAAAATAACAAAATCCAGGCCCGAACGCCTAGCGTATACAGCAGCACTTACTCCGGCAATGCCTGAACCAATTATTGCCAATTCAATACTCTTACTCATTTGTTTCTTTGCCCCGTTAGAGATAGGTCGTCCTTGGACGACCGTATCATGTTCTATTTAAATACATCCTTTTCTTTGAAATTATCCCCCACAATAACTGCATGCGCAACACCCCTTTGTTGTATATCTCTAACGGGGTTTGCAAGTAGAAAAGTAATATTCTTTAGAACGGTTGTAAGTCTTTTCGGCTTCGGGAGTAAAGAAACAAGCCGGAACCTCTCCGCTTGCCAGATGATAACGTATGCACTCACAGCAAATTCCTTTCCTCGAACAAGGCGAATAGGTACAAGCGCAGTTTTTAAGATTTTTACTTTTATTTACACATTCCATCTTTGGTCTCCCTTGCTATCTTTCTTAATTTAGGCCGTATTTTTAACCTCTGCCAAAAAGAAATTCTATCAATAAAAGTTTTACCGTTGATATGATCGATTTCGTGCTGAACGATAACCGCTAAAACATCTTCTAACTCTAATACTATCTGCTTTCCATTCTCATCTTGGGTTGATACCCATATTTTTTTTGCCCGGTTGATTTCCATTTCCAGGCCGGGAAAACTCAAGCACCCCTCCAGCAATTTCAAAGCACCTTTTCGTTTTACAATGCAGGGATTAACCAATTTAAATACGCGATCTTCGACTTCTATCACCAGGAGACGCAAATCAAATCCTGCTTGGTTTGCGGCTAATCCTACCCCCTCGCAAGCCCTCATCAATTCCTGCATCTGATTTAGGAGCTCTCTTATCTCGGCATCAACTCTTTCTACCTGGCGGCATTTCTTTTTTAATATGTTTTCAGGCCAAGTATGTATTCTTAATTTTATTTTGGTCATCTAATTCTACGTAACGCGCCTTAAATTCACGCAACTCTTCTTTGTTGTATGCTCCGTAGGAAATAATCACAATTTTATCACCCTTACAAGCAAGGCGGGCAGCCGGGCCATTCAAGCAAATTGCTCCGCTGTTCCTTTCACCTTTTATAACATAAGTTTGCAATCGTACACCATTGTTAAGATTTAACACGTCTACTTTTTCTCCCGGGAGTAAATCTGCCTCCTGCATTATTTTCTCATCAATGGTTATACTGCCTTTATAGTAAAGCTGCAAATCATTTATGACAGCATAGTAAATTTTTGACTTAAGCATAGTTCTTAACATTTCTTTCTCCTAAATGAGCCCTTGGCATCTTTGATGTCAAGGGCGAATTGTACTTATTTTTATTTCAATTTTTTCTTAACCACTTTATAGGTCAGCTTGGCTATCATCAATTCCTCATCCGTAGGTATGACTAGAACCTTAGTTTCTTTTCCGGAAATTTTTACAAGGACCTGTTTTATAGCGTTTACGATACCCGGGGAATTTTCTCCAATTCCACCGGTAAAACATACTGCATCCACACCTCCCAGAATAAAGTAATACGCACCTATATATTTTTTAATCCTGTAAACAAACATCTTCCAGGCCAAATTAGCTGAAAGGTTGCCGGATTTTCTGAATTTTCGTATAACCCTAAAATCATTACTGATACCGGAAATTCCCAACAAACCGCTCTTTCTATTTAAAACATTATCCATCTCAAGCAAAGACAACCCTTCATTTTTCATGATATAAAAAACAGCTGCTACATCAATATCACCGCAACGTGTACCCATCATAAGACCTTCCAAAGGAGTAAAACCCATAGATGTATCGATTGATTTACCTTTATCGATAGCTGTAATACTACATCCGTTTCCCAAATGGCAGGTAATCAGCTTCAATTTATTTAAAGGTTTACCCAATAACTTACTTGCCTGCCGGGCGATGAACTGATGAGAAGTACCATGAAAACCGTATTTGCGCAATTTATATTTTTTATAATAACGCTTTGGTAAAGCATACATGTAGGCCTCCTCAGGAATACTTTGATGAAAAGCAGTATCAAATATCGCTACCTGAGGTATACGAGAAAAAAATCTCCTGCAGCCAATAATTCCCGCTAAATTTACCGGATTGTGCAGAGGAGCAAGCTGGGCATATTTTCTTATCTTCCTAATTACTTCTGCATTAATGAGCTGCGGTTTGAGGAAAGTCTCACCCCCGTGCACAACTCTATGTCCAATGACAGAAATCTCGTTTAAATCTTTGACTCCTCCTTTATTGAGGATATCACTTATCAATATCTTTATACCCTGGCTATGGTCCCTGGCTAAAGCCTTAGGCTCTCCGATTCTCTCAATAAGACCTTTAGCGATAATATTATTCTGGTTATTATCTAAATCAAAGAGCTTGTATTTTATCGAAGAACTTCCGCAATTTATGACTAATATCTTCACCTTAAAAATCCATTTAATATCTCAAGGGCGATAATAGACGGTACTATTTAGCGCACTCAGCACAATCTTCTGTTTTTTCCTGCGCTCTTTTCTGGGCCCGGATCACAGTAACAGCAGTGCAATCAATTATATCATCTACTTCGCAACCCCGGGATAAATCACTGCAAGGCTGTGGTGTTCCTAAAAGTATCGGTCCTACCGCACGAGCGCGGGCTAGGCGCTGGGTTAATTTATAACAAATGTTTCCAGCATCTAGGCTGGGAAAAATTAAAATATTAGCCTTTCCGGCCACTTCGCTCGTGGCCAGTTTTCGCCTTGCCACTTGCGGCACCAAGGCACTATCGGCCTGCAGTTCTCCGTCAAATAAAAAACCGCTATTTTTAGACTCGGCAATCTCGACAGCTTCCTTGACCTTTCTAACCCATTTGCTTGCGGCACTACCCTTTGTCGAAAAGCTTAAAAGAGCAACTCTAGGGATTATATCCAAAACGTCTTTAGCGAAACGCGCGCTGGAAATTGCAATATTTGCCAGCTGCTCAGAAGTTGGATAAGGAACAACACCGCAATCTGCATACACAAAAACGCCCCTTTCTCCATAGGGACAATCCGGAACAACCATAATAAAACAACTGGAAACAATTCCTACTCTTTTATCCACTCCTAAACAGTTAAGAGCTGCTTTTATTACCGAGGAAGTAGTAGACTTTGCGCCGGCGACGAAACCGTCAGCATAACCCTGTCTAACCATCATGCAAGCATAATAAAGGGGGTTTTGCATTAATTTTCTAGCCTCTTGGAAGCTGACGCCTTTAGTTTTTTTCCTTTTGTGAAAATCAGCGGCAAACTCCTCTTGTTTTTCAGAATCAAGATTATCCTGCGCGAGCAGAAGCGGTTGGGCTATTCCTTTTTCTTTTATGTATTTTACAGCTTCTGTTATCCGTTCATCATCTGATTCAGGAAAAACTATTCGTTTAGGATTAGCTTTTGCCCCTTCTCTTAACCTTTTGATAACATCTTCCATGGGATATTCCTTCCTATTTAAAATTAGCAAAAATACGCGTCTTTTATCATCGTAAGTTGATTTCCTGCTTGCCGGCAGGCAGGAAATCAAGCACTGGCGCTATTAGGCAACAGCGCCAAAATGGATATTACCACAAATAACCTATCTTTTCAAGAACGGCCCAGAATTAAAAAAGCTTATTTTATCTGAGAGAAAAAAGAAGAGATTTATTCTTAAGGGTCAAATGAGTTGCTTTTGCAATTACCTGAAGAGTCTCGATATTTTGCAAAAGAGTGTTATTGGATACACCCTCAACCTGTTGGGTGTACGAAGATAAAGCCAGCAATACATAGAAAGTATCTTTGCTCCCAAAAGCAGCCTGATAAGACTGGTGATTCCAGTCGCTGCCCACAAAAACAAGAATTTTTTTCTGGCTAAATTTCCGAGCAAACATCTTTTTTATTCTATCTATAAGTTCAGGAGCAGGATAAAAATAAAGGACGATTTCAATGAATTTCTGCTCCGGGGTAATTCTTCTCTTTGCCTGTTCTAAAACCTCCTCAATATCTATTGATTCTATAGGCTCTTTTTGGCCAGCTTGAGACTCCAATTCGCGCATCTGGTTTTTATATTTTTCAACAAATTCCTGAGCGACAAAATTTATCCTATGACAAGCAGCATAATAAGCAATAAAAACCTGGAAGAAATACATTTGGCTCATAAGAGATACCACTTCCTCGCCCATCTCTAGGCTTAATCTTAAAGGAAAAAATACGCTATCCTGTTTCTGGCCGGTTAATGTCTTAACGGCTAAACCTTCACGTTTGGAACCCAGGGATTCCTGAAAAAGCTGGACTATCCAGGAAGACAGAGCTCGACTCGATTTTCCATCTACTACCGGAGAAAAATAGGCATCCTTTTTATTTTTAGACTTTTCGCAAAGAGAACATGCTCTTTGATTTACTTCTTTCTGCAGGGAAACAAAAGAACTGTAAATCTTCTCCAAAGCTTCAAGATTACGTTTTAAAAGTAAAAATAAAGGTAAAATGAAAATAAGAGTATGCGGGGAAGAAAACCTTCCGCCCACATCGGTTTTACCGTCAAACTGAATAGGTATTTTTTTAACCGGACTCCAGCCGTAAGAATCTATCTTAAGGAAAGACTCAGGGTCGCTCAGCCACAAGAAATGCTTCGGCCACTGGGTATTACCGTATTTGTTTGTGAAGAATTCTCTAAGTGCCGAGGCTAAAAGCTGGGTTTCTTTCGTCGTGCCTGATTTTGAAATAGCAACAACTAAGGTTTTATCGGGATTTTTTAACCCTTCAAACAACCTCGCCAAAGCCTTAGGGTCTAAATTATCCAAAGTATAAAAAGATTTATTGCCGAACAAAGAGATCAAAGGCTTGATGCCGTTTATCGACCCCCCCATTCCTACAAAAATAAAATTTTCTTTGCCCTCTAAAACATCAGAAACTTTTTCCAACGACTCTTTTATTTTAGAAAACGGCAAAGGCTTAACCCAGCCTAGACGTTCTTTACCGCCGTCAAAGGCTATTTCTCTATAGAGATTATCCGATGCAACTTCAAGTTTCTGCTTCCCTGCTGCCTCTAATAAATACTGTTCTAATTTGCTACTCATATATAACCCCTTTCTCTAAAAACTATTATTATACTTAGATAACTTAAAATCTCAATAAAAAACTAACTACCTATACCTAAAATCGTAACGTCTATAGTCTAATTTAAAACCAACAAACTTTGTTTCGGCCTGAAAGTTTAGCCTTATACAAAGCTTTATCAGCTACCTCAATCAAAACATCAGAATGGATGCTATTTTGGGGATATGAGCTAACGCCCACGCTTATATTTACAGTCAAAATCTCATCAAAAACGCTGATTCTCTCGCGCGATATTCTGGAACTTATACGCTCTGCCATCATAATGGCCCCGGCTTTATCAGTTTCAGGTAAAATTACGGAAAATTCTTCTCCGCCGAATCTAGCCACAAAATCTATCTCCCGGGTATTTTCTCGTATCAGGCGCGCGACCTCTCTTAAAACGGCATCTCCGACTAAATGGCCGTAAGTATCATTGATTTTTTTAAAGTGGTCTACGTCAAGCATCAAAAAACTCAAATTAAGACTAAACTTCTCTGCCCGGTTAAATTCCTCTAAAAATCTGAGCATGAAATAGCGCCTGGTATAAACTTTGGTGAAAGAATCATATATGGACATTTGCTGCAATTGCTCATAAAGCTTTATTCTCTCTAAACATAACCTGAGCAATTTGACAAAGTACGGTATATGTTCGGCAACTGCTTTGGATTTTGTCTCAACATACAAAATATCTTTAGAATCTTTTCCTAATCCAAACCTTAAACCTTTAGCTTTCTTAGATGAAACACCTATCTCTACCTTCTCGATATGCCCTAAATATTTCAATTCCTCAGCAAATACAGAAAAAAGCTCTTTTTTGTCAAGTATAGGTGCAATTTTTCTAGCCGTATCATAAAACAGAAAACGCTCTGATAAAATACTATCTAAATCATCAACTTGCCTTTTATGTTCAGACTCCTTCTTATTGAGTGAGGCGTACTCATTAAGCAATTGTTTTCTTCTCTGCTTGTACTTGCCTTGAAGTCTTTTAGTAAAAAAAATCTCCTCAGCTAAAAATAATACAAAAATGACAAGTATTATTATCCAGAAAAGCATACTCTATTTTTACCTTTTTCTTTAGCCTTGTATAATCTCTTATCGGCTTTATCAATCAATCCTAGCATGTCTTCGGCATCATCGGGGTAAGAGACAACCCCGGCTGATACGGTAAAATCTATTCTTTCCCGGCGAAAGAGCAACCCAGCTTCCTCAACCGATTTTCGAATCTTCTCGGCAATATCTATGACTTTTTCCTTACCACACTCAACAACAAGAATAATAAACTCTTCTCCTCCAAAACGCGCTATGACATTCCCACCTCCTCCGGCGTTTTTCTTTAGAATTCCGGCTAACCTTGATAATATAAAATCACCGACAACATGCCCGTGGGAATCGTTTATTTTTTTAAAATCGTCAATGTCCAGCATAATTATCCCCAAATCGGCTTTTTTAGATAAAATACGCTTGTATTCTTGAGACAATCGTTTGAAAAAATAATCTTTAACAAAAAGGGAAGTGAGAGAATCTTTAATTGCTAAATTTTGCGCTGAGTTAAAAAGATTGGCCCTCTCTAAAACTACTACTGCCAAATCACAAATATTACGTAGAAGCCGAAGATCATCCAGCGAAAAAATCAAAGCCCGTCTGCTCTCTATTCGGACTATCCCCATCAACCTGTGCTCGATGGAAAGCGGGCTAACTATGAATGACTGTGCCTTTCGGTCATGATAAGCCGTTATTGCTGTGTGGTCGAATCTGTAATCTTTTGTTATATCTTCAACCAATAAAGAACTATTATGACGCAAAACCCATTTATCTAAAGCTCCGCCGCTTTTTTCTTCTACGACTGAATCTTTTCGTTTTAGCGAACGGATTAAACTTAGATTATCCTTTTCTTTATTGAAGTCAAAAAGTAAGATAGTGTCAGCTTTAGGAAATAAATCTTCTAAGACATCAATAAGAAAATTAAAAATATCTTCTTGGTCTATCAGCTCGATTAAATTCTGGGAAGCCTTAAAAAGAGATGTCAGATTTTGGCGTTCGTAAGGTAAGGCTCTTAAAATCTTCTCTTTCTCCTCGATGCTATCTTTGAGCATATTGACCTTGCCTTCCATTACATCGAGCTCACTGTGATGCTTAAAAAATATATCCAGCTGAATCCTGCGGAATATAAAAAAAATAACACCTGTGGCAAATAAAATGGCGGCAACAAAACCAATATTTATTTTTTCGGAAATGGCGAAAAAAAGAGAAGTCGAAACAAGAAGCGCTAAAGTTATAGGGATAAAAAAATTATACAATGGTATTCTCTGTTGAAGGATCAAAAAAATGAGCCTTCATCATGTCAAAGACAACCTCTACTCTGCCGCCGATAATAGGCTTATTTGAAGCCTCGACTACGGCGACCATTGTATGCTTAGCAGTAGAAAGATAAAGATAGTTCTGCGAACCCATTGTTTCCATAACCTCACATAAAACAGTTAAGGTATTATCCGGTGTAGCATCGGAAGCGAATAATTTATCGTAAATATTCTCCGGCCGTACGCCAAATACAACTTCCTTATCAATGTAATCTTTTAATTTTTCATACATGGGCTCCTGTATCTTCACCCTAAACCCCCCTTCATCAAAATACAACTTGTCATCTTTTTTAATAACACGGCCGTTCATCAAATTCATGGCGGGAGAACCAATAAACCCAGCCACGAATTTATTCACCGGGTTATCATAAACATTCAAGGGAGTGTCAAATTGTAAAACCTCTCCGTCCTTCATGACAGCAATGCGGTCACCTAAAGTCATAGCTTCAGTCTGGTCATGTGTAACGTAAATCATGGTAGTTTGAATCCTCAAATGGAGTTTATGTATCTCCGTGCGCATTTGAACGCGCATCTTAGCATCAAGATTGCTCAAAGGCTCATCAAAAAGAAAGACATCAGGCTTTCTTACGATAGCCCGCCCCACAGCAACACGTTGGCGTTCGCCGCCGGATATTTCTCTTGGCCTTCTGCCCAGAAGATGGCTTATGCCCAAAATCTGGGCTGCGTCTTTAACTCGTTTATCTATATCCTTTTTTGAATACCTGCGTAATCTCAAAGCAAATTCCATATTGCGGTAAACATTCATATGGGGATAAAGAGCATAGTTCTGAAAAACCATTGCAATATTCCTATCTTTGGCAGGAATATTATTTATTAATCGGTCTCCGATATAAATATCGCCGCTAGTGGGATCTTCTAATCCGGCTATCATCCTTAGGGTAGTAGACTTTCCGCAACCCGAAGGACCAACTAAAACTACAAATTCTTTTTCGTTGATTGTAAGGTTTACGTCTTTGACGGCGGGAATATTTCCGCTGTAATATTTATGAATTGCTTTTAAAGTTACTTCAGTCATAAACTAAAATTGTAAGTTTCAAGCCTAGGCCTGTCAAGTTAAATAATGCAATAATTTTATAATCGTATTTCTTAATTCCTTTCTCGGAATCACCATATCAATGAATCCATGCTCTAAATTAAACTCTGAGGTTTGAAAACCTTTGGGCAAATCTTGTTTGATAGTTTGCTTGATTACCCTGGGGCCTGTAAATCCTATCAAAGCACCGGGCTCGGCAATTGTTATATCGCCTAGGCCGGCAAAGGAAGCGATCACTCCGGCCATAGTAGGGTGGGTTAAAACAGAAATAAAAGGAATGTTTTCTCTTTTTAGGCGGGATAGGGCCCCACTTGTTTTAGCCATCTGCATAAGGCTAAACATCCCTTCATACATCCTTGCTCCTCCGCCTGAACCAGAAACTACTATCAGGGGGATACGCTCTTCTAAGGCTTTCTCGGTAATACGAGCTATCTTCTCGCCCACTACTGAACCCATAGACCCCATAATAAAACGTGAATCTGTAATACCCAAGGCTATATTTTTCTTGTCCATTTTTGCACTGCCGATAATAGCCGCCTCTTTTAACCCGGTTGACTGCATTGCGTCTTTTAACTTATCAGTGTATGTTTTAGAACCGAAAAAATTTAAGGGGTCTCGGGATGTCAGGCCGGTTGATTCTTCACGAAATGTCCCGGCATCTACAAGCAAATCTTTTCTTTCCCAGCAGGTAAGCAAAAAATGATAACCGCATTTCGGACAAACTCTTGAATTCTCAGTTAAAATCTTAGCCAGAATCAAATGTGAGCAGTCGCGGCATTTAGTCCAAAGGCCATCGGGTATATTGTTTTTTCTCTTTTTTGTGCCGTTACCAAAACCAAAAGGCTTCTTGAATATCCTCACCTCGTAAACCTCCTTATTATACCGCCGGATAATACCTTGGGATAAAAATAGGTAGATTTCTGAGGAAGCCGAAAACCCTTACTTGACATTTTAAGCACAACTTTTAACGGAACCTTGCGCATAATAAATGCCGTCTTTCCTTTACCGGCAATCTTCTTCGCAGTTTTTATGTTATGGCTATATTCAAATTCCTCATCTATCGTAAACAGCGGCAAAACCAATTTATGAAATACGTAGGTATCTAACTCTCTGTATAATCTATTAGGTATTTTATCTAAAATAGCAGAGCTTTTCAATTTTAAAAAATAAAATCTTTCTTTCCTGTAAATACCCATACAAAATCGGCGGGCATATTTTAATTTCTTGCTAAGCGAATTTTGAGTGACCTCAGTGATATTAAAATACTTCTCTAGCTTCCGGAAAAAATCATTATCTTTATCGTGAATCTTTATAATTCTGTGGGTAGGAAGAATACTAAGGCCTTTTTGACAATCTGTGATATAGGCCAGGATGTAGTTAAGATCTTTAAACCTATCTTTATTTTTTCTGAAATAATCATATGAAATTTCAAAACGGTGATGCCCGTCGGCGATAACCAGCTTACACTTGCTGATTTGACTACAAATAAGATTTATGTCCTTTTTGTCATCTATTTGCCAAATAATATTATCATTTCCGTCATCATCTTTAAATCTTAAAAATGGTTTTCTCCCGGAATACAATCGATGTATTCGCTTGAAAGATTTTAGAGATTTAGCCGCAATAACAAATATAGGGCTCAAGTTAGCTTTTGTAGTTTTTATAATTTTCTTTCTATCCTCCTTGGGAGCCTTTAAA
>JAMXCX010000076.1 GCA_024542985.1 Candidatus Omnitrophota bacterium | reverse complement strand
GTTACTAACATATAATATACGATACAATATTATAGAATAAGGCTGTAGACAATATAATATTTAGCGTTATTAGATAAGTTTTTTAGTTAATTCAATAATTTTTTAATGAAAATCCCACCGAAAGATTTTTCCGAAAAACCTAAAATTTTGGTTGTTGATGATGAGCAAGTGATTAGGCAGCTTTTCCAGCGTGCCTTGAAGAAAAGTAATTATTTCATTGAGACCGCAACAGACGGCCAAGAAGCTTTGACAAAGGCAAAAAAAACGTCATTTAATCTCTTGATTCTTGACTTAAAAATGCCGGGCATAAACGGCGTAGAGGTTTTAAAGAAAATAAAAAAAATTAATCCTTATATAGAAATAATTATAGTTACCGGTTTCCCTACCATAGAGCTTGCAGTTGAGGCGATAAAGATAGGGGCTTTCGATTTCATTTGTAAGCCTTTTGATATGAAAAAAATAAGTTTAATAATCGAGACTTGCCTCAAGAGACAGAAACTGGCCCTAAGCCATATCCGGCTGGGTGAGCTAACAGCTCTTTTTGAAATTAGTAAAATAGCCAGTGTCTCATCTAATTTAGATTCTATACTGGGCAGAATTCTGGATTCAAGCCTGGAAATAATTAGCGCTAAAAAAGGATCGATATATTTATATGACGAAAAGACCAAAGAACTAAAGTCAAGAGCAATTCGCGGCTTAAATGAATGGGAGTTAAAAGAGAATAGCTTAACGATAAGAAAGGGGTTAGCAACAGTAAGAGAATCTAAGGTTTTAGTCGGCGCCCAAGAGAAAAAATATTTTTCAGAAAAATTAACTTACCCAAAAAATAATAGCAGAAATCTTACATATTCCCACTCTTTAGATTTACCTTTATATTCACAGGGTAATCTTTTAGGTGAGATTAGGATTTCCGATAAAGTTTCAGGAGAAAATTTTACTGAGAGGGAACAGACTATCCTTTCTGTCTTAGCCGGACAGGCATCAGCGGCGATAGAAAATAATAAATTGTATAGAAGTCTTGAGGGAAAAATAGAAGCGCTAAAGGAAGCTGCCGAAGAAATAAACCAAGCCCAGCATCAACTTATCCAAACCGAGAAGATGGCTGCCGTAGGCAGGCTTGCTTTTGGTATCGCCCATGAAATTAGAAATCCTTTAGCGATAATTTCAGAAGGCGTTGAATTTTTAAAAACCAATTTACTTAAGAAGGGTAAATTGTCAGAGGAGTCAATCAAGAAAATTAAAAATTGCGTAGAAAGAGCAAATAAAATTATTGTCGAGCTCTTGAGGTTTTCAAGGACATCAGAAGTCAGGTTTGAACGAATAGATTTACGTAAGGTTTTAGAAGAAGCAGAAAGCTTAACTAAAAATAACGCTAATTTAAATAACGTCTCAATAACTAGAAATTTTCCCAAAAAAGCCGTAAAGATTAATGCAGATTACAATATGCTGCGTCAGGCATTTTTCAATATCTATATAAATGCCATAGATGCAATGCCTAAGGGAGGAAGGCTTGGCGTAACCCTTGAGATTGGTAAAAAAGCCAAGGGCAAAGCTATAGTTTTAATAAAAGATACCGGCTGCGGAATTGCTAAAGAGCAATTATCCGAAATATTTAGCCCTTTTTTTACCACTAAAGAGCCTGGTCAGGGAACCGGCTTGGGTTTAAGCATAGCGCATCTTATCTTTGAAAAGCATAAAGCGAACATTGACGTTGAGAGCCGTCTGGGCAAAGGTACAAAATTTACCGTTAAATTGCCTTTGCCCCGTTAGAGAAAGCTACCGAGGAAGTCGGTGGTGAAATACCTTATAAAGCTGGCGGTGGTTTAAAGCCGCCGTCGCATACCGTTAGATAACGAAGTTCTCTAACGGGGTTTGCTTAAGAAATCCAATTCAAAAGGGAGGGTAAAATGATAGATAAAAAAAGAATACTTTTAATTGATGATGAAAAAGATTTTTGTTTTTTTGTCAAAAACAATCTTAAGGCCTCAGAAGGTTTTGCAGTGAATTGTGCCAATGACCCCGATAAAGGTATAAGGCTTGCTAGAAGGCAGCACCCTGATTTGATATTGCTTGATATAAAAATGCCTAAAAAAGACGGATTTGAAGTTTTAAGTATTCTTAAGAACGACACCAAGACGCTTTCAATACCCGTGATTATGTTGACCGCTATAGATGATGAGTCAGCCAGGATTAAAGCTGCCCGGCTGTACGACGAAGATTATATAGCAAAACCGGTAGATCATGCCTTGTTGAAGAGAGCTATAAAAAAGGTGCTGACCAGATATAAGAATTTTAAAGCGTAGATAGCAGGTAAAAGAGAAGGTGAGCCGTGGCTAATCTTGAGAAAATTAGAGTTTTAGGCCAAAAAAAAATACTTTTGGTTGATGATGAAGAAGATTTTTGCTTTTTTCTTAAAAAAAATTTAGAAAAATCAAAAGAGTTTAATGTTCTGACAGCTACTAATGCCAAAGAGGGCGTAAGGCTGGCTAAGAAGGAGAAGCCGAATTTAATTTTGCTAGATCTTGTTATGCCCAAAATTCCCGGCAATGAAATGGCAGAAATTCTGTCTAAAGACCTTCAGACCAAGGATATCCCCATAGTATTTTTAACGGCAGTAGTTACTGAAGATGAAATGGCCCTTACATCGACCGGGAAAATCGGCGGACAGAATTTTATAGCAAAAACTATAGGGACCGAAAAAATAATAAGTTACATCCGCGAACATTTTAAATAGAACATTTTATGAGCATAATAAGGAAAATAATTTCTGCTATAAGCCTAATAGTTGTAATTCCTTTTTTAGTCGCTTGTTATTTGTATAACGGAGTGTTTGTATCCCTGGGCAGAACAGGAAAAATTCTTATTTTAGTCACAGTGTTCATAATTGTCTTAGGCCTAACTATCCTTTTAAAGCTTACCAGAATATTAACAAAATTGCAGAAAGATTTAGTTAGCGCAGGCCATGGGGACCTTAACAGGGATGTGAGGACAGAAGAAAATACAGGCTTAGGCGACATGGCCTTATCAGTTAATGAGGTTATCAAGCAATTAAAAGACAATGCTGATGAGTTGGAGAAAAGAGCTTTTTTAGTTGAAAGAGCAACTAAAGCATTTAAAAGCAGAGCTGAATTTCAAGAAAGATATTTTTCAGATATTGTTCATGATTTACGTGCACCCCTTATTAATATAGATAAAAGTATTCTACTTTTGTTGGATAAAATGGCCGGTGAGATAAGTGCGGAGCAAGAGAAATTTTTGAAAATTATTAACCAGAATTGCAGCCGGCTTAAACACTCAATAAATAATATACTTGAGATATCCAAAGAAGATGCCGGAAAATCCATTCTTAACGTCGAAGCTTTTAATATAACCGGGGCCATTAAAGAAGCAGTAAATTCAGTAGAAAGATGGGCTGGCAGCCGAAATCTTAAAATAAGCATAAGCGTAGCTCCTAATTTGACTTTAATTTATGCTGACAGAGATAAAATTATCCAAGCGATTATTAATCTCCTTAGCAATGCTATTAAGTTTACACCTACCGGCGGAAATATTAACATTGAGGCCGCAAAGTTTAAGCCGCAAATAAAGTCCGGAATAATAAATAGCGAGGGTGAGTTTCTTAAACTATCAATAGAGGATAATGGTATGGGCATATCTAAGGAGCAGCAAAATAAAATATTTGAGAGATTCGAATCCGGGGAGAGTAGTAGAACCAGCGGGGTATCCGGAACCGGTTTAGGCTTGCCTATAGTTAAGCAAATAGTTGATTCGCACCGGGGTAAAATTTGGGTAGAAAGCCAATTAGGAAAAGGGAGTAAATTCGTAATTGTCATACCTGGGCGTAGCCTCCAAGCTGGCCGGAAAGAGCCGACTAAGCAGTCCCATAACGGTAAGAAGATTTTGATTATGGACGATGAAGACAGCATAAGGGAACTTTTAGGCAGAGAATTGATTAAAAGGGGTTATTCTGTAACTGCGGCAAAGGACGGTCTTGAAGGATTAAAGAAGGCCTCAGAGCGTTATTACGATTTGGTAATTACGGATATCCGGATGCCTAACCTTGACGGCATAGACTGTATACGGATACTAAAGAGGATGTACCCAAATACTTTTTTTATGGTTATTACCGGTTTCCCCGTTGAGTACGACTTAGAGGAGATTCTAAAAAAGGATGCC
>JAMXCX010000075.1 GCA_024542985.1 Candidatus Omnitrophota bacterium | reverse complement strand
AAATTCCGGATTCCTAAAAGTTATCAGCCGGGAATGCGGGTCGATGGAATTATCTATGCTGATGATAAACTAATTCAGAGCATAAAAAAGGACAAGGCCCTGGAACAGGTAGCTAACGTAGCCCATCTGCCGGGAATTGTTAAGTATTCCCTGGCTATGCCGGATATCCACTGGGGCTATGGTTTCTGCATCGGGGGGGTTGCTGCGACCGATCCCGAAAATGGAGGGGTAATTTCTCCCGGGGGTGTTGGCTATGATATTAACTGCGGCGTACGTATGCTCAAGACAGATTTAGAATTAGAGGATGTGAAGGATAAGATAGCTAAAATCGTTAATACCCTCTATAACGATGTTCCTTCCGGAATAGGCTCAAAAGGACAAATCCGAGTTTCCTATAAGGAAGAAAAGAGGCTGCTCATTAATGGCGCCAAGTGGGCGGTAGGGCGGGGTTTAGGGGTAAAGGAAGATTTGGAGTACTGTGAGGAGTTCGGTGCAATTGAAGGCGCTGATCCCGAGGTAGTGTCAGAAAGAGCACTCGAAAGAGGCAAGCCCCAAGCCGGAACCTTAGGCAGTGGTAATCATTTTTTAGAAGTTCAGGTTATCGAGGAAATTTTTGATGCCGACATAGCCCAAAGGTTAAACTTATTCATTGGTCAAATAACTGTTATGATTCATAGTGGTTCACGCGGGTTTGGATATCAGGTTTGTGATGATTCATTAAAAGTGATGCTTAAGTGTGTTTCTAAATACGGAATAAACATTCCCGATAGGCAACTTGCCTGTGCCCCTATAGAGAGTAAGGAAGCAAAAGACTATATCGGAGCAATGAGGGCGGCTGCAAATTACGCCTGGGCGAATAGACAGGTTTTAACCCATCTTACCCGGGAAGCCTTCGGGAAGGTATTTTCCAAGAGTTGGCAATCATTAGGCATGGATTTAATTTATGATGTTGCCCATAATATTGCAAAATTTGAAAAGTATATTATAGACGGTAAGGAGAAAATCCTATGTGTCCATAGGAAAGGAGCAACCAGAAGTTTTGGCCCGGGTAATCCGGAATTACCGGATAAATACTCTAAGATAGGGCAACCGGTTATTATTCCCGGCGATATGGGAAGAGCTTCGTATTTATTGGTAGGCACTAAAAAGGCTGAAGAAGAATCTTTTGGCAGTACCTGCCATGGCGCAGGAAGATTGATGTCGCGCCATGAGGCTATTCGGACTGTAGATTTTGATAGTCTCATCAAGGAGTTGCGGCAGAAAGGAATAGAGGTTAGGGCTAGAGGCAGGAATACTATTGTAGAGGAGGCTCCTTCGGCCTATAAAGATGTTAATCAAGTGGTAGATGTTGTACACAGAGCCGGATTAGCAAAGAAGGTTTGCAAGTTAAGGCCTCTTTGCGTTGTTAAAGGGTAATTTTGAAAGAAGTTAGGCGTTGCAGGCTTTTATAATCTCGGTATAATAAGGAATATGTTAGATATAAAATTCATAAGGCAGAATCCGGATATAGTGAGAGAGGCCCTTAAAAGAAGAGGTTCTAGCTTCGACTTTGAGGGATTTTTAGAGGTTGATCAAGAGAGGAGAAAGCTTTTAGGAAAAATAGAACATTTCCGTGCTGAGCAGAATAAGATTGATAAAGAGATACAAAGATTGCTAACGGAGAAAAAAGACCCCAAATCAGCCATAGAAGAAAGTAAAAATATAAAAAAGCGAATTATTGATATTGAGGCCAAATTTAATGAATTCGATGTAAGGTTTAAAAGAGGAATTTACCGTATACCCAATATACCTCATTTTTCAATTCCTGTGGGTGATGCTTCAGCCAACAAGATTATTAAAAAGAAAGGTGCGTTGAAGAAGTTCGATTTTAAACCCCTCGATCATATCAGCCTGGCAGAACATTTAGATATCATAGACTTTAAGAGGGCAGCTAAGATTACTAAATCCAATTTTGTTCTTTTTAAAAACCTAGGTGCAAAACTGGAACGGGCTTTGATTAATTTTATGCTTGATTTGCACACTCAAGACAACCGATATTGTGAAATTTCTCCCCCTAAGCTTGTCAGCCGCGCTTCGATGTATACAACCGGACAACTTCCCAACTTAGAAGAGGATATGTACATTTTAAAAGATGATGACTTATTTTTGATACCGACTGCTGAAGTTCCTGTTACTAATATCTATAGAGATGAAGTGCTTAAAGATAGCGATTTGCCAATATGTTATGTCGCTTATACTCCTTGCTTTAGAAGAGAAGCCGGTTCTTACGGAAAGGACACTAAAGGCCTGATACGGATTCATGAATTTGACAAAATTGAATTAGTCAAATTTGTTAAACCGGAGAGTTCTTATGAAGAGCTTGAAAGGTTAGTCTCAGATGCTTGCCGAGTGCTTGATTTGTTAGAGCTCCCTTATAGAGTAGTGCTGCTTGCTACAGGTGATATTAGTTTTGCCGCAGCTAAATGCTATGATATTGAGCTTTATGCTCCGGGAATTGATAAATGGCTTGAAGTTTCCAGTTGTTCAAATTTTGAAGATTTCCAAGCTCGACGGGGCAATATTCGCTACAATGATAAGAAAGAAAATAAAAATAGATATATACATACTTTAAATGGCTCGGGAGTTGCCTTAGCAAGATTAGTTGTTGCTATATTGGAGAATTATCAACAGGAAGATAAAACAGTAGTAATTCCTAAAGTTTTGCAAAAATATTTGGATGGAAGAAAGAGGCTTACGAAATAGTTACGTTGTTACTTTAGTAAAATCCCTTCTCTTTTTAATAATTTTTTGCTTTTTCATAGAGTTATTTAAGGAGTTTTGCAAAGTATTTAAGGAGAAGGATAATTACAGTATAAATGTATTTTTCTTTTCAATGCTTTCCGCTTTTAGTTTTTATATTTTTCTAGCGGATTTAAATAATTTTTATAATAAAATTCAGAATTTCTTTTTTCGTTCTTACTTCTTTTCGCTCCTTTTTCCGTCGGTTGTAATTATTCTAGGTGTATGTTATTTAATCATCCCCAGGCTTTTTAATATACCAATCAGCAAAGATATTTTTATTTTTGCCGGCACTTTTGCCTTAACCGGGCATCTGATATTTGTTGCGCGCCAACTAAAAGGACACACTTTTAATTCATTCATAAACTACATATTTACCTTCAGCATCCTATGCACGTTAAATCTATTTCTATTTGAGTTTTACTTAAAGATAGCCTTCAAGGTAAATATTGGCAAGATAACCCTTGCCGGTATAAAAAACGGTGCTGAGTTGATGCAAAGCCTCTTTACACACACCTTCCGGTAATGTATTGAATTTCTTGTTTCTAGCATTTTCATCCGCTATATTAACTTATAATTTGCCCCTAGAGATATATTTTTGAGCTTGCGCAATAGAGTTATTCGCTGCTTTTAAGGCCTACTTTTTTAGAAAATATTATTTATTTTGCCTACTGAAAGATTATTTTTGCATAACATCTTTATTGTCAATAAGTTATGTAAGTTACTTCTAAAGTTAAAATTGGGTTCAATTCCTTGAATTTTTGATAAAAATATGTTATATTCCACTTTCATACCTTTACGAACCTAAAATGCAAATTGTGAAAAAGATAATTTTGAGACATATTTTTCTTTTACGTTTATTTTCTGTGTTGGTCTTACTTCCTGCGACAGGGGCAATCTTCGATTATCCTACTGAAGGGACAGCTAGCTATTATACGTCCAAGAGTTGTAAGAAAGAGGGCACATCCGGAGTCTGGACGGCCTATGGCGAAAGATATGACGAAGGGGCTTTAACTTGCGCAGCAAGGGATAGGGCTTTATTTGGAAGGTATATCAAAGTGACAAACCTAGAAAATGGAAAATCAGTTATTGCCCGGGTGAATGATTTCGGTCCCAATAAAAAATTGTTCCGAAGAGGTAGAATTATTGATTTGTCGAAAGGCGCTTTTGTAGAAATAGCCGACACAAAAAAAGGCGTTATCAAGGTAAAAATAGAAATCCAGCCGAACGAATCAAAGAAACTCAGTTTTTTATTATTTTCGGGCGATATAACCTAGCCAAAACACTTCCAACGCCTGTTTCTGGGTAGTTCCTGTAGGTATATTATTTTGTAAAATAAATTCTTGCTTTGTGATATAATAGTAAAAATAATTCGCATTATTACAGCAGAGAAATTTTGTCTATCGGAGGGGTGGCCGAGTCCGGTTTAAGGCGGCGGTCTTGAAAACC
>JAMXCX010000074.1 GCA_024542985.1 Candidatus Omnitrophota bacterium | reverse complement strand
CTATCGCTAAGGAAATTAAACCTTTGGTAGAAGAAGCCAAGAAGTTTAAGACTGCTGAGGAGTTTGTGGAGGCACAACTTATAAAAGCCACTCCTCCTATTCCGGGAATAACAGATAGAGAAGGGCGAATTAAAGAGTTTATGAATACTAGAGGTATGACTAGAAAAGAAGCTACTGAACGAGTATTAACTCTTGAAAAAGAAGCCCCAGCTAAACGAAAATCCCAACTCACCGACATCTGGAAACAAGCACAGAAGGAAACAGGCATAGATATAAAAGCTAAACAGATTAAAGGAAGACTTGCCAAATTAGACTCTGAAATAAAAGATGTAAGAAAGGAGATGGATACCTTAGAAAAACAGAGAAAAGAATTTAAAAAATTAGGTAAATCTACAAAGCAAATAGAAGCAAAAATAACTGAATTAATAAAAAGAGAAGATACTATTGATAGCGAAAGAGCAGATTTGTTAATATCACAAAAAGAGTTGATAAAACTAGGCAAAGAAAAAATAGAAATTACAGCTCAGGAACTTTTAAAAAATATAAACCAAGGTATTCGAGAAGGCACGATAAGGACTAAGGAACAAATTAAAAAAACGCAGACTGAGTTGGTAGATATTATAGAAAAACAAACTGCGTTAGAGGCTAAAGACAAAGCTAAATTTTTACGCACTATTAAGAATATCCAAACTCCAGAACAGTTAGCCAAAACTATGCCGGAGATAATTCGTAGGGTTTCAGAGCTAGAAAGGAAAGCTGACATAAATCGCATGGATACTCAAATAAAGAAAGAACTTAAAAGAACAAAACCACTAAAGAAAGGCCAAAAGCGCGTAGAGAAATATGAGTATGAGAGTAGCAAGTTATTTAATGCCTTGAGAGGCTATAGCAAGATGACTCAGATTAAGGCTCAGGCTGAGTTAGACACTTACCCGGAAGAAGGTCTCAGCGAGTTTGACTTAATAAAGAAAAGATTTTTGTCCTTGAAGGCAAACGGCAAGGGGGCTTCCGCGGAGATATATAACAAAGTTTTAGAGGATATAACAAAGATGAAGGAGATAGGCCGGGCCGTGAAAGATGATGCAGAAATGATGGATAAGATAAATCAGCAGGATGTTATAGACAACGCTCAGGAAGCAATGGAGAAAATAAAAACTACGACTAAGGAATATAAGCGCAAAGCAAGGGTAGCATACCTCCGTGGAGTGGGAAATATCAACTCAATGCTAAACGCTATATTCGGGAAAAAGATTGCCAATGAGTTTAACCCTGAGCTAGAAGAAAATGCGCGAGGAACAGCAATTTTTCATCAAGGCAAGAAAATAAGTGATGCGACAGAAAAAATGTATAATGGCGATATAGTGAGTATACTTAAAAAAATGACAGAGGATACCTACGACATAGTAGATTCAACAGGTCTTTTCAGGAAGATAAACAGACGGGATGTTATAAATATCTACAATGCCATAAAGAACGAACATATAAAAAAGAGGTTTTTTGACTCCTTCGGGGAAACACAGATTACCGCCTTGATGGGAAAACTCGATACCGTAGACAAAGAGTTTGGCGATATGATGATGACAACGGTTCAAGGATATAAAGATATACATAACCAGATGAGTATTGAAACCACTGGGAGGGATAACGGAGTTGTTGAGAATTACTGGCCAGCCAATTCAGAATATAACCAAAATGTTTATGATGATATAAGAGTCCAAGGTGAAACCCCTTCTGCTCAAAAAGAAAGAGCTAGAGGTAAGGTTCTTCCTAAATTAGTAGACTCTTGGGATGTAGCTATGAAACACATCGCTCAGGGTGAACATGTTGATAAGTTAAGCAGAAAATATATCGAACTTAAAAGACTGCTTTCAGATGTTGCTATAAAAGACCGCATTATAGATTACTACGGAAAGAAGATTTATAGTGATTTGATGAATCTGGTCGAGAGCGTTTCATTAAATGCTTTAGGTGAGCAGGTAGATATAATCAACGCAGTTACCGGGCATATGGTCAATAGTTGGGTAGTGTCTAAGGTAGCGTTTAACCCGAGCACATTAGTAAGACAGCTAATATCTACTGGATTTTATACAGAGACTATGGGATTAACAGAGTGGGGGAAGGGTTTTGTTGAGGGGGTAAAATCTCCAAAGGAAACCTTTAATTTTATGTGGAAGAACGCACCATTTTTAGAAGCACGATTTAACCGGGGATATTCTGAGGCATTGTCAAATGCGTTAGAGGGAGCTAGTAAAATAAGCGAGGTTGCTTCATCAGCGACTAAACTGTTCACGGTGCTTGCGAGGTCTGGGGATATAACGGCTATCATTTACGGTGGTTATCCTATGGTTAAAGCGGAATTAGCCAAACATGGAGACATGAAAAAGGCTATTGCTGTATTTGAGGCTGCCACAATCAAAGCCCAACAATCTGGATTAAGTTCTAGTCGCTCTTTAGCACAAAACAACAGAAATGGTTTTATGAGAATGTTCTTTGCATTTAAAAATACTCCGAGCCAGATTGGCAGAAAGATTGGCGATGCGATAATAAGTTTTGAGAATAAGGACATAGGAAAATCACAATTAGCTAAAACATTAACTATTTATGGTGTTATCTCTCCGGTAGCTTACATATTAGCTGGTTACTTGACAGCTCTGCCTTTTGTGTGGCTTAGGGGTTTGTTAGGTAATGCCTATGATGATGACGAAGAAGACAAAGCTATAAGAGAGATTGTTGTGCAGTTGATAGTTAATCCGGTAAACTGGGCGCCGGGTATTAGCCATATAACGAATTATTATGCTCGTAAGGTTATGGGATTAAAAGCGTATAAGTTAGCCAGCATTCCAGTGATAGACGATGTATATAAAGGCATGAGAAAACTAGAGAAAAAAGAACCCACGTTTTTAGATTATTTACAAGCACTATCGTCAATAACGGAACCAATAATCCCTAATCCGGGGAATACATTTATCAGATATTATAACAAGGTGATGAAAACATCAGGACGGAAAGAATATAAATGATTAACGATATTCGTGTGCATGTTTTTTATAAATATTTTTAGATATACAAGAGGTTATTTGAAAGGTGATGCAGGCAAAAAGGATAAGTAAGGCATAAAAAATAAACTTTCTGACTGTCTCGTTCTTTAACAAATTTTTCATCTCAACTGAAATATAACATATTTTTAGAAAATGTCAAATAAAGGAAATAATAAGGAGGTTGCTATGAAAAGACTGTTGCCTTTGGTTTTAGTATTTTTGGTTTTCACATTGTTATTAGGCCCAGCTCATGCAGGAGGGGTGAAAAATGTTGTCATTAATGCAGTTACGCTTGATGATAGCCCTACTGAAGTTACCTCAGACGATTTGACTGTTTTCGGCTTTGATAAGTTGGGGTTCTTCGTCAACTACGATGAGACAGAAGTTGGCGGTGGAGTATCGGTAGAAATTGACGTTGAATTTTCAAGCGATGGCACTAATTGGGTTGATGGGTCATTCTACGATTTGGCAGGAGGGGCAACAATCCAGACTAGTGAAGTTATTAGCGCAGATGGAGATTACTTTGCTTGGTTTGGCGATACATGGACAATCCCGTATATCCGGATAACTGCTGCAGGCACTGGTGTTGACACTGACGATGTAGCAGTGATAAGCGTAACATTAGTAGGACATAAATAGTCTGTTTTTATCGGCATAGTAATTAAGAAGGAGGTTGAAATGCGACCAGAGATACTTGACAAAATCCAAGAATTATATGATGTCCTTGACAAAGAAATCAAGGTATGCGAGGACACCAAGGAAAATCAAGCTTTAGCACAGGCTGGCCTTGACACAAAGGAAAGAAATTTATCAGCGACAGACTTAGACCTTCAGGGCCGGGAGAAAGTAGTTGCAAAAGTGGAAAGTGTTATGCAGCTGACAGAAGCTAATGCAACAGAAAAGCTAGCTTTGGATGAGAGGAAAATTACTATTGATAAGGAGCTTCAAGCAACGCGGGATTATGAAGTTAGGGCTACTGAGGATTATAAAAGCAAATTAGCTGATGTAGCAGCGCGGTTGCTTGATTTGGAAAGGAGAGAAAAAATATTGGAAGATGGCATCAATAAATTAGAAGAAGAAAGGAAAACTTTTAAAGCTAAACTTCTCAAACAAATTGAAGCCAATCTTAACTAAGGAGTAACTTTGAGTGGTCTTGATTTTGTAGATTATAACTTCAAACTACACAAGGTAGG
>JAMXCX010000073.1 GCA_024542985.1 Candidatus Omnitrophota bacterium | reverse complement strand
GAAGCTGAGCTCATAAAAGCAGCGCAATTAGCCAGTGCCCATGAGTTTATTATGCAGCTATCCAAGGGCTATGATACAGAAATAGGAGAACGCGGCCTAAAATTGTCTTTTGGCCAAAGACAGAGGATTTCTATTGCCCGGGCTATATTAAGAAACCCGGCAATCTTAATTTTAGACGAAGCAACATCTTGCATAGACTCAGAAACCGAACGCCGAATTATTGAAAATGCCTATAAGAATTTAATGCGAGAGCGTACCACTTTTATAATTGCTCACAGGCTTTCAACTATAATCCATGCCGATAAAATAGTTTTTATTAAAGGCGGCAGAATAAGTGAAAGCGGCACTCATTCCCAGCTTTTGCTTAAAAGAGGAGATTATTGGAAGATGTGGATGGAACAAGTGCAGTCTCTGGAGCCTTTGGTGAGTTCATAAGAGAAACCAATCATAAAAATGCTCAAGTTAAAAAGACGATTCAGGAGATTTTTGCTAAACATATTTTACCGCAGACTTTGGACACAAATCGCCCTGATACTGCTTGTCTTGGCCACTATCCCCATGGTTCTGCTGGGAATTTTGTTTATCAATACGTCTAAGGAAGCAGTGAGCAGGTCAGTATTAGCCAATCATAAAGAAATAGTAACTAGTGCCGGCAGGGAAATAAAGCTATTTATTGAAAAGCCCAAGGAGCTGCTTAAAGTGACTGCTGCGCTGTTATCGGCAGTTTATCCTGCTTCCTGGAAACAGGAGACAATACTAGTAGAACTAATCCTGCATCAGCCTATTTTTATGCGAGTTTCTTCTGTGGACTTAACAGGTAAAGAAATGGCCAGTTCTGAATTGGGAAGAGGCCTTAGGTGGGATTACCCCCAAGAAGCATTCCAAGAAATTAAAAAAAGGAAATTTTATATTTCTAGGCCTAAAATTCTTGATAATTACTCCCCTTATTTAACTATGGCTGTTCCGATTAAAAGAAAAGGACGAATAATCGGGGGGTTGATAGCAGATGTTGATTTAAGAGAAATGTGGAAAATTGTGGATAATATTAAAATAGGTACAACCGGCAGAGCTTTTTTAATATCAGATAAAGGCATATTAATAGCTCATCAGGATAAAAAGCGGGTTTTAAAGGTGGAGAATTTATCAGGCCAGGAAGATGTCCGGGCTGTATTAGCCGGGAGGAGTGAAGCGGTTGAGCTCAAAGATAAAAGAGGCAAAAAGTGGATAAGCTCCTATGCGCCTATCTCTGGTTTAGGTTGGGGAATTATCTTAAGGCAGTCAGAGAAAGAAGCTTATGTATTTTCCAAAATTATGATAATGCAATCTTGGATAATCATAATTTTAAGTGAAGCAATGGTTGTGTTGGTAAGTATTTTTATGGCCAAGGTTTTAGCCCGGCCCATAAAGAAATTAGCTTTGAGTATTAAAAGAGTGGCTGCCGGCGATTTAGACCATAAAATTGAGTCAAAAAGGCGCGATGAGATTGGAGAGCTAATCAGGTCTTTCAATGACATGACTAAAAAGTTAAGAAAGGCTAGGGTCCGTGAACGGTTTTCAGTTATTGGGGAAGTAGCAGCTTGGATAACTCACGAGCTTAAAAACTCTTTAGTTTCAATAAAAGCTTTTATTCAGCTTTTTCCCCAGAGGCATAATGATGAGAATTTTGTAGATAAATTTAGCAAATTACTTCCTGGGGAGATAAAACGCTGGGAACATATGCTTAAAGAACTATCCGATTTTTCATACTATTCTGAGTTAAGAAAAGAAAACATTAATTTAAATCAGTTAATTTACAATCTTTTAGAGATAATGGAAGAGAAATTTGTTGAAAAAAGAGTTAATATTAAATATGAGCCTAAAAGTGACAGCATCATAATTAATGCTGACAGTGAGAGGCTGAAACAGGTTTTTATGAATTTAATTATCAATGCCATAAATGCTATGTCAGTCGGAGATTCACTTACAGTATCTATAGAGTTAATGGATAATGGCAGCCAAGATGCTCCGGCCCAAATCAAGATCAAATTTGAGGATACAGGTTGTGGAATGTCTAAGAAAGAGTTGGAGAAGATATTTAAACCGTTTCATACTACTACTAAAGAGGGCGCGGGTCTAGGGCTTTCAATAAGCCGTAAAATTGTAGAACAGCATGGCGGAGAGATTCAAGTACAAAGCCAACTAAATATTGGAACCACTTTTACGATAGTTTTGCCTCTCATACACAAGGAGTCTTCGCAGCTGGCGCAGTACAATTAAAGGATTTTATTTAAATGTTTAAAGAGGAAATTTTAATAGTAGATGATAGAAAAATTATCAGGGATATTTTTATTTCCGCCTTTAGCGAATACAAAATAATTGCTGCCGGTTGCGGCCAAGAGGCTTTAGAAATTTTAAAAAACAGCCAAGATATTAAGCTAGTTGTTCTAGATGTAATAATGCCGGGTTTAAGTGGAACAGAGCTATTAACAGAAATAAGAAAGATAAAACCTAATATTAAAATTATTATTTCTACCGGCCAGGGGGTTGCAGCAAGAGAAGTTAAAACCCTGCGCTTAGATACTGATGGATTTATTGAAAAGCCCTTTGATATAACAAAAGTTAAAAAATTGTTTGATAAATTAGTAAATCTTAACTAAAATTCCTCATTCTTTTATCTATTTTTTCTCCTATCTTACCTTTTTAGCCGCAGCATACCTATATTTAGACTCATTGGGAGTTATTTTTCAGAATATTTAGCTGTTTAGATATACATTTTTAGGCAAGGGCTTAGAAAGTAAGCGGGAAAATAATATTGACAAGCTAAAGCTTTCATTTATAATAATATAATAGATTACAGGATATTATATAATAGTTTAATTTAAGGGGTTTAATAGACCTAGTAAAGGAGTTAAAAATGAGTCAAAATCTAATGGATATAAAGCAGATAGCGGAATATTTGCAGATGAATAAAATGACAGTGTATAAATTAGCCAGAGAAGGTACAATACCTGCTTTTAAGGTTGCTAGTGAGTGGAGGTTCCGAAAAGATTTAATAGATGCCTGGCTTATGAATCAAATAAAGGACAGGCCGGATTTTGAGCAGATTAAGGGAGCTCAGCAGCCAAAAACAGGCGGGAAAATCCTGATAGTTGATGATGACCAAGCAATACAGGATTATTTTGAAAGAGCGCTTAGAGGTTATACAGTAGAGAAAGCTTCAAGCGGAGAAGAAGCCTTAGAAATTATAAGAAATAATCAACCTGAGTTGGTGTTATTAGATATACGTATGCCGGGAATTGACGGTATTGAAACTTTACGAAGGATAAAAGCAATAGACAGGAGTATTTCGGTTATTATGCTTAGCGCTTACGGAACTTTGCAGACAAATATTGAAGCAGTAAAGTTGGGGGCATTGACCTCAATGGCCAAGCCTTTTGATTTAGGTGAGATGAGAGCGATAATAATCGATGCTTTTACAAATCCTTCCACTGATAAACCTACCTCCCAATAGGCTTTTTAGTTACATCTATTTAAAAAGTTAAATATCTTTTTTTAGAAGAAGGCTTAAGTTGTTACTTTTTTAGTTTTTCTCTACCAATAAGCTTAGCTTTTTAGGGAATTATTAAGCCCTCGTTACTGTTTTCCCTTTTTGCCAATAAATATACCTCAAATTTAACTCATATTTTTGCTTGACAAGCCTATAGTTGTAAATTATATTATAAAATATAGTATATTATTAGATATATACATAAATATACTATACTATAGTATAATATTGTTAAGCCTTATATAAAAAAAGCGGCACGTGGGCAAGAAAAAAGAAAATTTAGAAAATATTGCTCAAAATTTAACCTTAGTTAATTGCTCAGCATTTGAGCAAAAAACCAAGGTTTTTTTATTGACGTTATCCATTTTACTTTTTTCAGCTTGTGTGCAAGAACCAAAAGAAGCAAAACTAGAAAAAATCACTATTGCTTTTCAGGAATGGGTTGGTTACGGGCTTTTTTATCTTGGTCAGGAAAGAGGCTTTTTTAAGGAAGAAGGAATAGAGTTAATATTTGTCGATGAAAAGTTAGATTCAGCCCGGCGTGATGCCTTTAAATCCGGCATACTTGATTGTGAAGGCGGCACAATCGATTTATTAATTGCAAAAAGAGCTCAAAGTACGCCAATAGTTAGTGTTTTAGAGTTAGACCATTCTGCGGGGAGCGACGCTATAGTCGCAACTAAGGATATTCAAAAATTAGAGGATTTGATAGGTAAAAGAGTAGCCTTGGCCAGGGATGACGTCGGTGAGACCTTTATTTCTTATTTATTCTATAAAAAAAAGTTATTACTCGATGATGTAATTATTATTCCTGCAAGGCCCGAAA
>JAMXCX010000072.1 GCA_024542985.1 Candidatus Omnitrophota bacterium | reverse complement strand
TACTACCAAATAAGCCAAAAGAAGCGACCCTATGAGGTTGCCTAGCCAAGAAAATGCCCACACCTTTAAAACTTCAGAAACAGTTACTTCTTTTTTTAAAAGCCCTATAGTCATAAACATGTTATTCCCGGTGAAAAGTTCGGCACCGGCAAAGACAACCAGGGTTAAGGCAATTCCGAAAGAAACCCCCATCAAAAGCTTCAAGAATATAGAACCGCTAGCCGCCAATGGCGCTCCCACGGAAAATGCTAAAGCTATACCTATACCGATATATGTCCCTGCCAAAATAGAGGAAATCATATATGAGAGGATAGATCTCTTAAGATATTCGATTTTAACCTTTGCCGCTTTTGAGATAATATTTACCGATTCTAAATACATTTTTTCACTCCTTTTTTTAACCCCGGCTTATCTAAACTTATCCTTGAAATACAAGGGTAAGTTTAGGCCGGCCCTTCGGGCAAAAAATGCATTGAACAAAATACATTTTTTGGGTTAATCTATAAGCTCTTTTACATCATCATAGTTAAACACCGGCCCATCAAGGCACACATATTTATCTCGTATGCGGCAGTGGCCGCATTTTCCTATTCCGCATTTCATATGCCTTTCAAAAGAAAGGTAGGTATTCTCTTTTTTCACCCCATGACGGAGAAGCTCTCTTACTGAATTAGTCATCATTAAAGGCGGCCCGATGATTATTGCTCGTGTATCCTCACTTATACTCTTAACCTCTTTAATATAATCTACAACAAAACCTATACTTCCCATCCAGGCATAATCTTCATCGCTATCTACAGTAATTCTAACTTTATATTTTTTCTTCCAGTGGTTTAGTTCATCATGGAACAGGATATGGCGCGGGGACTTAAATCCGGCTATAATATCCATACCATCTAATTGAAACTGACTATTGTTCATGTAATGCTCGACTAGCGGCTTTACCGCAGCTATAGCTGAACCTCCCACAATTATGAGGAGGTGTCGACCAACAAACTCCTGCAAGGGGAATCCGTTCCCATAAGGACCCCTTATATAAAGATGATCTCCCGGACTGATTTTGCAAACCTCTCTAGTCACTTTCCCGACATCCCTTATTGTAAGCTCTATAGAATTAGGATTATATCCACTGATAGATATAGGAACTTCGCCTACGCCGGGCAGAGAAACCATAACAAACTGACCGGGAATCGTTTCAGTTTCTAACCTTAAGCTGAACGACCATTCTGTCGGTGTGTGTTTTCTTACCCCTAAAACTTCTGCTTTTTTACTCAAATATATGTTATCCATCGTCCCCATTTCCCCCGGTTATCTTATTTATTTTTTCTATGCATTTAGAGATGCTTATATAGTCCGGACAGACATCATCGCAGCGTCCGCAGCCAACACACATATTAAACCCGGTCAATTTCTTAAAATCCCTTATCTTGTGAAGCACCTTGTATCGCATCCGGTCGCCCTTAGGAACTCTGAAATCGTGGTTGCCGGCAAGAACAGCAAAATTCTTCACCTGACAAGATGACCATACCCTCCGCCTTTGGCCGGCATCATTACTGTCTTGCGAGAATATATCCTGAATAGTAAAACAGGCGCAGGTCGGACAGGAAGTATTACATCTTCCACAGGCACTGCAGCGCTGAGAATATTCTTTCCAGAGCTCGTTTTTAAATAAAGAGACATCTATTTCTCTGGGTATAGTAATGGGGTTTTTATCTTTTTCTACAAATGCCGGTTCTACATCCTTTGGTGTGCCTCCGGAAAAATAATTCTCAAGTTCCCCGTCGGTGACTTTTATTTCATAACCGTCATCTAGTTTTCGCATGAAACCTGAGTAATCCTCGGTCTTATTAGTCCCCATCGATACACAGAAACAACTCCCAAAAGGCTCCTTACATTCCATCAAGAATAATTTCACTGCCTCCCGTCGTCTCTTATAATATATATCTTTAAATTTCTCATTATTCAAAAAGTGGGCATCGGTAACGCCAATGGCATTGATATCGCAAGCCCGTAAGAAGACTATACTGGGCGGAATCTTTTCATGAAGTTCCTGGATATCCTTTTTCTTAAATTCAAATAAGCTTTGGCGGACAGGAAATAGAATTTCCTTGGCTGGCCTTTCAGTCTTTTTAAAAAATTCTATTTCCTCAAAACTCTTCACTTCAGCGTAAGCCAAAAGGGAAGTATTTGAAAATCTACCCTCACCTATCTTTTCTACAGGAGCAATAATCTTGTATCTTTGAGATAAACTTTCAAATATAGAGCCTGCTTCTTCTTGAGTTATTTTTAGCATTTTCATTTTTATTATCCTTTACCCCGTCCTATCCAAATTTTCCATAGCCTTCGGCTTAGAAAATTTGGGGCCGGCCCTCCGGGCAAATAATGCCAATAGCATTATTTGGGTAATTTAAAATAAAAAACGCCCTTTTCGCAGTCTTCGCCACAAAAAAAGGACGCCTTTATCCAAAAAAAATGGCATTCCTCGAAGAATGCCTCATCGTATTCAATCTTTGAATACTTTCCTTGTATTCTTTTTTAAGATATCACAACATTATTATTCTGTCAAGAAAATTTTTAAAAATTTGCTAGAGAAAGGGAAGATTTTATCTGCGGTATTTCTTCTTCTCTTTGGCCCGTTCAACCAGAGGTTTTCTGTCGAACTTATTCTTCTTGAAAGCGCGAAGAATTGCCTCAGCTTCTTCAAAGGGAACCGTAATAAAAGAAAACTTGTCAAAAATGTGCACGTCGCGTATCTTGTAGGCATCGATTTTAACAGCTTGTTTAATCAGGTCAATAAGACTGCGGGGATCCATTTTATCGTCTTTTCCTCTGGCGACAAATAAGCGGGTGGTTCCCTTTTTATCAACTGATACATCACGAATTTTACCGTAATTACGGGCGTCTAACTCCTCGCCAAAGGTGTACTTAACAAAAGCCGCTAAAACTTGGCGCGGTTGATGCTCAGCTAAGAGACTATCAGCAAATCCTATATAGTCGTCAGATTTAGAAGACTTTATTATGGCGGTGATATCGTTCTTTATGCGGGTAATTTTGGAATTAATCACGTCAGCCACTTCCGGTATTTTCTCTTTGCGTATGTCAGTTTTAGTAATTCTCTTAATAAAAATCAGCCTGCGGTACTCATCAGGCGTCACGAAAGTTACAGCGGTACCTTCTTTCCCGGCCCGGCCGGTTCGCCCAATACGATGCACATAGCTTTCCGGATTCTGCGGTAATGAGTAATTTATAACATGACTTAAATTAATGATATCAATACCTCTGGCAGCTACGTCTGTGGCAATTAAAACGTTTGTCCTCTGCCGCTTGAACTTGTCAAGAATCCGTTCCCTCTGATTCTGCGAGATGTCACCGTGCAAGCCATCGGCGTCGTAACCTCTATCGACGAGTTTTTTAGAAACAATATCAACGTTAACTTTGGTCCGGCAGAAAACCAGTCCGTAAAAAGACGGTTCGCTGTCAATGATCCGGCATAAGGCTTCCAGCTTATCAGAATGGTTAACTTCAAAATAGATCTGGTCAGTCGCGCTGACGGTTAACTGTCCTTTTTCCGTCCGGACAACCTGGTACTCGCGCATATACTTTTTTGCCAGGACAACGATCCGGTCAGGGATGGTAGCTGAAAAGAGTAAAACACGTTTTGTTTTTGCAGTGTAAGATAAAATGTCTTCAATGTCTTCGATAAAACCCATATTTAACATTTCGTCAGCTTCATCAAGAATAGCGTAGGAGACGTCTCCTAGCTTCAGGGTTTTACGCTGCAAATGGTCTTTCACCCGGCCGGGAGTACCCACCACAATGTCTATTCCTTTACGTAAACGGCGTAATTGCTGATCCATTGACTGGCCCCCGTAAATAGCAACAATTTCTAATTGTTTATTGCCTTTTAAAGAATTAATTTCTTCTGCTACTTGCAAAGCCAGTTCTCGGGTAGGCACTAAAATGATTGCCTGGACGGCTTTCGACCTTTCTTTTAACCGCTCAATTAAAGGAAGACCAAAGGCAGCTGTTTTACCGGTACCGGTCTGAGCCTGGGCAATAATGTCCAGCTCACTGTCCAGCAGTAAGGGAATAACTTTGGCTTGGATTTGAGTCGGCTCTTCAAACCCCTTTTTCTTCAAGGCTAATAAGGTGTTTTCCGATAATCCTAACTCTTTAAATTTTGTTACCATTTGTTTCTTAATAGACAGGCCTTATAGCAGGATTATGGTAATTTGGGGGTAAAATCGGGGGGGAACACAATACCTACTTTAACCTATTCGGTATAGGCTTCATAACTACCTACACATTTTGATATATAATATCTTGTTTGCTGGCAAATGTCAAGCTAGTTAACCAAGGCATTGAAATACTAGAAATTAGTCGGTTGACTTTATTTACCCCTTGCAGTTTGTAATTATGTTGGGTAAAATTATAAAACAGTTATGATTAATGAACAAATTCGAAAGTTTAAATCTATTGTCGGAAAGAGTAAAA
>JAMXCX010000071.1 GCA_024542985.1 Candidatus Omnitrophota bacterium | reverse complement strand
CTAATACTGTGTAGACGCAAGATATACCCAGAACAAAAACCAAACTTACCAAAAAACCTTTGAATTTAGTGGGAGCTGAAGCCGCACCGACTACGCCCAATGTTATCGGAATCAAAGGATAAATACACGGTGAGAAAGTAACCAATAGCCCGGCGAGGAAACTTACTCCTAAACCTAGGAAAGGTGAAGAGACAAAAATATTTTCTAATTTAGCAAGTAATTCAATCACAGACTTCTTTGTTCAACCAATCAAGATAACTTTTATTAATTTTATCAATCTGAAAACCTATTATCTCCGGGACACTATAAGGATGGTTTTTCTTAATAAGCTCTTCCAATTTCGAAAAAATAGCATCTTTTGTCTTAATAATCAAAAGCGATTCCGTTTCTGTGTCAATTTTTCCTTCCCACCAGAAAAAAGACTCTAGACCGCCGACTATATTCACGCAGGCGCATACTTTCTGTTGGAGAAGAATATTCGCCAAGTTTTTTGCTTTATCCTTAGGAACTGTGACTAAAACCATTAGGGCCATAACAAACTTTATACTCAAGCTATAAGTTGTAAGCTATAAGCTATAAGTCCAGAAAAACATTTTTTGGCTTAAGACTTAAAGCTTAAGGCTATGGTTACGATCTAAAAGAACTGTGCGCCCGGCAGGACTCGAACCTGCAACCTTCTGGTCCGTAGCCAAATGCTCTATCCAATTGAGCCACGGGCGCAATTATAGTTGTAAGCTGTAAGTTTTAAGTTATAAGTTGTATCAGTATATCATTATTTTTATTTTTTTCAACTAACCGTAAACCTATCAATAGGGTGGTCTGTTGACCTAACTAATGGGTGAGCTAAATTGGCTAATTTATGCGGCAGGAGTAAAACATACACCCTACCCAACAGGGTGGTCTGTTGACCTAAATGCCAATCAATAGTCACTAGCCAGTAAGCGGCAATCCCAAAGTTTAGTCTCTTTTTGACTTAGATTTTACCTTGGTGATGATACCGCCGATAGCGATAATTGACCGCATCCTAATTTCTTCAAAGGTTGCGTTAAGATGAACCGGATCTCCTCTTTTAAGCTTCCTATGCCTTGCTGAATGACGCTTTAAGAATATAATTAATCCGACAGAAGTAGGAGATGAACTATCGGATTCTGTTGATAAATTAGCGATGGGATTTCCGGAATCATCTTCGGTAATAGCGAGAAAATAAGCAAATCCACTAATGCGTTGATTTTTATATTTCTTTTCTAGTTTGCGGATATGAATTTTTGACACTTGGCTTGCTACTGCCCTGGATAGTGTGCGAAAAATACCCCGAGCATCAGAATAAACAGCTAAGGGCAAAATCAGACCTAAAAATATACAAACTAATATTCTGCCTTGTTTCTTATTCATATATTTTATACTTTCAATATCACCTCAGCGATTACTTATTTTCCTTATCACGCCAATTAATTACTATCCCATCTTTAAAATATACATACTTATCATTACCTTTTAGGACATTCCCATAGAACCAATCCTCATACTCTTCCCACTTATAAATCCGTTTGACTATATCAAGAGGCTCTCCCCAACTAGCTAATACCTGGTCTTTAGTCATGCCTGTTACTATCTTTCTTTCTGTAATAATGGTTTTAAAATTATTTGTTATCTCAAGAATTCTAAATTTACCATTCCTGCTTTCACGGATAATAAACCTGATTTTTTCTAATTCAGACGGTTTTAGCTTCTCGAATCTATTAGCTGCCTGGGCCGCTGACTTAGCTTTATCAAAATATCCATAAGCTTCATATAGCTTCTGCTTTCTATAGCTAGACTCTCCTTGTGAGAAAAATACAAGAGCTTTCTCGTAATATTTCTTTTTTAGATTCTTAGCATAAATAGACTGCGATGAAAATAGAAAAAATACTGCCAGGACAAATAGAAATATATTCCTTCTTGCCATAATAAAATTAATTCTTCTTAAGGCCTTTAAGCTTATCTTTACGTATTTGTTTTTTCTCCTGGAGTAACCGGGAAATGTTTTTTTGACGCCTCGTGATCTTCTCTTTTGTCATTATTAACGAAGGTTTTATAGCTAGAAAGGCCGAAGTTTTATCATGCTGGGATAAACCTTATCGAATTTAATCTGGGTTATCCTGTAATTATCGTATTCTTTCATAAAATTAACAGTAATGATTACTTTATCGTATTTTTCGAAAATGGCCTTATAAACTAATGCCGGCCGGTTGGGGTCTAGAGAAGATTGCTCTAAGGATAATTTCTTAAACTTTATATAACCCAGGGTTTTTTTATAGAATTTTAAGTATATCTCGTTGAAATATCCTTCGGTAATTGAAGACTCCATGCTTTTTGCGAAATACTCAGTAAACTTAATATAATCTTCGAAATTATACGCCATTAACGCGGCATCAACTAATACGTCTAGGCTTTTTATTAAATAATCCTGTGAAGGCTGGGCCCCTATGCCGGCGCAAAAAACACCAACGCTAAAAATAGCCAGCACTAAACTCAATAATACTATTTTTCTCATATCTTTTCTGATTCCCGCTCTAAACACTCTAAAAAACCATAACTAGCCAATCACTAAATTGTATCTCCTATATCGGCCTTTTTCAAGCAAATAATAATCTTCGAGGTAAATTTCAAGAAAATTGGCTCTTAAGCTACTTGCAAATTTCCTGAAATTTACAATTCTTGCAACGCCAGGTATTATTAGTTTTCGAGCAGTGCTCAAAATCTATATTGTTTGCATCAACATCAAGAAGAATTTCCTTCATGTCTTTAATACTTTTGCGTATGTAGTTACGGACATCATCGATAGATATAACTTCAACTGAATTAAGCGAAACTACTTCTTCTGTTAAATACACCGGTACTATCTTAATCCTATCATGAGGCACTCCCCACTTGTATATGGCATAAAGAACATAGCATGACAACTGCAAAACATCTCTATCGGAACGTTTTCCGGTCTTCCAATCATACAAAGTACAGCCATCATTGCCCAGCGCAAAATCCGGAATTGCAAATGTTTTAATACCTTCAAAATCAAAACTGTCTAGTTCGTCAATACGCAGAATATTATTTGCAGGCAAATCTATAAGTAACTGAAATAATCCAGTATCATAGATATTTCTAATACTTTTGGTAACTTTCTGCAGCTTTAAGGATAACTTTTCCCTGGCCGGTTCCCGCCGGTAATAATGTTCAAATAAATTTAGATTATATTTGGGATTGGCTACCCACATTTTAGTGCGAGACTGTTCCCAGGTTTTCATTAACAACCCCTTAGCTCTTTTTATAGCCGCCTCCAGGGCTACATCTTTTCCTGACAATTTGCTTTCAATTATCCATTTAATAATCTGATGTACGATATCACCTATCCAGGCATCAATATTGCGCACATTTTTAAGGATGTAAGCTCGACGGGTAAACTCATCAGCCTTTTTTTCCCAGCCTTCCCAGGAAGCGTAATAGTAATAATAGTATTCTCGTCGGCACTCCTTGAATAATCTATCCCGAGAAAATGACCAGCTTAATTCCCGTTTTAATTTTTTCATAATTTTCTAAAATTGCCGAAAACTATATTCATTCTACTTCTTCAAACTCAGCATCAATAATTGTTTTAGAATTATTAGCGGCCCTGACACCGTCATTACGGTCTTTATTTCCGGCAGATTCTTTGCTATACTTCTTGCGTCGACTTAAAATTATATGCGCAAGATATAATATCATCTTGAAGACAAAGCGAAACAACAGATAAAAAAACAATACTCTTAGAAATATATATATCATACGGTAATTATGGTGACCTTTTCCACATTATAAAAACCAAATTTTCCAGTATACGCTTAATACATATATGATAACACCTAAAAAGGATATCAAATGAACTATTCGAAATACGGGGTAAGTCCAAACAAGGAAAGAGGACTAAACGATATAATGAAAAAGCTAAATATAAAAGAAACGGATATAATAGAACGCTTTATTCGTTCCCGAGGCCCCGGAGGACAAAATGTAAATAAAACCTCCACCTGTGTTTATTTAAAGCATTTGCCTTCCGGTGTTGAAATAAAATGCCAAAAGTACCGCTCTCAAGCACTTAATCGCTTTTTTGCCCGGCGGATTCTTGTCAAAAAAATCGAAACTATCCTCCTAGGCGAAAAAAGCCAAGAACAAAAACGTATTTATAAGCTAAAAAAACAAAAACGAAAACGATCCAAACGAGCTAAAGAAAAAATTCTTCGCCAAAAACATATACTTTCAGAAAAAAAACAAGCCCGCCGTTCAATCGCCCAAAGCCAATACGAATAATTATATTGTAAAGGCAAACCCCATATCAATTAGAAAAAAACTACCTTCTTTTACTTATATGAAATTTATCTATCAGCTTTAGATTAATATCAAATACCTCTACCTGCAATTTATCACCGACAACAGACAATTTACAAAAATGGTAGGCTTTAACAAAGAATTGGCTCTCGGGGCCTCTTCTCCTCTGGCTATGAAGCGGGGCTCCTCCGCCACCAGTAGTAATATGATAGATGTTATTATGCTTTGACCTCTCGTAAGCGTGGTTATGTCCGT
>JAMXCX010000070.1 GCA_024542985.1 Candidatus Omnitrophota bacterium | reverse complement strand
AAGCAAATGCAAACTGCAAGAACTAGAATGGAAAATCTAGTCTTGCTGGGAGCAAAAAATAAAAAAGAAATTTTATGCGAAAATGACTTTAAAAAACTTCAGTTTAAAGTGAAGATTGCTACTGATGACGGTTCAAAAGGCCACAGAGGTACGGTTACTGGTTTGTTAAGAACGATACTTAAAACTTACAACTTACAACTTACAACTTAAAACTAAGCCCGTAATCGGGCTTATAGGCTGTATGGCTCGCAATAGGGGTGAGGAAATTTTTAAGAAGATGCCCCATATTGATTTAGTTTGCGGACCGGTTTCTTTTGCTAAAATTCCGGCTTATATTGAGAAAATTCAAAAAGAAAAAACGCGGGTGATTGATTTGGATGATGGCCTGCGGGATGAGGAGCTTTACCAGGCGGCTTTCAGGATGGAGCCGAGTCATGCTCAAGTAATAATTTCTACCGGATGTTCTAACTTTTGTTCTTATTGTGTTGTTCCTTATGTGCGGGGGAGATTGCGCTTGCGCAGCCCGGAAGATATAGTGGCCGAGGTGAAAAGAAATGTTGTTTTAGGCATAAAAAAAATTACTTTATTAGGCCAGAATGTTAATGATTATGAATACGGGTCAGGGGAGACGGGTCACGGGAGACGAGTTATAAATTTTGTTAGTTTATTAAAAATGGTGGATGCAATTGAGGGGGTGGAGGAGATTAGTTTTATAACTTCACAACCCAGAAATACCACAAAAGAGTTATTTACTTTTATGGCAAAGTCTTCTAAAATGAAAAATAGCCTGCATCTTCCTTTTCAGTCAGGCTCAGATAGGATTTTAAAATTAATGCAAAGAGGTTATAGCTGCCAAAAGTACTTAAGCCTGGTTGATGATTACAGGCGCATAGTTAGAGGGCAGCTGAGCACAGATGTGATTGTGGGTTTTCCTACCGAAACGGATAAAGATTTTGAGCAAACAAAAGAAATTTTAGAGAAAGTAAGGTTTAAAGGAGCTTATATTTTTAAATATTCTCCGCGTTCCCGGGCCCAAAGCGCAAAAATTACTGATGACGTTAGTGAAGAAGTAAAGAAAAAAAGGCACAGGATTTTATTAGATTTGCAGAAAAAGATTTCACTAGGTAGTTAAAATGAGACTAATTTGTTTAATATTAATCTTTATTTTTTTATTTTCAGGCCAGGCTTATTCGCTTTCTTTGACTGATGTTCATAAGGATTATATCCAGGGAAATTACAAGAGAGCAATACGCAAGGCCCATCGGTTGCCGGAGAACGATGAATCTTTATATTTTCTGGGCTTAGCCTATATAAAAATAGAAAATTATCCCCGAGCCAAGCTTTATTTACGTAAATTGGTCAGGCGCTTCCCGGATTCAAAATATTACGATCACGCAATGGCCAGGCTGGCAGATACTTATTTTCTAAAGCAGGAGTACAAAGAGGCTGAGATACTTTATAAAGAGATAGTGAAAAGAACATACAACCCTGATAATATGCCTTTGATTCTGTTAAGACTTGCTCAAATATCCAGCCGCCAGGGCAAGTGGGAGAAAAAACGGAAGTATTTGCAAGTTATAAAAGATAAGTTTCCCCAAAGCAGCGAAATGAAGTTTGTCAAAATTTTAGAAGGCTACGGGGATTTTTTTACTATCCAGGTCGGCGCTTTTAGCGAAAAGAAGAATGCCTTAGGTTTAGCAAAGGAACTAAAGAGAAAAAAATATAAGGTTTATGTTGTGAGAGATACAAAAGGTATTTATCCTATATATAAGGTAAGAGTTGAAAAGTTTAGAGACAGAAATAGTGCTCAGAATGTCTCTGTAAAATTACGCAGACAAGGATATCCTGCCCGTATATACCCCTAGATGAGTAAGATTATTTTCATTGTTGGGCCTACTGCTTCCGAAAAAACAGAAGTAAGTTTTTCTTTAGCCCGTCACTTAAACTGCGAAATAATTTCTTGTGATTCCATGCTTATCTACAAAGAGCCCAGGATAATAACCTCAAAGCCATATAGCTATATACGCAAGAAAATAAAACACCATTTTATTGATATTATTTCAGTGAAAGATGCCTATAGTGTTTTTGACTATTATAAAAAAGCTACTAAGAGGATTATTGCTTTATTTAATAAGGGTAAGTCAGTAATCGTCTGCGGCGGAAGCGGCCTTTACGTGAAAACCCTCTGTGACGGTTTGTTTGATGACCCTCCCAAGGATGAGAATTTAAGAAAAGATTTGGAAAAAAAAGCCAAGACAAAGGGAAACCAAAGTTTGCATAAGGAATTAGAAAGTGTTGATGAAAAAACAGCAGCCAAGCTTTCGCCAAACGACTTAAGACGGATAATAAGGGCTCTGGAGGTATATTATTTAACCGGAGTGCCTATATCAGAAAAGAAAGCTCAAACCAGGGGCTTATACACGAGATATCCCATAAAAATGTTTGCTTTTTCATATAAAAGAGATACTCTCTATGAACGAATAAATAAGCGAACAGAAGAAATGTTTGCCGAAGGAGTAATAGATGAAGTAAGGAGGCTTAGGAAAATAGGCTTGAGCTTTACAGCAGAAAAAATAATCGGGATAAAAGAAATTTCCGAATATCTGGATAACAAAGTAGACAAGTCTCTGGCAAAAGAAAACATGAAGAGAAATACCCGTAGATTTGCCAAGAGACAGCTTACCTGGTTTAAGGCTGATAAGAGAATAGAGTGGATAGGCGCAGAGTCTTTATCGGCAGATAATTTGAAGGACGAAATTTTAAAAAAAATTTAAGATGATTGAAACTACAAAAAAAGAAAAGGCCTTATTAGTTGTTGTTGATGACAAAAAAGGAAAATGGCCCATTCAGGATTTGGTGCAGGAATTTAAGAATTTGGTTTTTTCTACCGGCATAGAAGTTGAAGAAGATGTGCTGGTCAAAATAAATAAGCCTACTCCGGCTTTATATATCGGTAAAGGTAAAGCCGAGGAATTAGCTTTATTCGTTAAGGCAGAAAATATTGATGTTATTATATTTAACAATGAATTAAACTTTACTCAGCAAAGGAACTTAGAAGATTACTTCGGTAAGAAAACAATCGACCGCACCCAGCTTATACTCGACATATTTGCTAATCGGGCTCAGAGTCGAGAAGGTATCCTCCAGGTTGAGCTGGCTCAATTGCAATATCTTTTGCCTCGCCTGCGGGGAAAAGGAATCGCGCTTTCCCGGTTAGGCGGGGGAATCGGAACAAGAGGCCCGGGTGAGAAAAAGCTGGAAATCGACCGCCGGAGGATTTCTGAGAGAATAATCCGCTTGAAAAGAGATTTAAAAGATGTGCGCCAGCATAGAGAAGTAATGCGCAAGAAGAGACAGAAAAAGCATCTAAGTATATGTTCGCTTCTCGGTTATACTAATGCCGGCAAAAGCACTCTTTTTAATGCTCTTAGCGACGCTAGAGAAAAAACTTCCTCAGCCTTATTTACTACCTTAGATACGGTAAGCCGGGCAGTTAACCTGCATAATAATATGAAGGTTGTTTTTACTGATACAGTGGGATTTATTTATGATCTTCCTCATAACTTAATCGAATCTTTTAAGGCCACTTTAGAGGAGTTGCATTATGCTGATTTGCTGCTGCATGTTATTGATGCCTCTAGCCCGGATATAAAACGTCTGCGAGAGGCAGTGGATAGCATCATGAAAGAGTTGGATTTATCGGATAGACCGATTGTTTTAGTGTTTAATAAAATTGACAAAGTAACCCCGGATGATTTGTGTGATTTAAAAATATTATATCCCGAGGCAGTATTCATTTCTGCGCTTAAAAAAACAAATTTTGAAGAATTAAAAGAGATGGTTTATGAGGAGATTTTTAAAGATTTAAAAGAGGTTATTTTAAAGTTTCCTTTTAAACTAATGGAAGTGGTTGATTACATCCATAAAAATTTAGAGGTGCTAAAGACTAATTATCAGGAAGATTATGTTGTCTATTGGGTAAGGGCAAAACCTCAAAAATTAGCCTATTTAGAACAAAAAGGGGTTAAAATTAAGGAAATATAACTATTTGGGTTCTAAGGAGTTATAAAAAAACTATATAATTATCAAGAAAAAGTTAGAAAATTTACAAGAAAAATGTTGACAAAAATATAGAAATATGTTAGTATATAATTGGCATGAGGAACTTGTGGGATGATGAACAATTCGATATTGATATACCGCCTGATGAGCCTATATTTGCTCTTAATGTTGTTTGCGGCCTGTTGGATATGCAATACTGGACCCTTCACCAAATTATTGAAGAGGGGCTCATTGAACTGGCTGAACGCAAAAAAAACAAGAAATTGTTCTCTTTTCAGGATGTGAGAAGGCTCAAGTATATACAATATTTGATGGATGAAAAAGGTGTTAATATTCAGGGAGTAAGGGTGATTTTAGAAATAGAAGAAACGTAAATTTTTTTGGCTGCCTTTTAGCACTCTCAGGATGAGAGTGCTAACCAAAGGAGCTTTGGCCGGTCAATAAAAATTAGACACCCTGTAAATTGAAAGGAGGAAAAAATGAAATTAATTCGGTACAGACCAGAAAATTCATTAAGCATTTTGGAAACTTTGCACGATGAAATCGGCGAGCTCTTTAATTTTCCTTTTTCTAATTTCGGATTATGCCAGGAGGAGTATTTCAGTCCTTCGCTTGACGTGTATGAGGACAAGGATAATGTGTACGTTGAGGCAGAACTTCCCGGCTTAGAGAAAAAAGATATCAAGATAAGCTTAAGGGGAAGGACACTAGCTATTTCCGGAAAGAAAGAAGAGGAAAATAAAGAAAAAAAGAGCCTCTCTTTTTTTCTT
>JAMXCX010000069.1 GCA_024542985.1 Candidatus Omnitrophota bacterium | reverse complement strand
TGATTTTATTCAGAACTAACTCTATTAAATCATGCTTGAAAAATGTCTTAGAAAACATATAATAATTATAACACAAGTAAGCAAACATATAATAATTATACTATCGGCGCAACAAAAGATAGAAAAGTACCCATAAAAGGCACTTAAATAATGAGAAAAGTAAGCGTGGTAATTATTCTCGTAATTATAGGCTTTCTATTTTGCGAAAGTGCTTTTTCTCAGGAGAGTAGGAGAGGAAGAGGGACGAGGAAGAGGGACGGAGTTAACTTAATAACTTATTGATATAAAGCATTGGCTTGATAAGATAAATACATGCCAAGAGGAAAGCGATTAAATATAACTGGTGGTGTGTATCATGTAATTACCAGGGGCCTAGAGCGTAAAGAAATATTTAAAGATGATGTCGATCGAAGAGAATTCTTAACCCGCCTGGAAGATAGTTTAAAAAAAACCAAATCAAAATGTTACGCCTGGGTACTGATGCCAAACCACGTTCATTTAATGATTCGTACCGGAACCAGCAGCCTAAGCGATGTAATGCACCGAGTACTAACCGGATATGCTATATATTTTAATAGAAGGCATAAAAGACGGGGATATCTCTATCAGAATAGGTATAAATCTATACTATGTCAAGAAGATGCATATTTTGAAGAATTGGTAAGATATATTCATCTAAACCCGCTAAGAGCAAAAATAGCCAAAGGAGTAAAAGAATTGGATAAATACAAGTGGTGCGGTCATTATAGAATAATCGGTAGTAACGACTACTCCTGGCAGGATAAAGAAGAAGTGCTGCTATGCTTTGGAAAGAGAAGGAAGGAGGCGGTAAGTTGTTATAGGCAGTTTATCGAAGATGGTATCGATAAAAGAGAAAAGATTGATTTCTCAGGAGGGGGCTTAATCAGAAGCGCCGGAGGATGGAGTGAATTGCTTAACATGAAACGTAAAAAAGAATATTGGCGAGGCGATGAGCGAATATTAGGCGATGACGGTTTTGTTAATAGAATATTAAAAGAAGTTGATGAAAACATAGATAAACGAGATAGCTTAATAAAGCAAGGCTGGAATTTAGATAAAATTGCAAAACGAATCTATAGCTTGTTAAAAATAAAAAAGATGGATTTAAATAAAAAAGGCAGAGATAATATAATTTCCAAGGCAAAAGGATTAATTTGTTATTTTGGCAATAAAGAGCTGGGTGTTAGCGGCAAGGAGATAGGTAGTTTTTTAGGTATTTCCCAACCGGCGATATCGAAACTTATCAATAAAGGGGCTGGCATCGTGCAAAAGGAAAGGTTTAAGTTATTAAATTAACTCCGTCCCCCTTGCCGATTAAATTAACTCCGTCCCCCTTGCCGTCCAAAAGGTAAGAGTAGCTATAGCTATCTGTTTAATTATTAAAAGAACTTAAAATAATTAATTAAAATTGCTTAAGTTAGGCGTTCACGTATCTATTGCCGGCAAGATTTATAAATCTATAGATAGGACAGCTGAGCTTGGTTGTAATACCATGCAGATTTTTTCACGTAATCCTCGTCAGTGGAGAAGGTCATTTCTAGGCGAAGAGGACGTAAGATTATTTCGGAAAAAAACAAAGAAAGCAAAGATTGCACCGGTAATTATTCATATTCCTTATACTCTTAATTTAGCTTCTGTTAAACATTCATTTTTTAAAATTACCGTAAAAGAATTTATAACTGACCTTATTGAATCGGATAAACTAGGTGCAGGTTATTTGGTAACTCATATGGGGTCGTATAAAGGAAGCACAGAGCAAGGAGGTCTCCTGCGAGTGGTTAATGCTTTAAATAAGATAATAAAAGCAACTAAGGGGGTAAATACACAAATTCTTTTAGAAAATACTTCCGGCAGCGGCCATTGGCTGGGTGCTAATTTTTCTCACCAAAAATTTGTTTTTCAAAGATTAAATCACCCAAATAGGATAGGTATATGTTTGGATACGGCTCATGCTTGGGCTGCAGGGTATAAGATTAATGATTCAAAAGGGCTGGGCGGGTTGCTTGATGAAATTGAAAATGAGGTAGGTCTGGAACGGATCAAGGCAATTCATCTTAATGATACCCAAGAAGAATTGGGGTCGCTTCGTGATCGCCATTTTGCTATCGGAGAGGGAAAAATCGGCAAGAGAGGTTTTAGTTTAATAATTAATCATCCTAAATTGAAGGATTTACCTTTTATTTTGGAGACGCCGAAAAAAGAAAAAGATGCTGACGAAAAAAACTTAGAAACAATAAGAAAATTATACAAAAATGATTTACAGTAGAGAAACTGATAACAAGTGGCAGAGTTTTTGGGAAAGTAAAAAAGTCTTTGCTATTGACGTAAAGAATAGCGCAAAGCCCAAATACTATTGCTTGGTTATGTTCCCTTACCCTTCAAGCGAATTGCATGTAGGACATGCCCGTAATTATATAATCGGAGACGCTGTAGCCCGTTATAAAAAAATGCATGGGTTTTATGTATTAAACCCTATGGGCTGGGATGCCTTCGGCCTTCCTGCAGAAAACCAAGCTATTAAGCATAAAATTCATCCCCGGGAGTGGACTTTAAAAAACATAAAAAAAATAACCGAACAGCTTAAAGGCTGGGGCATAGGGTATGATTGGAGCAGAGAGATTACAACTTGCCTGCCTGTTTATTATAAGTGGACGCAGTGGATATTTTTAAAGCTTTATAATAAGGGGCTTGCTTACCGAAAAGAGGCTCCTGTTAACTGGTGTGAGTCTTGTAAGACAGTTTTGGCTAATGAACAAGTTATTGAAGGTAGGTGTGAGCGCTGTTCGACAGAGGTAAAGCAGAAAGTTTTAAGACAGTGGTTTTTTAAGATAACTGATTATGCTCAGAGGTTGTTGGATGATATAAAGCTTTTGGAGCAGTGGCCGGAGAGAGTAAAGACAATGCAGAACAATTGGATTGGCAGATCAGAAGGGGTCGGGATAGATTTTGTGGTTGAGAATTCAAAAATTAAATTAAATTGCTTTACTACCCGCGTTGACACTATTTTTGGGGCTACTTTTCTGGCTTTAAATTGGGGACACGCCTCTTTGGAAGAATTGATAAAAGATTCTCCTTCGAAAAAGGATATAGAGAAATTCATTGAGAAAATAAAAGGGGAATCTCTTTCACCGCGCCGGCTGGAGAACTTAGCCAAAGAAGGAATATTTACCGGTAAATATGCCCTAAACCCGATGACGGGTAAAAAAATACCGATATGGATTGCTAATTATATTTTAGCCGGTTATGGGAGCGGGGCTGCAATGTGTGTTCCGGCTCATGATGCAAGAGATTTTGAATTTGCTAAAAAATATAAGTTGCCGGTTGTAGAAGTAGTAAAAGCTCCTCAATCACAGGCCAATAGTAAGCAATTAAAGAAAGCATATGAGGGAGAGGGCCTATTGGTTAATTCCGGAAAGTTTGATGGATTGAGTTCTAAGAAAGCAAAGGTAAATATTGCCGATTATATGGAGGCAAATAATATTGGCAAACGAGGCCTTAATTATAAATTAAGGGATTGGTTAGTTTCGCGCCAGCGTTATTGGGGGGCGCCTATTCCGATTATTTACTGTCCTTCTTGCGGTCAAGTACCTGTGCCTGAAGGTGATTTACCGGTTTTACTTCCCGAAGTCAAAGAGTTTTTACCTACAGGTAAATCTCCCTTGACTTATATAGATGAATTTCACAAAACTAAATGTCCTAAGTGTGGAGCCAAAGCCCGGCGTGAGACTGATACTATGGATACTTTTGTTGATTCTAGCTGGTATTACTTGCGTTATATATCTCCCCGAGAAGCCAACAAACCGTTTATAACTAAGGATATAGACAAATGGCTTCCGGTAGATCAATATATCGGAGGAGTGGAGCATGCGATTTTACATCTTATGTATTCAAGATTTATTAATAAATTTCTTATGGATGAAGGCCTAGTCAAGAGCCCTGAGCCATTTAAACGGTTATTTACTCAAGGGATGATTGTCAAAGACGGTGCCAAGATGTCGAAATCAAAAGGTAACGTTGTTTCCCCGGATTATATACTTAATAAGTATGGCGCAGATACAATGCGTCTTTACATATTATTTATGGGGCCGCCCCAGAAAGATGCCGAATGGCAGGATGAAGGGCTGCAGGGTATTTGGCGGTTTATCCAGCGGGCCTTGCGCTTAGTTGATGTTTTAGGTGAATACAAAGCAGGGGCTGGGCCTAAAGAATACAACTTACAGGAGAAAAATCTCTTAAAGAAAATACATTCTACTATTAAAGAAGTCACTCGGGACTTAGAAGGGAATTTCCAGTTTAATACTGCAATCAGCAGGGTAATGGAGTTAGTCAATCAAACTTATAAATCTTTAGCCCAAGGTTCACTGCGCAAAGAAATTTTTAAAGAGGCTGTGGATACGACATTTTTATTGCTATCACCTTTTACCCCCCACATAAGCGAAGAAGTAAATGAGATTTTAGGTAATAAATCTTCTATTCTTAATCGGAGTTGGCCAAAAGTAGACGAGAACCACCTTAAGGAAGAAGAGCTAGAGGTCGCGGTGTTAGTTAATGGAAAAGTAAAGGCTAAGTTAAAGATAAATGTTAATTGGCCTCAAGAGGAAATTAAAAGTAAAGCCCTGGCTTTGGAAAAAGTCAAAAAACTACTTTCCCAAAAACCTCCCAAAAAAGTCATTTACGTAGAGAGAAAAATTATTAATATAGTTGCCTAGGCCTTATATTTATAGCATTGATGGCGAAGGTTGAGATACCAACTTTACTATGTTTTGCTTAACTCATCAAGAGAGAAAAGTCTTACTTTTTATAGGAATTTTAATCCTAACGGGAGCATTGTTGCGGTTTTTTGGTGCAGCTTCAGGTAAGG
>JAMXCX010000006.1 GCA_024542985.1 Candidatus Omnitrophota bacterium | reverse complement strand
CTTTCATTTTGATAAAACTCTCCTGCGCTTGTCTGCGCTGCTACATTAAACCAAGATAAAAAAACAATACTTAGTATAATAATTACGCCAATAATATTATAAATTGCTTTTTTTGTCCCTACCGTTATCATGAAAATATTCCTTTTTCTTGAAAATGCTTCTTTAGCATTTCCCGGATTAATTTTGACAAAAGAATACCTCAGTAATTCCCTTTATCACCAAGCACAAACATATATATATTATATATCCTAATCTTATAATATCCCCTTCATCCTTTAAATGCAATAAAAAAAACTTTCTGTTTAAAAAAATAAGCCGGGGTAAGCTAAAGATATGGTCGGGGTAAAAATAGTAACACAAAGGAAAAAATAAAAACTTTTAATTATCTGCTAATAATAAATATCGCATTCAAAGCGAAAAGGTTGGGTAAAATTTGTATAGCCTTTTTTTCTCCTAAATAATATGCTTTGATAATCGTTATTTTCTTCTCAAGGCAAAAACTTCGGAAATCACTTATGCTTAAAAAATGTAAATTTGGCGTACTGTACCAATGATACGGTAAAGATGGCGTAATAGGTACTTTTCCTTTAAAGAACACTCTTAGACGGGCTGTTAGATAAGCAAAATTAGGAAATCCTACAACAACCTTCTTGCCTACTCGTAAGGCCTCCTTCATAACGTAATCAACTTTTTTTGCTTCCTGCATGCTTTGATTTAAAATTACGTAATCAAACGACTTATCCGGATACCCTTTAAGACCGTCATCAACATTGCTGTGAGAAACATTCAGGCCTCTTTCTACGCATTTATAAATAGCTTTATTATTAAGTTCAATTCCTTGAGCCTTTATGTTTTTTCCCTCAACCAGCTTGGCCAAAAGCTCACCATCGCCACACCCCAAGTCTAAAACTCTTGATTTTGGCTCAATGATACTATAAATAATCTTGTGGTCTAATCTAGTGTTATCTTTTTTCATCTTTTGTTTGATTATGCGTAGATTTAAGAAAATGTTTAATTAAGTGCGCTTGTTCATCGTTTTCCAGTAAAAAGGCATCGTGGCCATAGGATGATTTTATTTCGCAAGAGGTTACATTTGCAAACCTTGTTTTCAAAAAATGGACTATCTCTCTGGACTGATAAGCCGGATACAACCAATCAGACTGGAAGGCAATCATCAGAAAACGCGTATCAATATCTTTTCCTTGAAGAATCAGTTTCCCTCCCGAAAGATCAAAATAATCCATTGCTTTAGTTATGTAAAGATATGAATTAGCATCAAAACGCTTTACAAAGCTATCCCCCCTGTAACGCAGGTAACCTTCAACTTCAAAATCTGCTGTAAATGAAAAACTATAGTTTTTATCTTTAAGTTTACGTGAAAACTTCTCCTCCATTGACTGGTCGCTCATATAAGTTATGTGTCCGATCATGCGCGCCACGGCTAACCCGCGTTCAGGCTTAGTATCGCCATAGTAATTACCTTTTTTCCAGGCCGGGTCTGCCATTACCGCTTGCCTTCCAACTTCATCAAAAGCAATCTGCTGGGGCGAATGCTTCCACGCTGTGGCAATGGGAATAACTGACCTTACGCATTCAGGATATGAAGCTACCCACTGCAAAGCCTGCATACCACCCATTGAGCCTCCTGCCGCGCATAATAATTTTTTAATTCCCAAATGGTCTATTAAATACTTCTGAGCATTTACCATGTCCGAAACTGTAATTAGAGGAAACTCAAGAGCATAGGGTTTATTCGTTTTTGGATTAATAGAAGAAGGTCCGGTTGTACCCTTGCAACCTCCTAGAACATTCGAACATATAACAAAATATTTTGTCGTATCAAAAGCCTTATGAGGGCCAATCATCACGTCCCACCATCCTGGTTTTTTATCACCTTCTTGAAAACCTGCAGCATGGGCATCGCCAGAAAGCGCATGGGCAATTAGAATAGCATTGCTCTTATCTTTATCCAGGCTCCCATAAGTTTCATAAGCCAAGGTGATTGGCCCTATCCTTTGGCCGGAAGATAAAACCAATTTATTTGTTCCTTCAGCAAAGGTAAAGAATTTTGTTCGGACCATTCCTAAGCCTTCTTTTTTGTTCATTTGTCGCTTATTTATCTTATTCTTCAAATAACCATGTTGATAAATACCTCTCACCGGTATCCGGCAAAACCGCAACAATCATTTTTCCTTTAGACTCTTTACGTTTTGCTACCTCTAATGCTGCCCAGACAGCAGCTCCGCTTGATATGCCTGAGAGTATCCCCTCTTCTTTTGCCAGACGGCGACAGAGAGCTCCCGAGTCAACATGGAAAACTTTAATTATTTCATCAATAATTTCCCGGTTTAATATTTCGGGGACAAAACCCGCTCCAATCCCTTGAATTTTATGCGACCCCGGAACTTCACCGGATAAAACAGCAGATTCTGCCGGCTCAAGAGCAATAATTTTAACCGAAGGTTTTCTTTTCTTCAATATTTCGCCGACTCCGGTAACTGTACCCCCGGTACCTACTCCGGAAATAAAAATATCTATTTTACCGTCTGTATCCTTCCAGATTTCCTCAGCAGTTGTAGTACGATGAATTTGAGGATTAGCCGGGTTATTAAATTGCTGCGGCATAAAACTATTAGGTGTTTGCTTTAAGAGCTCTTCTGCCTTTTGGATTGCCCCTTTCATTCCTTTAGCACCTTCGGTCAATATGAGGTCTGCTCCTAAAATCTTTAACAACTGCCTGCGTTCTATGCTCATTGTATCCGGCATAGTAAGTATTAACTTATAGCCTTTTGAAGCACATACAAAAGCCAAGGCAACGCCGGTATTACCGCTGGTAGGCTCAATGATAGTTGCGCCCTCCTTTAATAAGCCGTCCTTCTGAGCAGCTTCAATCATCGAAATGCCAATTCTATCTTTTACGCTTGATAAAGGATTAAAACTTTCTAGTTTTGCTATTACATCTGCGCCTAAACCGGCACTTATTTTGCTTAATCTCACCAAAGGGGTATTCCCTATCAACTGCGTAATATCTTCCGCGATCTTCATGCACAACCCTCCACTTTAATTCCTTAGCTCTTCTTTAATTTAACCTTTAATTAAATTCTAAACTTCAGGAATTCTTTTTCATTTATATTTTGCACGGAAATTTTTTTTTCTCCATTCGCAGGTATAGACTTCATTAAGACCTCTACTTCTTCATCTAAAGACGTATACCTTGCTACTATCCTGGCAGATTGTATTTTTGCTTCCTCATCAGCGATACCTCTGCCAATCGCAGTCGGCCCGGGCAGTGACTGGCACTCAAAACACAAATCACCATTTTGGCTTAAATTTAGGAGCTGCATATTTTCTTTTTCATTTCTTCCTACAACCAATTTAAACTGAGGGCTAATTCTAAAATGCCGGCCCACCCTTAATAGTTTTGCATCGTTAAGATTTAGCTGCTCGAATTTAAATAAATCTTTGAGCCGGTTGCTAAAATTACTATCGGTAAGAAGACACCCTCCGGCTGGACAAGGATAATCTTTAACCCCTAAAGAAAAAGCTAAACTAATTTGCGGTTTCCTACCTCTTCCGGAAATTTTCAGTAAATCCTCCCTCCTGACCCAACTCTTTTCTTCGGCAATTGTAGGCTTTAATAATTTTGCTGAAAGCGGCCGCAACACCAAATCCTCTAATCCCGATTCCTTTTCTATTGTTTTTAAAGCTGCTCTGTGTTGAGACATTGGCCTTTGGCCTAAAACTTCTCCGCTGATGATAAAAGAAGCACCTACCTCTTCCATGATTTCTTTAGCCTGCCTAAATTTAAATATCCGGCAATCAATACAAGGGTTTAGGTTCTTACCATACCCGTGCTTAGGATTTCTTATCATCTCCAGATAATCTTGGCCTAAGTAGATTGATTTAAACTCTACGCCTAAACTATCAGCCATTTTTTTTATTGATGAACCACAACCCTTAGAATGCTCACAACAACAAAAAGGACTCCTAAAGTTTAAAGCAATTACTTCAATGCCCTGGCCTAAAACCACTTTTATTGCCAGGCTACTATCCAAGCCTCCGGAAAATAATGCTAAAGCCTTCATGTGGTCTTTATCGTATTATAAATATATTAAAATATTCCTATCCCACAGGCCGCGAGGCCTACTTGGATGGTCTGGTGCCCTAAGGTTACCAGAAAAATACTATTTTGTAAAAACAAAATCTTAAGCTCTTTACTTAGCGTCTTTACCTTTATCAAATATTATACATAACTCCGTTTTTTTCGTTTTGGCTATATTCGCGAACTAAATCCTCTAAAGTTATATCTCTAAGTGTCTCAGATATATTTTCCTGCAGCTTTTTCCAAACCAGATGCCTAATACAAAAAAATGTTTTACTGCCGGAAGTAAAACCATTGCCCTCTTTAACAAAATCTAAGTTTCCTTGAAGAATCTCAACAATGTCCTTAACGGTTATTTTTGACGGAAGGTTATTCAGCATATACCCTCCTTTGGCCCCCCGGACTGAGCTAATAACACCCGCTACTTTCAAAGGGATAATAATCTGGCCTAAATATTTCTGGGAAATATTCTCTCTCTTGGCAATTTTGCTAAGAAGTGCCGGCCCCCTTCCATAACTAAGCGCAAGATTCAATATTAATCTAAGTCCGTAACGTGTTTTTGTGGTAATTTTCATAACTTCCTTTTAAAGCTATCTCTGCTTAAAAATATTGCTCCATTGAATAGTATCTTTCGCCGGTATCAGGAAGAATGACAATCACTTTTTTATCTTTGCCTAAATCCTTAGCTATTTTTAACGCCGCCCAGGTGGCAGCTCCGGCTGATAAGCCCACAAATAAACCTTCCTTCTTAGCTAATATTTTTGAAGTCTCAAAGGCTTGGCTATCACTTACCTTTACTATCTCATCAATTATGTTCTTGTTTAAAACTTCAGGGATAAATCCTGCACCAATTCCTTGAATTTTATGAGGGCCGGGCTTTCCTCCCGACAATACAGCATTTGTCTTTGGTTCAACTGCTACTATCTTAATTCTTGGATTGTGTTCTTTTAGAACCTCACCCACACCGGTTATGGTTCCTCCGGTACCCACACCGGCAATAAAAGCATCTATTGTCTCGGTAGTAAAATTTAATATCTCTCTAGCTGTTGTTTCTCTATGAATTTGAGGATTGGCTTTATTTTTAAACTGCTGGGGAACAAAACTATTAGGAATTTTCTTTACAATCTCCTCTGCTTTTTTTATCGCGCCTAACATACCATCAACAGCCGGAGTAAGAATTACCTCTGCTCCATAAGATTTGAGTATATAAATCCTTTCTTGGCTCATCAGCTCCGGCATGGTAAGAATGCACTTATATCCTTTTACGGCACAAATCATGGCTAAACCTATGCCGGTGTTTCCGCTCGTAGATTCAATTATGGTTGAGCCCGGTTTAATCAACCCTTCTTTTTCTGCTGCCTCAATCATGGAAAGACATATTCTGTCTTTGACACTGCCTCCGGGATTGAAAAATTCTAATTTCGCAAAAACTTGCGCCAGGCCAGGCTCAACAATTTTATTAAGTTTTACTGTTGGAGTATCACCGATAAGACCTAATACATTATCAGAATAATTATTTGCCATTTTTTATCCCCCTATTTTTTAAGCAGCTTGCTAAATACCTGTAATGTTTTCTCTATTATTTCTTTAGTATGAGCTATAGATAAAAAATTAGTTTCAAAACCCGAAGGAGAAAAGTATATACCTTCTCTCAATAAGCCTTGAAAAAGCTTCTTAAAGATTGTTAAATCTTGGGCTTGGGCAGTTTTATAATCTATAACTTTTCCCTTTGTAAAGAAAACCGAAAACATCGAACTAATATAATTTATTTCTAAATTTACCCTATTTTTTCTGGAGATTACTTTTATTGCTTCACACAGTTCTTTTGCCTTTCTTTCTAAATTCTCATAAATCTTTCGATTGTTCAATTTTTTTAAAGTAGCAATTCCGGCGGTAACTGCCAGGGGATTGCCTGAAAGTGTACCGGCTTGATAAACGTCTCCTAAAGGAGCTAACAATTTCATTATTTCTTTTTTCCCTCCGAATGCTCCTACCGGAAGGCCCCCTCCAATAATTTTACCCAAACAGGTTAAATCCGGCTTAACTCCCAAGAACCCTTGGGCTCCCTGATAACAAACTCTAAAACCAGTAATAACTTCATCGAATATTAAGACAATATTGTATTTATCGGCAATTTTCCTTAAAGTTTGGAGGAATCCTTCCTGGGGCAGAATTAAGCCGCAATTTGCTGCCACTGGCTCGACAATTATTGCTGCTAAATCTTTAGAATATTTTTCTGCTGTTTTCTGGACTGCCTTTAGGTTATTAAAATCTAAGGTTATTGTATGCTTGGTGAAGTCCGAAGGAACTCCCCGGCTGTTGGGAATTCCTAAAGTCGCAAGTCCTGAGCCTGCCTTTGCTAAAAGATAATCTGCATGGCCGTGGTATGAGCCTTCAAATTTTATAATTTTGGTTTTGCCGCTATAAGCCCGGGCTAGTCTTATTGCTGACATCACCGCTTCTGTTCCCGAATTAACTAACCTGACCTGCTCAATAGAAGGAACAGCTTCCACGATAAGTTTTGCTAGCTCTGTTTCTAATTTCGTAACAGCGCCAAAGCTTGTACCTTTACTAATTACCTCTTTTAATTTTTTTATAACTTCTAAGTCGGCATGCCCTAAGATTAGAGCTCCCCAAGAAAGGCAATAATCTATATATCTTTTGCCATCTTCACCATAAAGATAAGGCCCACTTGCCTTACTGATAAAAACAGGATTCCCCCCCACGGACTTAAAAGAGCGCACCGGGCTGTTAACTCCGCCGGGGATATATTTTTTGGCCTGGCTGAATAACTTTTGAGATTCTGTTCGAATTTTAGCTTCTGCTACTTTAGCCATTTCAATAGATCCTTCGCCCAATAAGTGATAATTAAATCTGCACCGGCTCTTTTAATAGACGTAAGAACCTCCAAGGCTAATTCTTTTTGGGCATTTTTATCCCGATTGCTCAATTTTTTTATCATGCTATATTCGCCGCTAACGTTGTAGGCAGCTATCGGTATATTAAATTCCTGTCTGGCTCTATAGATTATATCCAGATAAGCTAAAGCCGGTTTTACCATCACAATATCAGCTCCTTCGTCAATATCCTGTTTTATTTCTCTTAAGGCCTGATAAGAATTTCTAAAATCCATCTGGTAAGTTTTTCTGTCTCCAAAAGCAGGTTTAGAATCTAAAGCCTCTCTAAAAGGGCCGTAAAAGCAAGAAGCGTATTTGGCTGAATAAGCTAATATCCCTGTGTCTTTAAAGCCTCTTTTATCTAAAGCTTGCCTTATTGTTTTGACTTGGCCGTCCATCATGGCTGAGGGTGCCACAAAATCAGCTCCGGCCTGGGCCTGAGAAAGAGCAATTTTTGCTAATATTTTTAAAGTTTTATCATTATCTATTTCAAAATTTTTTAATTTTTGATTTTTAACTATGCCGCAATGTCCATGCGATGTATACCCACAAAGACAAACATCACTTATAATAATTAAATCCTTAAATTCTTTTTTTATCGCCTTTATAGCTTTCTGAACTATTCCGTTTTTTTTGTAGCTGTTTTTGGCTCGGTTGTCTTTTTCATTTGATACCCCAAAAAGAAGCACAGAATTCAAGCCCTTAATTTCCTTTATATCTTTTGTCAAATTATCTACAGATAAATGATAGATACCCGGCATTGAAGAAATAGGCTTCTTTACATTTTTTCCTTCAACAAGAAAATAGGGCAAGATAATATCCTTAGGCCGTAATTCATGCTGGCTAACCCAATTTCTTATATTCTTATTTTTCCTGAGTCTTCTTAATTCAGCAATCGGCATCTTTTAGCCTCCTTTAGGGTCACCGCTCCGATACAACTAGTTTTAATGCTTTTTGGCAATTTTTGATATCTTTTTTTAAAATTCCTTACCGTAGAAGGGCTTGTAAACATAAGCTCATTAAATTCCTCTAGGTGAAGCTGCGGCAACTCCTTAGGCATTAGGTTTCTATAAGCAAAGCTAGAAGTTATCTCATGCCCTAACTTTTTCAATGCCGCCTCAATTCCTTTATCAGAAATATCCGAGCGGGGTAGAAATATTTTCTTACCTCTAATATTTTTTTTCTTAAATTCCTCTATCAACCCTTGGGCTGATTCATTTATCGGGATTAAATCTGCTAATAATCCGTGTTCTTTAAGCCCCTTGGCTGTAGATTCGCCAATTGCGGCAATCTTTACTTTTGCTAGCTTCCGGGTATCATAACCTATTAGCTTTAGTCTCTGAAAAAAATACTTAACGCCATAGCGGCTAGTAAATATTATCCAGTCAAAGCCGGCTATATTTTTTAAATGCTCATCAAATTCTCCATAGTTCTCCATAGGCTCTATCTTTATCAACGGCAGGTGCAGGTAATTCCCTTGCAGAAAAAACCTTTCTTGTGATAAGCCTGTAAAAAGAACTCGCTTATTTTTCTTAAGCCAATTAAATTTACTTTCGAACTTAACAACTTCTCCGATAATAACCACTGCCGGCGGCTTTAAATTTACCCTTTTAGCCTTTAAAACGATATCTGTTAACTTTGCGGTTAAAATTTTCTGATTCGGCAGGCTAATATTTTGGACTATAGCTACCGGGGTATTTTTTGCTTTTTTTGCTCGGAGTAAGTTCTTAACTATTCTTTCTAAATTATTGACAGCCATATACAAAACTATTGTGCCGCATTTAGATATGGCCTCCCAGTCGAGTGAACTTTTTTTCTTACTCGTATCCTCCTGACCGGTGACAAAAACACAACTTGACGAAAATCTTCTATCAGTAAGAGGTATCCCGCTAAGGCAAGAAGCAGCGCTGGCGGCTGTAACTCCGGGAACTATCTCAAATTCTATTCCTTCCTTAACTAAGGCTTCAAGCTCCTGTGAACATCTGCTGAAAATAGAAGAGTCTCCATTTTTAAGCCGTACTACTTTTCTACCCTTTTTGGCTTTAGTTACTAACAAATTATTTATCTTATCCTGGCAAATCAGGGAAGCTTTAGAATGTTTACCTTTATTGGCTAATTTATCGCAGCATATAAGCTCGGCGTTATATTTTACATTCTCTAATATTCTTTTATCAACAAGATAATCATAAATTACAACGTCAGCCTCTTTTAAGATATTAGCTCCCCGCAAAGTAATTAAATCTGCTTTCCCGGGGCCGGCTCCTATCAGGTATACTTTTTGCTTTCTCATCTTCATTTCTTCTCAATAACAATTGACCAGAAATTCCCTTTCTTTTTCTGCTCGATAATTTTATGGCCTTCTTCTTTTACTGAACCCGGAACATTTTCTATTGGCTCTCCGTCATCAAGTAATATCTCTAAAATTTCTTTTGATTTCATCTTAGACAGCTCAATTTTTGTCTTAACAAAATTCATAGGGCAAGCTACCCCTCTAAAATCTTTAAATATTTTGGGCTTTGATTTTAACTGCCCGCAAACTCCGCCTTCTACGGCAGCTTTCCCTGCCGGCGTTAAAACTTGCTCAACTTTGAACTGAAAAGCGTTATCCATATTATCGTAAAGAAACTTTACCCTATCAGCTAATTCATAGATTTTTTTCTCTTGGGCCAAAATAACCGGAGAATTTTTGCTTTCAGCTGCCTGAATGATATCCTTAAAATGAGCCTCAACTAAGCTAGTATTAATAAAGTGCTCTCTAAAGCTATCATAAACTTGAGCCTCTGTTTTCGGCTCAACTCCTCGGGTAATCAAAAGCATCCGGCTGGCATAAAAAGTAAGCTCTCGAAGAAGTTTCTCCTTTTTATCTTTGTCTTCTCCCGGTGAGGCTAGAAGCTTACGTTTGGTCTCTTTTATATTCGTAATGTCTACGTCTATTAAGTCAAACAATCCGGCCGAACATTCACCCATACCCCTGCCGGCCAGAGAAAAAACATCTTTCGCCCCCCAATCAAAATAATAGTTTTTATCCTCATCGAAATCAGGTACATCTTTATATTTATCGCAAATTTGCTTTAAGTCATTTTTCCCGCAGTTTTCAATATACTCTCTGAAATCTTTATAGTTATGGTGTTTTGATAAATACATACTCAGAAAATCTTCTACCAAACTCGGGACATTTTTTGCTCCTATTTCGCCGATTTTATCAGCAAATTTTGTTTTACCGTCGGAAACTAGAGCCCCGGCTACAACATTATATGCCGGGTATAATTTTTCATTTTTTCTGGCTGCTTTTCCAAAAAATCCTAAATCAGCTACGTGGTGCTGACCGCAAGCATTAGGGCAACCGGAAATACTAATTTTTAAATCTGCTAATAAAGCTAAATCCATTCGGCTTTTCTCTAAAGCCTGCATAATAGCTTTAACAGCTCCTCGGGATAAACAAATCCCCAGCTGACAAGTAGATGCTCCGGCGCAGGATATAAGCTTATCAAAAATAAAAGGACGGTTGAAATTAGCCAAATTATTTTTTAAAAAGTTATATATATTCGTTAAGTATTGTCCGGAAATATTACGTAGTTGAAAATTTTGATCTTTAGTCAAATGTATGACATTATCACCGAAAGGCTCTAAAAACTTAGCCAATTTTAAAACTTGAGCATTGTCAATAAACCCCAGCTCAACCGCAACTATGACCGAAAATAAATCTTTTTGTTTTTGAAGGCGCACAAAACGCTTCTTCCACAGTTCGAAATCTTCTTTGTCTTTTACCTCTTCAGGTTTAATATCAAGATTAAGCCCTGTGTTGTCGATTTGCTCTATCTTAAGAGAGGGATGATTTTCTTTTTTAACAACTTCATATTCTTCAATAAATCTTCTCCTAAATTCATCTTCGCCCAAATCCTGCCAGAGAAAACGTAGGCGGGCCGCGTGCTTATTTTTACGATTGCCGTATTTCCAAAAAAGATTTTTTACTGACCTTGTTATTTGATAAACTTGGGTTTCACTAACAAAATCGAGAAAAAAATTTCCTACCCTAGGCTTAACCCCCATTCCCCCAGCTACATATACCCTAAAGCCCTTTTTACTATTTTTTATCCTAGCAATAAAACCCAGGTCGGCAATTGTGGCATAACCTAAATCCTGCGATGAACCGGAAAAAGCTATTTTAAATTTTCGAGGAAGAGTCCAGGAATCTTCTTCAGCTATTAGGCGAGTAGTTAAAGCTATCGCATAAGGCGTTACATCAAAGGCCTCCCGGGTATCAATTCCGGAATACTCAGAAGCTATAATGTTTCTTATGGTGTTTCCGCCTCCGCCTCGGGAAGCTAATCCCACTTCTTTTAAAGATTGTATAACCTCAATAATATTATTTAGTTTTACGTAATGAATCTGTAATTCCTGCCGGGTAGTAAGATGTATCTGATTTGCCCCGTACCTAGAAGAAATATCGGCTATTTTTTGCAGCTGCTTAGGGCTAATGCATCCGGCTGCGCATCGAACTCTTACCATATAAGTATCCCGCTCCCTTTGCTCATAAACACCAAAAGGTACCCTGTAGGCTTTTAATTGAGCTGCAGAAAGAGCACCCCGGTTGTATTCATCGAGCAGGCCTTTTAGTTTATCAATATCTGCATCAAATCCTGAAGGCAAATTATAACTTTTCATTTTTAAACTACCTCTATATTTTCCGCTTCAACTTTCAAATCTTTTATTCTAAAAGACTTTACCTCGCTTTTTTGTCCGGCTAAAGACACTATTACATAACTTATACTGGAATCATAGGCCAGCCTTATATCTTCCTGAGAAAGCCGGGCCGGGCTCACAGGGTGGCTATGATAAACCGCAGTTATCTCTAAACCCTCTACGCGAATATCTTTTAATACTCCAAACTGCTCTTTGGGATCAAATGAAAAATGCTCTCTACTACGGTCTATATTCAGCAAGGGGTAATGCCTGATTATAATTCCCTCATAAGAAGCCAAATACCCGCAAGCTTCAATGGGTGCATCTTTTTTAGAATGTTCAATAATCTTATCAATTACCTCTTTTTTTATTTTCATCTGCACTCTTAGTTTATTTTTTTCTTAAATCACAGGCTGGCTGTTCTTGATCAATCAATTTAGTAATGGTCGGCTTATCTCCACAAACAGGACACTCAGGATTTTTTCTCACTTTTACAGTTCTAAAGTTCATATTTAAAGCATCAAAAATTAACAGCCTGTTGGTAAGCAGCTCTCCTTTTTGCACAAAATATTTAAGAGCTTCTGCTGCCTGTATTGTCCCTAGCATCCCGGCAATAGCTCCCAAAATTCCGGCCTGTGAGCAAGAAGGAACCGCGCCTTTTGGCGGAAGAGTTCCAAACACACAACGGTAGCAAGCACTTATCTTGGGAAGATAAGTCATTGTCTGGCCGTCAAATTTTAAAATACCACCGTGAGAAAAAGGTTTTTTTGAAAATACACAAGCATCATTAATAAGAAATTTTGCCGGAAAATTATCCGTACCGTCAATTATAAAATCATAATCTTTGATAATATCTGTGATGTTTCGCGCAAACACTCTTTCTTTATAAGTGTTAACCTTAACCTCAGGATTAATTTTTTCTATCTTTTCTTTAGCCGATATAACTTTGGGCTTGCCTATATCCGGCGTAAAATGTATGACTTGACGCTGTAAATTAGAAACTTCTACACAATCACCGTCAACCAAGCCTATTGTGCCGCAACCGGCAGCAGCCAAATAAAGTGCGGCTGGCGAGCCTAATCCTCCGACACCAATAATCAAAACCTTAGCCTGCATTATTTTCTCTTGGCCCTTAACACCTACCTCGGCTAAGATAATGTGACGGCTGTACCTCTCTAATTGTTCTTCGCTAAAATTCATCTTTACCTCTTCAAAGCACTACCTATATCAGAAATTAAGTCTTCGCTATCTTCAATGCCTACGGCTAAACGAATCATAGTCTCTCTGACCCCCATATCCTGTTTTAGCTTTTCATCATACTCACAGAATATTGTTGAAGCCGGATGAATTATCAAAGTTCTGTTGTCATTTAAATTCGTTGACCTTCTAATAATCTGCAACTTGTTCATAAACTTAAAACATTCATCCTTAGAAGCTAAGTCAAAAGTGAGAAGGCTTCCGGGTTTGCCCTCAAATTGCTTTTGGCTTAAAGCGAAATACTTTGAAGATTTGAGCCCGGGGTAATTAACGTCTTTTACCTGAGGTGATTTTTGTAAAAATTTAGCAATCGCTAAAGCATTAGCGCAAGATACATCTACCCGTAAAGGTAATGTCTCAAGGCCTATGCTCTGCAAAAAGGCATTGTAAGGAGAAAGGCAAGCTCCCAGGTTTCTATAGACCTCGCGTCTTAATTTCTTAAGAAAAGTAAAAGGGCCGTATTGTTTAACATCACCTCTTAACTTTTCGTTTTTGCTCCAATCATAACCCCCATTATCAATTATAATTCCTCCCACCGAAGTTGCACCGCCGGATATATACTTTGTGCTGGATAAAACCTCAATATCCACGCCTAAAGCTTTCGAGTTAAATATATAGGGTGGCGTAACCGTAGTATCGGCAATGAGCAGAATACCTCTGGATTTTGCTATTTTTGCCAAAACTTCTACATCGGCCACTTCCAGCTGGGGATTAGTAATTGTTTCAAAAAATATTGCCTTGGTCTTTTTATCAATTAAACCCTCGACAAAAGAACCTTTAGTCAAATCTGTATATTTAGCCTTTAACCCCCAGCTTTTCAGAGTCTTTTCAAACAAAGAGTAGGTATTTCCGAATAAGTATTTAGTGGTAACAATATTGTCGCCGCTGTTAGCAATAGCTAAAATCACGTTTGAAATTGCTGCCATACCCGAAGAAACAGCAACTACCCCCAAAGAATCAGTAACTATTCGTATTTTTTGCTCAAAATTCTCAATAGTTGGATTACTGATTCTGGAATACATATGGGCCGGCTTTTTTCCCTGAAATGCCAGCTCGATATCCTCAGCGCTCTTAAACTCAAAGGCAACATTATCATATATAGGCATATGCAAAGCGCCATGAGGATCCTCCTTTAAAAACTTATTGTGAAGAATTTTAGTAACAAATTTTAAGTTTTTCATAACTCTCCTTTGCTGCTAATTATTAATTATTTCCTCCGCCCATAAAATAAAGAAAGTCAACCTCATCGCTTTCTTTAACGGAGGTATTAGAGTAATCTTCCTTTTTCACAAACTCACCGTTAAGCTGCACCGAAACCATATCCGGTTTCTCAACCTTACTTACATTTAGAAGTTCCTTAACCGATATTGAATCTTTATCCAAAATCTGCTCTTTACCATTAACTTTGATCTTCATAGCTCAACCCTCCTTAATGAGGCTTCCACTTTTCAACAATTACCCCCTACGCCTTATATTTGCTCCGCTCCCTAAGTTGTAGCCTCACTAACACTTCTTGTATCAATAATTCTCAAGAAATTTATCAATTCAAAATCATCTTTACGCACACAAACTGCTAGAGCTCCTTGATAAGGATGAGGCTGCATAATTTCTTGCGGTAGCCTTTGGGTGATTTTATCCTCTAGCCCCAAGCGGAGTAAACCGGCAGCAGCTATGAGAATAGCATCTAAGTCACTGGCATACAACTTATTAATGCGCTCTTGGATGTTACCTCTTATATCAACTATTTGAAAGTCGCTGCGGTATTGCTTTAACTGCTTCTTGCGCCTTAGGCTACTAGTTCCAATTTTTGCACCAACTTTAAACTCATCAATTTTTAGATTTCCTTTTGAAATCAAAACATCACAACTCTCAATAGATTTAGTTATGGCTGCAACGAGCAAACCATCTTCTAGTTTATCCGGTAAATCTTTCGCGCTATGGATAGCCAAATCAATCTCTTGCCTTAGGAGAGCTTCGTCTATCTCCCGGGTGAAAAAATCACTCCCCTCTATCCCGGATATGGGGGTAATTTTATCTTTATCCCCAAAAGTATCAATTTCTATTATCTCGGCCCTAAAACCCGGGTAAAACTCTTTTAAACTGGCTAAAATTTCATCTACCTGCTTTAAAGCCAGAGGACTATTTCTTGTTCCAATACGATAAATTTTTGGCATTGTCTTTACACAAAAAGTGCCAGTCACCCCACCCCCTAAAGGCAACTCGCCTAAGACCCAACGTTACACCTAGAAGAATCTCCTTAGATTCCGTCACCATCCATATTTTTCCTTAAGGGCCGGGTATGTATACCACACTCACCGCCGCATTTACTAGTACCAATCCAACGTCCGGCACGTTCATTGTCTTCGCTGGTAATTTTAGTACAAGGTGCGCACCCTAACGAGCGGTAACCTTCTTTGTAAAGGGGATTTACTTTAATCTCATACAAAGCTAAATACTGCCAAACCTCTCTTTCTTGCCAGATAAGAATAGGGTTAAGCTTGAGCAAGCCTTCATCTCTTTCTTCGACTTCCTGATAATCAGTCCGAGTGCGGCCCTCAGTACACCGTAAGCCGGTAACCCAGCAATTAACTTTCATCTCATATACTGCCCGTTTTACCGGTTCAACTTTTAATATATCGCAACAACGGTCAGGATCAGTTTTATACAGTTCATCAGGAATAGAGGTATCATTTTTAAATATCTTTAACTCGGGATAACGGGCAACTTCCTGATTCATAAAATCAATTGTCTCTTTAGGCTTAAATCTGGTAGTTACAATAAATCCTCTTATTTTAGGGCTAACCTGTTTAGCCAAATGCCACACTGCCACCGAGTCTTTTCCTAAGCTATTGGCTACTACCAAGCTATCGCCATACTTTTCATAGGCTTCTTTTATAAGCTGTAACGAACGGTCAACCTTCTGCTTAAAATTTAAGGTACCAACCAATGTTTTTACATCTCCCTTTCCCTCTAACAAACCCATTTCTACCTCCTTGATGAAACTTATCCGCCTAAAGCCGATGTGGTCGAATTAATAAAATTTATAATCTTGGCCAAATTATCGATAGCCGACTAAAATTCTTTTTTTAAATTTGATACTCTGGCGGTTCAACCCTTCCAAATTTTATCCTGTTCCAAATCCGTTCATGCGCATAATACAAAAATATCTTTATCGAGTTCGCAGTAACTCCCACAACCAAAGATTCCTTAATATCCCGGCTATAGGCATAAACAACAATTATGGTTACTAAAAAAGCAATCACTCGCCAGGTTATTGCTTTGACTAAAGACCTTTTGGGATGTTCCATAATATCCAAATTACAAGCTTTAGCTAAAAATATCTCTAACTTAAAGACTATTAAACCACTAGTATATAACTTATAGTCAAAATTCCTTTAAGACCGAAGAGTATCCACACTATTCCCTACTAATCCCATAGTATTAGTAGGGAATAAAATATACCATATATATTTTCCCTGTCAAGGGAGAATTTTTAAGTATTTTGAGGGTTGTATTTTCGCCGGTTTAATTCTGGGTTAAGATTTAAATCCGGAGGTTTTCTTGAGCAGTAAACCGTTCTATTTAATTCCTCTTATTTCGAAAACCGACTCTATTTTTGCTTTCAATTTTTCAGATTCTATCGGCTTGGTTAAGTACAATTCGTCATAGAGCTGTGCGGCTTTGATTTTAGACTCCTCATCCTCTTTTGCACTAAGCATAATCACCGGGATTTTTACTGTTTCACTATCGGCTTTTAACCTTTTTAAAACCTCGAAGCCGTCTATACCCGGCATCATTATATCTAGAAGAATTAAATCCGGCTTTTTTTCTTTTGCTAAATTAATACCTTCGATTCCGTCTGTAGTTGTATCCACTTCAAGATTTCCTAGAAGTTCTAAATTCTTCTTGGCAAGTTTACCGAAATACTCTTCATCGTCAATAATTAATATTTTTCTTTTAGCTGCCATATCACTCCTTCTTTGCTGCTTTTAAAGTAACGGTTACCTTTGTTCCTTCCCCAATTCGGCTTTCGAGAGCTATTAAGCCTCTGTGCATAGAAATTATATTCCGAGTTACTGATAAGCCCAGACCGATACCTTTATTCGCGCCTTTGGTAGTAAAGAAAGGATCAAAAACTCTCTTTGAATCATCCTCAGAAATACCGCAGCCGGTGTCTTTAATCTCAACTACCACAACTGGTTCTCCAACTTTAAAACTATCCTCTTTTCTTGAGCCTATACCCATACCTACCTGATCCAAATGCATATTATAAGCCTTGATAGTAAGCTTTCCTCCCTGAGACATAGCCTGAAGAGAATTTAGAAATAAATTGACAAATACCTGCTCTATTTTATTTTTATCAACTGAAACTTTGCATATGTTATCTTTAACTTCTTTAACAATCTCTACATTCTCAAGCTTAAATGAATGCCCTACTAAAGTTAAAGATGATTCCAGAATAGAGTTTATATCCTGAAGTTGTAAATCCAATTTTTTTGACCGGGAAAAATCAAGAAGTGAATTTATAATCGTATCCGCCCTTTTAACACTACTTCTTACCATATCCACAACCTCAAGGATATCTCCTTGGGCAGAAGATAATTTATTTTTTAGATAATCAGCTCCTTGGATTATTACTTCCAGGGGATTTCTTACTTCATGAGCCACGCCACTGGCCAACTGACCTATTGCTTTGAGTTTTTCCGATTGAATCAGCATATCCCGAGTTTCACTTAGCTCTTTATAGGCTTTCTCTAATTCCTCTGCTCTTTTACGCTCAACCTCAACTGCTGCGGCTTTGGCAGCGGCTTTGGCAGCCAGCTCGGTTTCTTTCTCCATAAGCTGATCAATAGTCTTTATCGCATATCTCATAATAAGAAATAAAATCCCAAAAATGCAAACCAAAACGATAGAAATAATAATAACCGAGGACATCATTATTTCTTTAATCTTCGCTTTATCCTCAGTTACATCAACATGCACTTCAAAACTTCCAATAATATTGTTATTTTTATCTGCAATAGGACAATAGGTTTCTACCAAATCGATATCCCGCCTTTCTTCACCGTCAAAATCCCATATCTTATCTTTCGTTTCCAAGCTAGAAACAACATCACCGCCTAGAGACTTATCCAGCTCTTTATTTTTATTATCTATTTTGCCTACAATCGAAGGGTCGGTACTATAGATTATTTCTTTGTTTTGAGAAAATATCTTGATTTTTACTATGCCCAAAGGCCTAAGGTACCTTTTCATCCGCACATCTAAGCCAAAATAGTCATTCTCAGAAATACGAACCTCCTTTCTTCCCTTAGGGTCTTGTGAAAGCAAGGCTCGCTTTTCTTGGTCAAACAAGATAAGACTAAAATTTACAGCATCTCTCTGAGCATCGCGGAGGATCTGGTCATTATAAATTCTATAAATACCTAAACTTATGGCCAAAAGAATAACTATTACAGATATTAGCGAAGATATCAAAAACACCCTAAGTAAATACCTAGATTGCTTTACGCGGTACAATTGCTCGGATATGCTGCCGGATTCTTTAATCATAACTTACCTCACTTAATTATTAATACAATTATACTGCTATTATCTGCTTTTTAGATTAAAAATTCAAGCCTTTCAGGCTACCCAACAGGCCGAAGGCCTACTTGGGTAGGTCTGTTGACCTACCCAACAGGGTGGCCTGTTGACCTAGAAATAATGTGGTTAGTTTAAAAACGGGTATTAGAGAAATTTTTTTTATCCACTTCTTAAAACATATTCCCTTAATAAAATTTCGTGTTATAATCCTTTGCTGGGAAAAAGGAGCGTGTTAATTGAAGAATATCGATGATTATAGCTTATATTTAGTTACCAGCCAGGAATATTCCGGCAAAAAAAACAGCTTAGATGTGGCTAGATTAGCTATAGAAAGCGGCATTGACATTCTGCAAATGAGGGAAAAAACAATACCTAAAGATGAAATTATCCGACTGGGAAGGAAACTCTCGACATTATGCAAGAAAAGTAATATAGTGTTTATCATAAATGACGACCCCTATCTTGCCAAAAAGCTTGATGCTGACGGGGTTCATCTAGGCCAAGAAGATTTGAAAGAATTTCCCATAGAAAAAGTAAGACAAATCCTGGGAAAAGACAAAATAATCGGCTTATCAACGCATTCGTTAAAGCAAGTTAAAACAGCAAATAACTATGATATTAACTATATTGGATTTGGCCCGATTTTTAAGACAAAAACAAAAAACTACTCTCTAGGCACAAAAGATATACCGAAAGTTCTAAAAACAGCCAAAATGCCGATTGTTTTCATTGGCGGAATTAACTCCTCAAACATCGAAGAAATTTTACCCTTAGGTGTAAAAAATATTGCTGTGATAAGAGAAATAACCCATGCTCAAAATATTAGGGTAAAGGTGCTGGGACTAAAAAACATAATTTCTAAATGCAAGAAATCACCTATAAATGGAAGTAAAAATTAACGGCAAAAGCCAAAACATCTCCGAAGATATAACTCTTTCAGAACTAATTGCTCAAAAAGGCCTAAATTTCCAAAGAATCGTAATAGAGCATAATCTTAAAATTATTAAAAAAGAAGATTTAGCCCAGGTTAAAATAAAAGAAAAAGACAATATTGAAATAGTAAGCTTTCTGGGAGGCGGAAGATGCAGGATTTGTTAAACATTGCTGATAAAAAAATAAGTAATCGGCTTTTTATCGGAACCGGAAAATTTCCTAATAAACCCACGATAAAAGATGTTCTAGAAAGTACTAATATAGAAGTTGTAACTGTTGCCTTGCGCAGAGTAGATTTAACGTCTAAAGGAGATAATATATTAGATTATATACCTAAAAATTGCCTTATTATGCCTAATACATCCGGAGCAAGAAATGCTGAGGAAGCAGTAAGAATTGCCCGGCTAGCTCAAGCAGCTGGTCTAGGAAGCTGGATTAAAATAGAAGTAATAAATGACAATAAATATCTTTTACCTGATAATTTAGAAACTTTAAAAGCAACTGAAATTTTGGCCAATGAAGGCTTTATGGTTTTGCCTTATATGAACCCGGATTTAGCTTTAGCCAAGCGCTTGGTTAAAGCCGGCGCTAAAGCAATTATGCCTTTTGGCTCACCCATTGGCTCAAACCGGGGCCTTAAGACTGAAGAACTTGTAAAAATAATGGTCAGCGAAATAAACCTGCCAATAATAGTTGATGCCGGCCTAGGAAAGCCCTCTGATGCTTCCCGCTGCATGGAGCTTGGCTGTTCAGCTGTTTTAGTAAATACAGCCATTGCCACAGCTAATGACCCAATAAATATGGCAAAAGCATTTTCTTTAGCAGTAAAAGCAGGACGGTTAAGTTTTCTTAACGGAACCAGTATTGAAACAGAATATGCTAAGGCTTCATCCCCTCTAACCGGATTTTTACGCGACGATAATTAAATGAGTTTCTACTTTAGTTACCAAAAATATAAAAACTTTGATTTTGATAACTTCTTTACTAACACTGCCCTCGGAGACGTTAAAAATTCTATTTACTCTGAAAAATTGGACATCCGCAAATTTCTAACTCTTCTTTCGCCTGAGGCTGGAAAGTCTCTTGAGAAAATGGCTCAAAAAGCAAAAAGACTTACTGTAAAAAATTTTGGAAAAATCATATTACTTTATACTCCCATGTATTTAGCTAACTTTTGTATTAATGAGTGTCTTTACTGCGGATTTAATACTACTACCCAGATTAAAAGAAGAAAACTTGAGCTAAATGAAGTTGAAAAAGAAGCAAAATTTATTGCCAAAGAAGGCTTAAGGCATATTCTAATTCTTACCGGGGAATCAAGAGTTTTAAGCCCGGTATCTTACATAAAAGACTGTATAAAAATATTAAGAAAGTATTTTAGCTCTATAACTATAGAGATTTATCCTCTTACTAGCAAAGAATACGAAAACCTTATTCAAGAAGGCGTAGACGGCTTAACTATTTACCAAGAAGTTTATGATGAAAATATATATAGAAAGCTGCATCTTTCCGGACCAAAGGCAAATTACAGGCTGCGCCTGGACGCACCGGAACGGGCAGCAGAAGCCGGAATACGCACTATTACTGTGGGGGCTTTGCTAGGATTAAATGCCTGGAGGAAAGAAGCTTTCTTCACCGGACTGCATGCCCAATACCTGCGAGATAAGTATCCTGACACTGAGATAAGTATTTCTATACCTAGGATAAGGCCTAACACTCAAGACTTTAGCCCTCCTTATAACACTGATGCCAAAAACTTAGTCCAGATAATAACAGCAATAAGATTATTTCTTCCCCGGGTCGGGATTACTTTGTCCACCCGGGAAAGCGCAGACCTAAGGGATAGTCTTATTACTTTAGGCATTACCAAAATATCTGCCGGCTCAACTACTGCTGTCGGCGGCCATACCACCAGAGACATTCAAGATAAAAAAACAGTGCAATTTGAGATTTCCGACCAAAGAGACGTAGCCCAAATAAAAAAAATGCTTCTTTCCAAAGGTTATCAACCGGTGTTAAAAGATTGGGTAGGGAACTTGAGGGGAAACTTTTAAGTTACTTAGTTTTAGCTTTCTCTAAAGCCTTTAAAACTGCTGCCTTGATGTTATTTGTACTTATTGTAGCTGCAGTTATAGTATCAACATCTAAAGATTGCTCGTCTATAATTCTTGGGGGAATTTTTTTATAGGCCCGCGCGGCAAAAGGCCAGCTATAGACTTTACTTAATATTTCTATATTTTCTATCTTGCCGCCTTTAACAGTAACCTCGAGGTTAACCCGGCATAAGGTATTAAAATTAGAACCCCTATACTTGCCGTCTTTCAGCTGAACAAACGGGCCTATTTTTTCCATAAGCTGGGTATGGCGCGTAAGCGCACAACCGAAAAAACTTAATATCAATAGAAGTGTTATCAGTCTCATTTTATAGCCAACATTTATCCTGCCAATACTTATATTCATCCGGCCAATCGAGCTTACGCATTGTGATTAGATTTTTAAAATGCTCCTTAAACCTCTCAATGACTCTTACTTGTTCCGGAAATAATTTCCTTTCTTTAATATCCAAAACAATTTTTTTACCTAATTCAAAGGCATCTTCCTTTTTTCCACAAATTTCCTGTCCTAAAGACGCCAACCCACCTACATATTGGGCAGCGCAGGCATTAGCACAAAGTTTAATATAATCAAGAACTTGCTCATCCCGTCCGCTTCCCGATGTAACAACTCCGGCAACGTATTTACCTAGAAGCCTCTGGCAATGAATAAAGTGGCTTGCCCGTTCAAATATTGCTTTCATGGAAGCAGTAACAAGATTTATGTAATTGGGTGAAGCTAAAATTATTCCATCTGCTTTCAACATTTTTTCTAAAATCATACCGACATCGTCATCTAAGGGGCAAGACATGATCTTTTTATGACAGGCTTCACAGCTATGACAAAAATCAATCTTTAAGTCGCAAAGGTGCAAAGTTTCAGATTCTGCTCCCTCGCAAGCGCAGCCTCCTAAAACCTCTTTTGCCAAAGAAAAAGTATAGCTTTCTTTTTTGCGCGGGCTTGAAGATATAAGAAGTATTTTCATCCTGCCTCCTTATGATTTAACGAAATTCACTAATCTCTGAAAGTAGCTTTCTGGTCTTTACCTCTTGCAGTTTTTCTCCTGAATATCCCAGGCTAATTATAATGTCTACTTTTTTATCTCTTGGCACTTTTAAAATTTTCTTTACTGCCCTCTCATCAAACCAACCTATCCAACAACTACCTAGGCCCTCCTCTTGAGCCTGGAGTATAAGATGTTGACAAGCAATACCTAAATCAATAAGGTTATACTGGGTCCCGCGGAGCTGGCCTCCTAATTGTGCAGAATAAAGAGATTTATTTCTTACCACAACAACTAGAACCGGTGCCTCTTTAGCAAATGAATTCATGGAATGAACTCCGGAGAAAGCAACTCGGGATAACTCATCTTTAAGGAATTTGCCTTGGACAACAATAAAATGCCAAGGCTGGGAATTACAAGCAGAAGGTGCAAGCCGGGCCGCCTCCAGACATCTCTGAAGAGTTTCCCGGACGATAGGTCTAGATAAGTATTTTCTACAACTTCTTCTTTTTTTGACCAGCTCAAAAAAACTCATAAAATTGCATCCAGTATGGCTTTAATCACCGAAGGTTTGTTGAGAGTGAAAAAATGCAGCCGCTGAGCTCCATTCTTGATAAGATCCTGACACTGTTTTATGGTAAAATCTATTCCACACTTTTCCATGTCAGAAGAATTCAAGCTAAGGCTTCCCATTTTTTCTTCGATGTCTTTAGGGATGGTCGTCCGGCAAACAGAGGTAAATTCTTTGACTTTTGCTATATTAGTTAAGGGCAAAATCCCCGGCAAAACAGGAATATTTATTCCTTTTTTACGCATTCTCTCTAATAAACTATAGTAATAGCTGTTATCAAAAAACATTTGTGTCACAGCAAAGTCAGCGCCGGCATCTATTTTCTGCTTTGTGTACTCTATATCTTGCTCCAAGGAGCCTGTTTCGATATGGCCCTCCGGATAAACTGCAACCCCAATACAAAAATCTCCGCCTTTCTTTAGGAAAGTCACCAAATCTTTAGCATAGCAAAAATCTTGCTTTGAAAAATCAAAGTCACTTACCCCCTGAGGAGGATCGCCGCGTAAAGCCATAATGTTTCTTATGCCTTTTTGTTTATATTCCTCTAGAAGATTTCTTATGTCAGTTTCTTGAGCTTTGAGGCAAGTCAGATGCGGCATAACTACTAGCTCTTCTTCTTCCAAAAGCATATAAACCGCTTCCTTGCTCTTATCTTGAATAGCCCCGCCTGCCCCACAAGTCATAGAGGCATATAGAGGTTTACGTTCTTTTAAGGCCTTGACTGTCGTAAGCAAGGCCTGTTTCCCTTTCTCGGTTTTAGGCGGAAAAAACTCAAAAGATACACCTTTTTTGTGTTTTTTAAGAATTTCGCTTATTTTCATTAAAACTTTTTAAAGTTACAAATTATTCTCTTAAATCTTTATTAAACTCCTTTAAAATTATCGTCTGCCCATTATATCAAATCTCGAACTTAGTTCAACATCGTCGTCAAATTAAAAAAGAGAAAAAGTATCTGTTACAAATTCTTTCCATGCCTAGATTAAACATTGACACTTTCTTCGCTTTTGTTAGTATTAATCTAAACTCATAAGAAAATAACTAAAACATGGCCTTCAAAAATAAATTTATAAAATCTGTATCGCTTATTATATTTTTCAGTCTCTGCTTTACTCATCCGGCCGGCACAGAAGAAAATATTCTCAGCTTCAAAGAACCCCCTACCTATAAAAATGTCTTAGATAACGGCCTAGTTTGCCTAGTCAAAGAATATCCCGACAGCGGGCTAGTAGCGGTAAATCTCCGTATAAATAGCGGGAGCATAACCGAAGGAAAATTTCTAGGCTACGGCATAAGTCACTTAATAGAACACCTGGCCTTTAAGTCAACTCAAAAATACAGCTTAGGCCAGATAGAAAACCAGGTAAAAAATTTCGGCGGCAAGATGAATGCTACTACCTCTTTAGATACAACTACATTTTTTATAACCGCTCCTTCAGGAAATCTCCTCAAGGTTTTAGATATTTTAAAAGAGATGCTCTTTAATGCTAATTTTCCTGAAAAAGAGTTTCAAGACGAAAAACAAGTAATATTAAAAGAGATGATTCTACACGAAGATAACCCTCAAAGAAAACTCAGTAAGCTTCTTTGGACAACTGCCTACCAAGTTCATCCCTACAAACATCCTGTTATCGGCTATCCTGAAAATTTCAAATCTTTAAAACGAGATGATGTGCTTAAATATTACAATTCAAAAGCTATGCCTAACAATATGGTTATAGCCATAGTTGGTGATGTAGAAAACAAAAAAGCTTTGGCTTTAGTAAAAGAGTATTTTGGAAAAACAAGATTGCCGAACTATTCTGAAATTGTCCTGCCTAAAGAGCCTGAACAGATATCAGCAAGGCATACCGTTGATAAAACTGACATCTCTCTTGCCCGTATTGCCTTGGGATTTCACTCCACAGAGCTTTTACATAAAGATTTATTTGCCCTGGATGTATTGGCGGTTATCTTAGGCCAAGGTGATGCCTCAAGGCTGCACAGAACATTAGTTAAAGAACTGCAGCTAGTTCGCTCAATAAGTTCGTTTAATTATACTCCAAAATATAAAGGCCTATTTACAATAACTGCTGTCTTGGAGCCTGCTAATATAAACAAAGTAAAAGCAATTATTCTTCACGAACTAAGCTCATTGAAAAAACGCCCTCCCGGTAAAAAAGAACTCCTAAGAGCCAAAAACCTAATCGTAAGCGACCGTATATATTCACAGCAATCCCTGGAAGCTATTTGCGCTTCCTTAAGCCTTCAAGAAATAATGACCGGTGATTATGACTTTGATAAAAAGTATATCAAAAGAATAAAAGCTGTTACTGCCGCACAGATTACAGGTGTAGCTAATAAGTATTTTGGGGAGAATAAACTAAATTTTATAGAGCTTCTTCCCAAAAACTTCAAAACAGACAAAGCTAAAGTGGCGGAAAAATTAGAAGTTCCCAGTTTAAACTTAACCCGAAACATTACTCTGAAAAACGGTATAAAACTAATCGCTATTAAAAATTCTAAAACTCCGACTGGCTATATCTCAATAGCTTTCTTGGGCGGATTAAGAGCAGAAACTTTTAAGAAAAACGGCTTATCAGCTATCACCTCAAAGATGCTCCTTAAAGGAACAAAAACCAGAAATGAGTCAAAGATTAAATCTGCCTTTGAAGCAAAAGGGGCAAATGTCAGTTCTTTTAGCGGAAAAAATAGTTTTGGCTTAACAACAAAATTCTTAAAGAAAGACTTAAACTTTGTCTTAAAAATGCTCAATGATATATTACTAAACCCTAAATTTTCTCCTAAAGAACTGGCTAAAGTTAAACGCCTTGCCCTTTTAGACGTCCGCTTGGAAGACGATAATATCTTTATAAAAGGCTTTAATGCTTTACGGAGGCTGATTTATAAAGCGCATCCCTATGCCTTAAAAAATAAAGGCACCCAAGAAAGCATCCAAAATATCTCCTGGGAAGATGTCGTAAACTTCTATGAGAAATTTGTTGTAACCTCAAATATGGTTGTCTCTTTATGCGGAGACTTTGAACCTGATTTTGCTCTAGAAAAACTAAAAAAGACTTTTAAAGATTTTAAACCTTCTTCCAACCCGAAAATTATAAAAGCAAAGCCAGTGCAAGCTTTGACTGCCATGGAAAAATTAGACCTAACTATGGATAAAAAAGAAACGCTTATTCTCTGGGGATTTTCAGGAATAAGCCTTAAGAGTAAAGAAAGGTTTGCTTTCAGAGTATTGGCTTCAATTATGTCCGGAGCAAACGGAAGGTTATTCCATAGCATCAGAGACAGAGAAGGATTATCTTACACTCAAAACTTCTTTTTTAATCCTCAATATGATGAGGGAAGTTTTGGCATTTATGTAGCAACCTCTCCCCAGAAAGCCAAAAAAGCCGCTGCTGCTCTCTTGGAGCAATTAAAATTGCTAACAGATAAAGGCATAAGCAATCAAGAAATTAAACAGGCACAAACTGAACTCATTGCACGACACAGAATGAACGCCCAATACAATAGTTTTATATCACTGCAGACTGCTCTCAATGCTCTTTATGGTATTGGCCTCAAAGAAGTTTTTGAATATGAAAAAAATATAAAAATGCTGAGCAAAAAAGATGTTGAAAATATAATCAGTAAATATATTAAAAGCAAGCCTTACGCAGTAGTTACTGTCTCTCCTAAAAAAAATAATTAATACATACTCTACTAAAAATATTAATAGAAGCTTACTTTTTCCCCTTCACAAAAACAGTTAAAGAAGCAGATTTAAAAATAAAGACAAAAAAAAGGTTCTATTTGGTTAAGGTCAAAACTTAAAACTAGCTAAGTTTAATTATCGGGTGTTTTTTTAAAACTCTCTTTGGGAAGATTAAAGTATCCTGTTTTTAATGTGGGGAATTCTTTCTTTACTGCTCCGATAAGTTCTAAGACCCCTTGAGGTTTTAAGCTTTTAGAGAAAATTTTCTCCAAATAATAGTCGGGGTCGATGTTTAAATTTCGCCATTGAATCATATCAATACCGGTATTTTTTATAAATTTAATCAGGGCTTTTATCTCAAGCGCGGAATCGGAAAATCCCGGAAAAATAAATAGATTTATGGAAACAAATTTATTATACTTTTTGGCTATTTCTATAGATTTTAAAACATCCGGAAAACTATAATTTAAAGGCTTAAAATAGATGTCGTAAAACTTCTTTTGGATACTGTTTAAGCTTACCCTGAAAGAATCAACACCGGCTTCACAAAGCAGCTTTACTTTTTTAGGAAGACTGGCATTGGTGTTTACGTTTATCGTTCCCCGCCTTAAAACTTCTCTAACCTTAGATACGCTCTCGGCAATTAAGTCTGCCTCAAGCAAAGGTTCTCCTTCACAGCCCTGGCCAAAACTAACTATAGCTTCTCTGGCTGTCCCTAGATGATTTCTCATAACCTCTACAACCTCACCCGCCCTGGGCTTAAAGCTTATTCTGGCGTGAGAGGAAACGCAATCACTCTCTTGATGGCTAAGACAGCCTATGCATTTTGCATTACAAAATCTTGATGTCGGCAAGGGAGCTTCCCAGCGTTCCAAAAAAAGATTTTTTGCCGCTAAGCAATTATAATTCAAAGCGCAATTTGTGAGATGTTTATATAAACGATTCTTAGGATATATTTTAAGAATATGCCTGGTTTTTTTTGCGAGCAAAACATTATCGTAAAAATAAGGACTTTGACGGACTCTATTATCTATACGTTTAGCCGCAATATAAACACTACCTCGATAAAAACCACAGGCAGTATAAGCCCAAAGGGGAAGAGTCTTTTTCTTATAGGTTATGCTTGCCGGGTTATGCAAACGTAAAAATCCGGGGATAGAGAAAGCGCCTACCGCTAAAGTTTGTTTTCCTTGGAAATTCTCCAAAACCTCGAACTTATCTGTGTTAGAATTAAATCCTATAGGATGCCTGAAGGGAAGATAAAAAAAAGTGCTTCCTTTAGGAATTTTTATCAATTCGCTTTTTTTGGGCAGCAATAATTTATTAAGGCTGGATACGGCCATTCTTAAATAGGGATGCTTTTGGATATTTCCTTCTGTATCAGAAAATACTAGATAAGGTAAGCTCATATTACATAGTGCTTGAAGCCATCTTCAGGGTAAGAATGCTACTTTAGATAGAATATTAAACTGCCCAAAAGAAAAAAGACCAAAGCCATAATAATCTTTATTTTACCTACGTTTTTCTTGAGAAAATTATTAAATTTTGAAGAGCTTACTCCGGCCAAAGAAAGAAGAAAAACAACTATCAGGGGCAGAATAAACATAAAATTGTAAAGAAAAAGATAAGCAGCGGCTTTGATTTTTAAATCTGTATTTTTTAAAATAAAAACTATTATAGGAACATACATCTGCCCCGTACATACCGCCTCAAGTAAAGAAACAAAAAATCCGATAACAAAGGAAGTAACTGCTAAGCTCAACAATCCCCGCTGTTTTTTTTCACGCAGCCCTGAGCCGATAACTACATTTATTCTTTTTTTAAGAAACTGCGGAAGTTGCAGAATAGCGTCTTTTGAGTTACCGGTCTTTCTAAATTTAAAGTAGTCATATAAGGCTAAAATTCCCATTAAAAAACAAAAAGAAGACACAAAATAATAAAAACCTTTAATAAGAAAATAGGCCTGGGAAAAAGAATAAAAGAACTTAAAAAACCCTAACCCTATTAAGAGGTAAGTGCTGAATACGGCTAAACAATAAAATATGCCTACACAAATTATTTCTCTTCTTTTATAACCGTGTAGAGCTAAAAATGATATAAAAAATACAATTACCGCAAAAGCACAGGGATTTATTCCATCTATTAAACCGCTTCCTATGACAGTAAATACCGATAATTTTTTAAAAACATTTGCCAAGTCTACTTTGCCAAAATCTATAAATTTAGTTCTTTTATTTATGGCCTCATCAATTATTTCTTCAAGCCTGGCCTTAATCTCATTTGCTCCCACCAAAAAATTGTTGCCAACGAGAATAGCCGGTACAAATGCCCATTTTCTCCCAAACTGTTCAGATACTGCCTTTAACCTGCTTAAATTATCAGAATCATGTGTATCTAGATATTGCCAATCTAATTTATCTTTATATTTTTTCTTTATCGGAGGTAAAATATCTTTTTTTACCTTAAAACAAACCTTACAGTGGGAAGAATGAAACAAGATAGCTTTAATCTTATCCCGCGGATAAGAGGTGAGCGGCAAAATTAGTAAAAATAAAAAAATAATTGCTTTTCGCATATATTACAAATTATATCAGGATGTCGGTAAAAATTCAATATATTGACGCTCCTCTATTGAATACGGCTATTTTAGCCAGAGGAACTCTTAAGCTCCAAGTTTTTATAATTTCTAGCCTTATTATAAAATTTGTTGTAAAATATACCCTAATAGCTGGCCCAGAAAAGTCTAGGTTTATTTTATAAATTATGATTTATAGATTTATTGATGATAACGGTACATTCGTCGTAGAAAACCCTAAAGTTTATAATCTTTACTTTCCTCTGGTCAACAAAAAAGGAACCCTGTTAAGCTCTATCAGCCCTAATTTAGCCGGGGACATAAAAAAGGATAATGAACATTTCCTTACTCCTCCTGTAAGTATTACGGATATAAAAACTAACTTGCTCTGCCGCCGGGATTTCTTCATAGCCTGCAGCTTCCCTCAGAAACCCCCAAAAAAACCCGGCTCCAAAAAAATCATACGTTTATCTTATCCCTATAAAGATAAGGTAGAAGCCGGGTTCCTTTACCATAAAGTAATAAAAGAAACTAAAAGCCTGCACATAGAAATCCTAAATTTTATCCCCTATAATCTAGATGTAGAAATAATGTGGGTAAAAATAGTAAATAAAAGCAGCCAGGTAATGCAAATCACTCCTACTTCTTTCATCCCCCTTTACGGGAGAGGAGAAAAAAACTTAAGGGACCATCGCCACGTAAGCAGCCTCCTAAACCGCATAAGTTTAAATAAATACGGTATTTTTCTTAAACCAACCTTGGTTTTCGACGAGAAAGGTCATAAATTAAACAAAATGACCTATTTTTGTTTAGGCTTTCAAGGCTGCGCCAACCCACCTATAGGGCAATTTCCTACGCTTGATTACTTCTGCGGCCAAGAAGATTTAATACATCCCGAGGCAATAGAAAAAAATACAAAACCCGTAAATAAAATTCAGGATGAGTTCAACGGAAAAGAGGCTGTCGGGGCCTTTAGATTCGCAAAAAAAAGACTAAAAGCCAAAGAGGAAGTAGATTACTTTCTCATTATGGGGATGAATAAATCCTCGCCGGAAGGAACTTGCGAAAAAATAATGAGCATTTTCAATCAGATAAATTCTCCCCAAAAAATCCAACATAGCTTAAAAAAAACGAAGAAATACTGGTTAAACTGCCTCTCGCAGATAAATTTTGATTTTAAAGATAAAAATTTCAATAACTGGCTTAAGTGGGTTAAATTCCAGCCTGTCTTGCGCAAGCTATTCGGCTGTTCATTTTTGCCTCATTTTGACTATGGCAAGGGAGGAAGGGGCTGGCGGGACCTCTGGCAAGATACCTTAACTCTATTGCTTACCGAGCCGGGAAAGGCAAAAAAATTAATCCTGGATAGCTTTGGAGGCATAAGGATCGATGGCACAAATGCAACCATAATCACAAAAAATGGAAATTTTATCTCTGATAGAAATAATATACCTCGGGTCTGGATGGACCACGGAGTATGGCCATATATCAGTTTGCGCCTGTATATAAATAGAACCGCTGATTTAGATTTACTTAATACAAATATCCCTTATTTTAAAGATCATTTACTTATGCGGGCAAGCCAAATAGATTATAGCTTTTCGCAAAAAGACTATTTATTGCGGACGAAAAACAACAAGGTGTATAAAGGAAGTGTGTTAGAGCATATTCTGCTGCAGCACCTCACTTCATTCTTTAATGTCGGCAAACACAATATTATCCGCTTAAACAATGCCGATTGGAACGACGGCTTAGATATGGCTGCAAAGCACGGCGAAAGTGTAACCTTTAGTTTTATGTATGCGCACAATTTAAGGGATTTATGTTTCTTTTTGGAAAAACTAAAAGTGAAAATAAAATATGTTCATCTGTTAGAAGAATCAATCATTCTCTTAGATCAAATAAATAACCCTATAGACTATAAAAATTTTAAGAAGAAACAGGAAATATTAAAAAAATACTTAGAAAAAACAAAAAAAATAAGCGGTAAAAAGATAAAAATAACCCTGGACGATTTAATTTATGACTTAAAGCAAAAATATAAACATTATTCGCAATGGTTAGGAAAAAAAGAATGGCTTAAAGGTAACTTTTTTAATGGCTACTACGATAATAAGAAAAAACGCACAGAAGGCATATTCAAAAATAGAGTAAAGATGATGCTCTCTTCCCAGGTATTTGCCATAATGAGTCAAATAGCTACTGACCGGCAAGTTAAAAAAACTTGGGGCTCTATAAAAAAACACCTAAAAGATAAAAATCTAGGCGGATTTCGCCTAAATACAGACTTCGGCTTGCTCTATCTTGACTTAGGCCGGGCTTTTAGTTTTTCTTACGGAGATAAAGAAAACGGTGCAATTTTTAACCACATGGCAGTAATGCTGGGGTTTGCTCTATACAGTAGGGGCTTTATAAAAGAAGGTTGGGAAGTAATATCTTCCCTTTATAAAATGGCCGTAAATAAGCGCGCCGAAATTTATCCTATGATTCCTGAATACTTTAATAATCAGGGGCGCGGCCTTTATTTTTATCTTACCGGCTCAGCAAGCTGGTATGTCTATGCTTTAGTAGAAGAAATATTGGGGATAAAATTTAGCTTAGGAGATATGATTTTACAACCCAAACTTATGCTTTCAAATTTCTTTAAAAATTCTATAGATATTGAGCTGCCTTTAAATAACAAAAGGCTAAAAATTTCATTTATAAAAGATAAGAAAGCAAATTATAGGCTAAAAGTTGAAAAAGCATTCTTAGGAAACAAAATTATCCCTGCTCGAGATAATAAATTATTTATAGAAAAGGAAACTTTAAAAAAAATTGGAAAAAAAATTATTAATATAAGAGTGTTACTGAAATAAAAGGGTCAACTTAGAATTATCATCGGGGTTAATCATTTCTACCTTATCTTCAAAAATTTCGCTCACTAAAAAAGAATCTATTCTATCGGATTTCTTTACTGACTTTCCGTTAATAATCGCAAAAGCAGAGTCTTCTTCGTAGATAATTCCTTCAAGATTATAGCCGGCCGGTATGGATTTATTAAAACTTTGGCTTTTAAGAAAGTTGCTAGAAAAAATTTTAAGTTTAAGGCCACCCTCTTTCTGGTTTATTAAACTGATTAGTAAGGCAATTAAACCGGAAATTACTATGAGGCTCATTGCCGGAAAAAAAATATGCCTTTTAGGCCGATAAACTGCTTTTTGTTTTTCTTTGGTGACGAATTTACCGCTTTTAACGGGTTCTTGAGCCGAAGAAGGCTTATCTTTTCCTTCCACTTTTTTTAAGGCTTCATAAATTATACTCATTTTACTCTAACTCCTTTATGCAGACTTTAAACATATCCGGGTTAAATATTTTACTCCCTTTAGCAAAGCCAAAAAGCAAGACCCTATCGCAGAGTTTGTTAATAAGCCTGGGAATGCCTCTAGAAAATTCATAGATACTTTTATAGCTTTCAGGCAAAATATCAATTTCTTGGGCACCGGCTTTCTGCAATCTGAATTCAACATAACCTTTGACTTCTTCTTCTTTTAAAGGAGAAAGGTGGTATTTTATAAAGATTCTTTGATAAATCTGACGCAAGTCGAATTTCTTAAGCTTAGTAATCAACTCCGGCTGGCCCACGAGCACAATCTGCAGCAGCTTTTCTTGAGAAGTTTCCAAATTAGAAAGAAGCCTGATTTGCTCTAGCTGACGGCTGGTTAAATTCTGAGCTTCATCCACAATTAAAACAGCATTGCCGCCGGTGAGGGCTACGTCTACTAAAAAGGAATTTAATCTTTTGATAATATCAAGACGAGTCTTCTTAATTAAGGTTAAGCCAAAATCTTCTATTATTGCCCGCAGGAGCTGGACCTCACTAAAATAAGGATTGAGAATAAGAGATGTCTTTACATCAGAAGTTAATATATTAAGCAGAAACTTACAAAGAGTAGTCTTTCCAGTTCCCACCTCGCCGGTAATGAGAATTATTCCTTTTTTTTCTTGTATTCCGTATAAAAGAGCTGCTGAAGCTTCTTTATGTGATTGGCTCTCAAAAAAAAATTGGGGATCGCTAGTTATGTTAAAAGGGGATTTCTTTAGGCCATATAAATCTAAATACATATAAATACCTGATTTTACTCTACTTGCACTGCAAAAATATCCTTATCGGCTCTTAAAGGACTTATTTTACGGTTCAACAATCGTAGCTGTAATAAAAATGATTAAATCTATTTTTTCAGTATCGGTAGTTGTACGCTTAAAAAAATGACCCAGATAAGGTATATCTCCCAGCAAAGGAACTTTAATAACTGAGTCGTTTTTGACCTCTTTAATTAATCCCCCGATAACAATAGTTTCTCCGGATTTTACTAGAACCTGAGTTTGAGTTTCTCTAACATCAATAATAGGATAGTTATCTGCTACTGCAGTGCCCTCAATAACTGACTCGGCTTCTACATCTCTCGTGGATGAGGTAACTGAAGGATAAATAATCATATTAATATAATCATCTCCGCAAATCTTAGGAACAACATTCAATTCTATACCCAAATTCTCATAATAGTCTAACTGTTTACTAATACCCACGGATGTTTGGCTGGCTTGTATTGTCGAAGTTATAATCGGCCGTTTTGTACCCACCATAATATAGGCTTCTTGGCCGTCGAGAGTAAGAATTCTCGGAGCAGATAAGACATTTGTCCTAACATTTTCCTCTAAGGCGTGCAATACTCCTTCGAACTGCTCACCGGTAAGTTTCCTATAAACATAAGTCATCCCGGTATTAGCGGGCGTAAGTTCTGCGGATGGACCAAATATCGAAGGCGTAACAGAAGTTAAACTCTGACCGCCGGAACTATCACGCGTTTGTGCCAAGTAGCCAAAACTTCCGCTAGTTACACCATCTATGCCGGTTGCTAAACTTATTCCTATATCTTTGAGCCAATCAACAGCAACTTCCATAATTCTAGCCTCTATTAAAACCTGCCTAGGCATAATATCTATTTTCGCTATTGCTTTTAGTATATCTCTCACTTTGGACTTAGTATCCGTAATAATTAAAGTGTTTGACCTCGGCCTTGCGCCTGACTCCCTCTTGGCCCGGGCAAAATCTCCGGAGCCGCCTCCGCCTGAGCTAAAGCCGCCTCTAGCTCTCCAGCCTTTCTGGGGTGAAGATTGTAAAACTGTTATCTTCCCTCGGGGGCTAAGCTGCGGCCGTAGAACGTTTAATACATCCTGGGCCTCTAAAAACTTAAGGTTGTAAGCTATCATCTCTAGGGGTTCCTGCTGCTTAGCTAAAGCCTCAGCTTCTCTTTTTACAGCTAATTTCTCCAGGGTTTCTACTAAAATTATATTTTCACCTATCCACTCATAATCATAGCTATGAGCCTTCAAAATTGCCTCTAAAGCTGTCAGCCAATCTACATTTTCTAAATTTATGCTGACTAAACCCCGCACCTCAACGCCGGTAACGATATTAACTCTTCTGCCTCCTTTTACTGCTTTCTCAGCTATTGACTGTAATACTATCTTTATATCAGCATCTTTAAACTTAATAGCCGGAATGATATTCTTTTCATCCTCCTGAGAATAGCCTTGCGGAAGGCAAAAGACATTGAACAATAAAAAACAAGCAAAAAACAACAAAAAGGATAGTTTTCTGGCCTTAATCCTGCATTTTGACTCTGGATTACTAATTATCATTTTTCTGCCCTCCTCATTCTTCCTCCAGTTTCAAAGTAAATTTTTTACCGCCTTTCTCTAAGATAACCTCTTTTTCACCTATTTGCAAAACAGTATAACCTCTTATATTATTACCCTCCTTTAATATCTCATTATTAATAACTACTCTACTGCCTCCCTCTGAGAATATCACGCCTTGTAATATGAAATCTGAAGCAGCTGCCTCTTTGGGAATAAGTATCTGGCCGCTTCTGCTTATCAAGGGATATAAAGGATCCCGGCTATACTCATCAAAGGGATATTTATAATCCCCGGCAAATAGATAATAAAAACAAATTGAACTAAAAAAGCAAATTAAACTCGTTATTCTTGCTGTATAATACCGCATATTAACATTCCTACAGAATGATGGGGATATCTCGAAACAATTTTTATTTTTTTAATATCAAAAAAATAAGGACCATTCTGAAGATAGTCCAAAAACATTGCTAAATTGTGGAATTTGCTTTTAGCGGTAAGGCTAATAGGCAGATATTTAAAATTGCCGAACTCTGTTGATGCCCGCTGAATCAATCTTTTCGGCAGAAAATCTTCTATTCTTACTTCGAAATCTTTACTAGCTGAAGACATAAAGGTAAGTAATTTCGATTCTTGATTCGGGCCTATAAATTTTGTTTTAAGTTTTGCAGTTTCAATTTCTAGCTGCTTTTTCTTACCTAGATATTCGTCTTTTCTAGGCCAATCTTCTTCAACAATTTTAAGCTGTTCCTTAACTTTCTTTATCTGCTTGTTTAAATACCCTATCTTTTTAAAGCTCAAAGGTAGTAAAAAAAACAGCTCTACCATCAGAAAAATTGAGGTAACAACAAAAGTTATTGTACGCTTGTCCAGCTTTATTTTTTGCATTGTATAGTAAATTCTAAAACTTCAACGCCATTATAAGTTTTTTTTCGCGACCTCTGTATACTTACTTTAGGAAAATACGAATAATAATCTTTTTGTTTTAAAGAATCTATAAATTTGTCCAGCGAAAGTAAATAATCTTCATTCCATTTTACCACAAATCCATTTAAAACAAAAAAATCATTTTTGAAATCTATAGTTGCAAGCCATATATTTTTCGGCAATGAAGAAAATATATCACCCATGAGTAAAGCTATTTCGTATTTAGGGGTGGCTATCTCCCGGAGTTGTTTCCTTTCATCTTCTAAAGCCGCTATTTTTGACTTTATGTTTCTTAAAGGCAAGGTTAGCTCGTCCCATTTATCCCATTCCTTGCTCAAAATTTTATAAGCCTGCCCCCTATATGAAATGAATAACTGCAAAAGTACTATCAAGATTAAAACAGCCCCTGCGCTGAATTTTGCTAGGGGAATATATGAAACTACTGTTTGCATAATCCCCTTCAGTAAATTTTCCTTATTAGGATTCAAGTTTATCGATATTTTATTCATTGCTCAAAAAACTAAATCAAATTCATAAAATTTATGCTCTTCTATTGTCATCAAGCTTAAACTATAAGCTCAAACCAAACGGTACTGTAAACGAATTTTTAAAAGAATCAAATTCTTTGCTTGAAAAAGACTTATCCAAATTTATCCCTGGCTTAGGAAACGTATTTAAAACCTCGGCTTCTATATCTAAAGCTTCCTTAAAAATATTATCTATGCCTTCTAAAAAAAGCAATCCCCCGGTAAGATATAGTTTATCAATGAGTTCGCCTTTATTGACCTCAAAATAATCAAAGGAGCTTTTTATCTCTTTACAGATATCGAAAATGCTATCCCGGCATAAATTTAGAAATTCTTTTTTATCTTTTAACTCTAAAACCCATTTCTCTACATCGGAAAGCTCTATATTTTTCGTTCGAGCGATAATTTGAAAAATATCTTTTGTGCTGGCTTTTATATCCCGCGTAAGGAAAGGTGTATTTTTATTTAGAATTGTCATTGTTGAAAAACTATAACCTATATCCAAAATACAAACATTTTTTTCTTGGTCTTTATTGTTATTTAGAAAAAGATTCGTAATACATACGCTATCAAGATTTATTTCGGAAACATTAAGGTTAGCATTGCTAAAGATGCTGAGGATTTTATCAACAAAGTTTTTCTTAGCTACCGCTAAAAGTATCAATAACTCCGAAGGATTAGTTTCTTTTAAGACAAAAAAATCAAAATATACCTCCTCGGAAGGAAAGGGTATGAATTTATTTAACTCGTAAAAAAGAGTCTGTCTTAATTTTTTCCTATCTGTTTTAGGAAATGAGAAGTATCTTACCAAGCAAGACGGATTTTTAACGGAAACTCGTACATCTCGCAGGGAAATTTTCTTCTCATCCCGTAATCTTTTTATTGTTGCTTCCAAGCCTTCATTTTTCTCTGAAAAATAACTTATAACTTTTTTACCTTTAACCACCAAGCCCTTAAGAAAACAACTCCCCAAATTAAGGCATGTAAATTCTCTGCTTTCAACTCTTAAGAATTTAGTCAGCTTTGAGAAATTTTCCGGTTTACCAATATTATTCAAAAAGCTAAGCTTTTTCACCTATTTTTCCCCTCAAAATTATAGTTTATAATATTTATTACCTAGCCATAACGAAGCAGATAGAACTCCCCCTAGCGGTTTTTGCACCGTTTAAGAATTCTAAATTAAATTAACCCTATATATCTTATTCTAAATTATATATAGTGCTTTGTCAATTTAATCTCATCCGTTCTCCCCCGTTACAGACTGTAAGTAACATAAAAAACAGGAATAATAAAAAACTAATCTTAGGAATTTACAGTTTATATACTCTCTTCCCTATTGCAAAATTTATAAATCGCCATATATTAGTAATACCCTGCCGGACTGGCTAAAAACACCAAAAACTTTGCTCTTTACCTTACTGCCTCATACACTGCTTCATAAACAAACTCGTACTCTTGCCACGGCGCCACATTAAAACTAGAATTGTGCCAAAGAAACACAAAATTCCCTTTAAATTTCTTCACCCGAAAAATCATCTCTCTAATCTTTATCTCTGCTTCTTGAGGAGGATAATTTTGATAAAAAACTATACTGCTATCCATCACGATTAAGGGCAATTCTTTTACCCGTAATTTTTTTCGCGTCAGGATATTATAGGCACTATATTCATAACAGACCCCGCATCTAAATCCTTCCTTCTCAGCGAACCCTAACGTGCTATCCCACAACATATTATGATCATTCCATATCTGCCAAGTATTAGGCACCTCAAATTGTAGGTAATGTTGGCGTCCGCATAAAACCTTCTGCGGTGAAAATAATGAAAATTCTTTGTATTCTTTATCCCATTGTTCCTTATCTAAACATGAATTATAACTGGGATGAAACCCTATCTTATGCTTTCGCTCATCTATTCTTGTTAGCAATTTATAGAAATCGGAAGCGCTTAGAGGATACTGTCTATTAAAAGAGCTGTTCCCGCCGGCCATGAAAAAGAAATGCGCTTTAATATTAAACCGCTCAGCCATATCCATCAAGTAGTCGAAAGTCGCGAAAGGATCCTTTTTTATTCCCGTCTTTGTTAAAAAAAAATCCTTGATAGCCTCCATTGAAGGAAAATATTTCTTGCCATTCGTATCTTCAACTTGCTCCTTATCATTTGAACCAAAACAAAATAACTTTTTTTGTTTTCCTAAATCTTTAAAGAAATATTTTATAGACTGAGCTATCGATCCCCATCGACAAACCCTATCTACATCATGCGTCGCAATAAGCTGAAACTCTCTTCGTTTCCTCGACTGCTTGCACCCAAGAAAAACAAGCATATTCCATAACATCTCAACGTATTCATTTACTATAGGCCGATGCGAAAAACCAGTCTTATAAGCTAAACTTTCTTCCATCGGAAAGCGGCCATGCCTATCCTTAGCCGTATTAACATATTCTTCCCAACGCGTAAGCATAAAGAAACTTGAGGAAAAAATATCAATATCACAAATTATTTGATTTCTTGTAATTGCTATGCTGCTATCTCCGTAAATAATCGGGATATTATCTTCTGCTATAAACTTGTTTTTAGAAAACTTAATTTTTTTCGGCAGACTTTTTATATTCAGATATTCTAACCCATCCTTGAAAGCCGAAAAAAAAGAGTCTTTTATGATGAGTTCTTTACCATCGTACATCTTGATTATATAATCGTTCTTATCTCTTACTTCAATCTTATGCTCAAGGCCCAAGAACTCGCCTAGCATTACTTCGATAATATATTCTCTTTCTTCCTTAAAATTATTAGGAATCTCTACTGTAATCATAGCTTCTCCCTCACTCTAACTACTACAATAGAGTGGTAGGTTAAAATCGATCTTATATGCGCAAAAATTTTATTTTTAGAAATTTTTTTCTTAGGCAGCTTTATCCCGAAGTTAAACCGCTTATTAAAAATTTTAGCTACCTTGTATTTAAAATCAGAAAAAAAATGGCCCATACGATACCTATCAGCCTAAAGGATTCAAAATACATTATCCTCAAAGCACTTTCTATACTCATTCGCGGTGTGGAAACTGACTGCCAGCAAGTTAAAAAAGAGTCTTATTTTTCGCCATAAAGTAAACAGTGAATATTTAGTATTGGCAGTGATGATATATATCCCTTTATCTTTTAAAACGCGTCTAAATTCCCTAACCGTTTGAGTAGGAACACCGAGATAGTGAATGCCTGAATTACAATAGATGAAATCAAAAAAACTATCGTCAAACGGTAAATTATCAATGCTTGCCTATTTATATATTACATCGTCCACATTTACTGAATCAAGGATATTGACAGCATACATATTTTTGTATCCTAATTCTTTCAGTTTTAACTTCATACCACCCATTCCCGTATCCGGCATCTAAAATATTTATGGCTTTTTTTTCTGGCAAAAAATGCAATATATACAAGTTGAGGGGCATAATCCGGCAAAGAAAGACTTTTCCCCGACAGTTCTATTTCGTATAACGTTTTAAGTTCATCCCTATCCATACGATTAATCCCTTATGTGTCCAATTTAATTTGGTAAATTGTAGCTGAGAAAATTTAAAAAATATTACAGATTATAATTATATTTTGAAAATAATCCTGCGTATTTGCTCAATTGATCTTTCTCTTGCTGTTTCCATTGATCGTATTTAGAGCAATAACTGTTTCTTTGGACATTAACTGAGCGTCTAATTATTTTGGTGATCTTTTTTATTGGCGGCGAAACCAGCTTTAAAAAGCTAAACACTTTTTGGGTTGTTTCTGGCCGGGAAAATAAATCTTCTGCCTTAACAAACAAAATCCGATCGGGATCTTTTAAGTTTAGCTTAAAATTCTCGATAAACTGATTGGTTTCATTCCATAGCCAGGCGATTCTTTCAATCTGCGTCATTTCTGACCAATCAATCTGTTTATTATGCTGAGGTACTATTCTTCCTGTATCATGGATATTTCTTCCCTTATACCACTCACGATTAATTCCGCTACGGACAAAATCTGCGGGGTGACGAACTAAATGTATAAACTTTGCTTGCTTAAAAATTTCTGTTAAAAAAGGGGCAAAAAAGGTAATCCGGTTGTTTGTCTCCACATAGGTCTGCTTTCGCAAAAAAGCCTCTTGAATTAACTCATACCTTGCCATATTGATAGCAAATTTAAATTTTTTCCTATCTTCTTCAAAAGTTTCATAAGCTAACTTGGAAAAATATATTAACTCGGGAAAAGGTACATGTTTGCATTTTATTTCCTTTGAAAGCCCCATTAATTTAGTCAAAAGTTTTGTTCCGCACCTTCCCGTTGAAAGCACAAAGCAACATGGAGCTTGTTCATAAACTCTTCGGGGCAAAGAAGCGTAATCGATGGGTTTACCGAATGACATTCTTTTACTAGCTATTTTTTCATTTATCATTTCTAGATTAAAATCAAACAATTCTCTAGCCAGCCATAAACATTTACGCAACATACACATCCCCCTTCCAAAAAACTAAATATAATCGTTATCTGCAGACGCTCTACTATCTGCCTTTTGTCTTTAAGGATTATTATTCAGGTACGCCTTCATTCTGCCCAACACAAATTAACGCCCTGCGCACTGAATCAAATTCATTATTTATGCGCTTGCTTAAACTTAAATCCCCCTCCGCAATCCATGTTTCGTAACACTCAGCCACAATTTTTTTAAATATTTCTTTTCTTCATTAGTAAAAAACTTGGTGATAAAAAAAATTCCGAAATAACTCATTATTAGCAGAAATTTAGTTATTACATTTAAAACTATAGTTTCACCATTAGCAATGACCAAAGAAAAAAGGTAGAGAATTATACCTAAGCCTGTAATAAAGCTTAAACGTTTTAGGTCAAAATGAAGATCATAAAACTTAGCGGAATGATATAATTTGAGCCCATTCCACACAAAATAAGAAATTACCGTGGCTAAAGCTGCACCAAGAACACCCCAGAGCGGAATAAAAAAGAAATTTAAGCTAATATTAACAATTGCGCTAATAAGAACATTTAAACTGAGATAAAAAGACCGTTTAGACATGATCAATCCCCACCCAAAAAAATTACCCAACCCATGCTGAAGATAAGAAAAAGCTATTAGGGCAATGAGGCCACTGCCAGCCATAAATTCTTTCTTCCTTACCACTAACCCAATTATCTCCTGACTATACAATGCTATGAATAAACAAAAAGCCATGCTGATAAAAGAAAAGTAAATAGCCGCTCGCCTTAAAAACTCTTTCTGCTTTTCTGGGGTAGCTTCTTGTTCCAAAGCTATAGGTTGAATGGCATATCTTAAAGGAGCCAATAAAAAAATACTTATTACGCCCGCATAATGATAAGCAAATCCATACAATCCTACTACGGAAAGAGGAAAAAATATTTTTAGCACATACCTGTCCCCTGATTGTATCAATAGATTCGAAAAATTATCCAAAATGCGCGGATACCCATACTTAAGCGGCTCTCTCAGCACCGAAACGCTAAATTGATGAATAGAATTCCTCCAAAACATGGGAAAAACATAAATTATATCGCAGGCTAACCCTAGAAGAACTCCATAGATTAAAGCTAGAATCCCTAGATTAAGATAAATAAGCCCGACTAAGCTAACCAAAGAAGAAACGACAAATTTTAGCCACGAAAGCACAATAAACATTCTGGCTTTTTCCTCCTGGCGTACAAAATTCAGCAGAAAGTTAGATACTGGCCTCAAAAACAGTATGACTGAGTATAGGCTCACTATATTAACTAGGTTAACGTCGGCCAGAACAAGTTTTGAAATAAGATTACGAAGACAATAAAATACTACTGCCAAACCACAGGCTTGCAGACATAGCAGAATAAAACTACTAAACAAAAGCGATCCCTTTTTATCTTTATATTCCGGTGAATGGTAATATCGAATAAATCCTGAAATTACAGGGGCGGAAAGCGGCTGCGCCAATAAAGATACTGTTATACCCATCAAAGCTATAATCCCATATTCGTAAATTCCCAAATAAAAAGTATAGATGGGGATAAAAATGAAAAATAAAGCCCTCTCTAATACGGAGCCTATTGAATATAGCCCGGCTAAATGAAAAAACTTTTTTAGCTTACTCATAATCAATACAGCTCCACTTTGGCTAAAATCATAATAGACTGGTTCAAAGAAAAATTATTACCCTGGCCCTTTCTCGCTATACTGGTTGAAAAACGATATAATCTTCGTTCTCAAATGTTTTATTGTTAACTTGATAGTTTATTCCCTTTTGCCGCGCCGTCTCTAACTCTCTTTTTCGAACGATAACCGTATTGATACCATATTTATCCACAAAATAATGCATGTTTGGTTTTACATAATTTAGAACAACAAAATCTTCCTCCATATATTTAATTCCATCAATGATATCGTGCCGGCAAATATGGTTGTAGTAAAAATTAAAGTCTGGATTATCAAGATATGTAGCAATTTTATAACTCCACTTTGTAGGAATAGTGAGTATACGCAATCCCACTTGAGCACTAAGATAGTTTATGAGATCTATAAAAGCTTCGGTTTTTTCAGATCTTATTTTTCTCTCAGGATCACTAAGGCAAGAATACATGAAGTTTAACAGTATAGCTAGACCATGACACCATAAAACCCAAAATATAATGTCCGTATTAATGTCTTTTTTTATCAGGTAATAAATGAATAAGAAATGCCAGGCTCCTATGCCGTACTCAAAATATCTTTCCGCTTCCCCCAGAAAAAGAAAAGGTTTTAAAGAAGTTAGAATAAAAATCAGCAAAGTCGAAATAGAAAGCACTGACAGATATATGCTAATATTGTTCGCCATAAATATATCTATACTTTTCGGATCTTTCATAAACCAATAAGCAAACAGCCCCAAGAGAGGAACTGAATAGAGAATAATAAAAGGAGTTATTTTTGTAAAACATAAATTCACACACCGCTTTATATCCGTGAAAAAATATATTGGCAACAGCAGAATACTTTTTAAACTATTTCTACCTTTAGCTGTTGTTCCTTTCGCCTCAGCATTTCTTATAAACCAAATATAGTGGTCTAATTTACGCCGAAGGAGCTTCTTTATTCTCAACTTTGGCATTAGCACTCCGGACATTCCGGCAATGCCTATTAATGCAATTGGCGTTAAGCTACGATAAAAAATCGATAACGCCAAAGATATAAATACGATATATTGCATTGCAAATTGTGATGAGCGAATAATCAGCCAAATAAGCGGGATACAGATAATATAAAAAAAAGGCCGTTGATACAAAAATGCGTATCCAAACAATATAATATACAACAAGCATAAAACATTCCCCATAGTTCGGCCCCCTATAGCTTTAAGCCTTGAAGTAACCGGGTGCAATATGGGAGAAGTAGCATAGAGAAAGGTAACAGCCAACGGCGCATTAATCGCCCATTTTAATTTTATGTTCAAAGCATCAGTGAATAGAAATGAACTTGTATAATATACTATGGTGATAGCGATAAAATCATAAATCACATTTAAAAGTTTTCCTACTACAAACCACCACTTTTCCGGGAAGAAAGAAATAATTGAATGCGGCGTAGAAGGATATCCTCTATACCCCTTAATAATAGAGCGTTTTACATCATCTTCCCAAGAAGCGCCATATTGCTTGCGCTGTTTAATCATCCATATATGTGCATACTCATCACTGCTCTGCTTAGGCAACCAAAATATAATACGAGAAACGACCGCTATCACTAATATAAAAACTAACTCCATATCAATAATACCTTAACTCTTCCATCATTTTCCCTGCGTATTTATCAAATTTCGCATCCTGTTCAACAGTCCAAAGGTTACTTTCGGGAAAACTTTTCGCTACACCCATCCGCCCTATTGATGAATTGATATACGCGTCCAATATATTTTTTACTCTCTCTGCGCTGAAATTATTTAATCCCAAAAAATCAAAAATGTCTTTAAAATCTTTTGCCTTTATCGTATTAATATTAATCAAGCGCCATTTTCTCTTCTCCAGCCTTGCGATACAATCAAACATGATTATATTAAATTCATTCCAGTACCATGAGCATTTCTCAAAACGACTCAGTCTTTTCCATTCTTTAAAATACGGTTCGCCGCAATTTGGTCTTAATCGACTATAATCCCACTTGTCTTGCTCTGGAGAAATGATATTCGAAGTCTCATCGTCTTCTTTCATTCCAAAAATATTACCCCGACAAACATTATGCCAGTTCATCAAAGAACGAACTACATCCCGTCCATTTCGTACTACGAAAATAAATTTAGGTTGCCAAAGGGCATCGAGGGAAGGAATAAAAGGTAAATAATTAGGATTCTTATCCCCATATATAAACCCCTCGTTTATGACAGCGTTGATATGCACTTCTTTTGCTTTTTTAATAAACTCCTTGGGGCTATCAAGACTTCCGTTATAAAGCCGCCTAGCCTCTATGCAAAGTTTTGGTTCCTGTTCAACAAACACTTTGGAGTTCTTGCTAATGCTAAAGATATTAACAACCGCCGTGGTTGCGCTTCTTGCAACGCCTATGATAAAAAAAATGTTTCTCATAATAACAATAAGGCTCAGTTAATCCTACACATTAAGGCATATCTTGATTTACTTTTTGCATAAAACCTCAAAAACCCCCTCTTGTCCATAATAGTTCTCCTCAAAAAACGAAAGAGAAAGGTCCCTGTCTGCAATAGCTACAATTTTACCTTCACCTTCCACGATAACTTCGTCGAATCCGGTCTCGGATAAGATTTTCCTAATGATATGCCGAGAGGTAATGACCGGTTGCCTCTCAGACCCCGCACATTTACCTTCAAAATCATCTAAAAATATTTTTACTGCTTCACTAGCAATCTGCTGCGGATCAAAATCTATCGCTGAATATGGTCGCTCAATAATATTGTAAATATACCATCCTAGCCCATTCGTATTAAAATAAAGCTTTCCATTGGGCTTTAAGACACGATAAAACTCGTTGAGAGTTTTTTTTAAATCAGTGTAATAAATTGTGCTGTAACAAAATATTGCATCTACGCTTGCCCCTTGCATCGGGATATTCTCTATATCTACGCGCATAAACTTGATATTCTTCACGCCGATTTGATTCGCAACTTTTCTTGCCACCTCAAGACGAGTCATATCTGTCTCTATTGCATAAACTAGTTTATTCAAACTTGCCAACGCTATGCTCCATTGCCCAAAACCACAACCAGCATCTAAAACACAACTTTTATCGACAAAATTGATATTCCGTATCCGTTTTATATATATTTCCTCGGGTTTTTGATACATCCTGAGAAAAAAATCTCTGCTACGGGTAGAAGAAATAAACTTTGCGGTTTTACGTAGAAACTCATCCGACAACATCATCCTTACAAACCCTCACTTCCTGACAACAAGTTATTTTTTTAAACGATTGGTTTAACCATTTTTTGCGAATCTCGTTTAAAATTTTCAGACTATCCTTAAACTCAGCCATGCTTTTTATAGGAAACAATATTCTTTTTATCGCTTTAAAATTGCAATAATATTTTTGGTAAGCAAAATCTGTTAACTTTTTAAATTCGTCTTCGGAAAAATTTTTATTAATATATACTGCCTTGGAAAAATCCCGCGAGCTATAATCCTTCCACTGCGCATTTTCTCTCATTCCTTCTTGACACAATTCTCGCAATTTTGTTCCCGGATAAGGAACCGGCAAATAGAATTGAGTAAACCTAGCCCCAATTTTTTTAGCAAAACATATCGTATTTAAGACCTTTTCCATATTTTCGTTAGGGAGACCTATTATAAAAGAAGCTCCTAATTCTAACCCTTCATCTAACACCATTCTTGCGGCACTAATATTTTGACCTATTGTCGTCCCCTTTTTTAAAAAATCTAGAGTATCCTGATTTCCAGACTCAAACCCCATGTTGATTCTATAGCACCCGGCTTGTTTCATTACGCGCAACAAGTTGACATCCACGCAATCTACCCTTGTATTGGCTCTCCAGACTAAGGTAAGTTTTTCTCTAACCATGCGGGAACAAAACTCTTTAACCCATTTTCTATCCAACGTGAACGTTGAATCTTGAAAGATAAGCCCTTGAGCTCCATAATCCTGTGCTAAAATCTTTATTTCTTTAATAGCTCTCCCTATCTCTTTATACCTAACTTGCTTTCCTAAAACAATATTTGCGGAACAAAATGCACACGAGTAAGGGCATCCTCTGCTGGCATAAAAACTATAGGTGGGAAGAACCCTATAATTACCGGAATGCGGCACATAAAGCTGCATCTTTATCAAAGAATAATCCGGGATGGGCAGTTCTTTAGGGTCCATAAGTATTGGCTTTAATTCTGTAGTTTTTACTTGCCCTTTTTCTCTGTAGACCAAATTTGGTATATTTTCAAATCCCTTACTGTTTTCTATCGCTTCCATTAACCCTCGCAGAGTTTTTTCGCCCGCACCAATCACAACAAAATCAGCCCATTGGCATCTTTCTAGAGTTTGCTCCGGTAAAACAGAAGCATGGATTCCTCCTAACACTATCTTTGTTGCCGGAGAACTATTCTTTATTACTTGCGCTGCTTTATACAATTGGGGTACTGTAAAAGTAAACGCGGTAATTCCTGCCATATCATAGCTGCGCGTTCGTACTATCTCGGACAGTTTATCCGCATTGATCCCTTCGGCAACACAATCCAATATATCTACTTGCGCTCCCCCCTGTTTCAAATAAGTCCCTAGACTTAACAAATTATAAGGCAAAATAAATCCTTTGCCCTTGCTAAAGGCTGACCTTAAGTCTTCTTCGTTTTGTGGAGGATTAATTAAAACTATACGCATACATCTGAGAACCAGCCTTACAAGCTCGGTGAACCTTTTACCCTGTTAACTATTTTTGAAACTCTTGCTAATGTCACCAAGCACTTTTGACTCAATATTATTTTCTTTGATATATCTCACTAACTCTAAAAAAATATCCTTAACTCCACGCCTATTTACATTACGCATTTCAAGAAGTTTTTTGACATCGTTATGGTAATTTTTTGCTTCATCATAGCGATCTAATCTTTCGGTGTTAAGGAAAATGTGTATGGGATGGAAGCAAAAAACTTTTAGCCCCTTTATATTTAGAGTGAGCTCTCCGATCTCAAATCCGGGAGCTTGCTCCATTTCCATGTAGAAATTATCCATCCAATACAAAGGCAATTCTAGCGTGGTTGGCGCAATCCACAAAGGGCGAATTCCTGATTGTCGGTACATCATAAAATTACTTTGATACTCAATATCATAATGAGAATATACCTCGCGTAGTCGTTCACTATAGAATAAAGAATGAGAGCGAACTCCTTTTGCCTGAGGATAAATCTCTAAACATTCTTTGATATGTTTCTTGAAATCAAATGATGTAAAATTCGGATGAATGCCTATTTCATGATTCTTAGTATCTAACTTAACAGGGTTTGTCATAAAAAGCGTTGCGCGTACACCATGGGAATCGAGTAAGTTAAGCGAATATTCCAAAACTTCATCTGGAACCCAATCCGTATCCATTGTAATTACTATACTCTTATCCATTTAAAATCGTTTCCAATCCTGAGGCTAGCGATATATCTGGCCGGCAAAACCCGCACATCAAAGTATTATCACCACACAACCATTTAGGCTCCTGAGGTATATTTTGAATGTTTGGTTTAAGGTGTAAATTTTCTGCGATCCGCATTACTATATCACGCAGGCTAACAATATCATTCCCCGAGAGGTTAACCGTAAGCTCTCTATTATTAAGTGGCGAGAAAATAATCTTATCAATAACTCTTACACAATCTGAAATAAAAATTGGGGTCAAGAACATCCCCTTATCCTGAGCAAGGGTAATTTGCTCATCATTCTTCACCCTCTCAATTACTGCCGGAATAATATTCCCTGTTTGACCGGGACCATATACGCTAAAAGGCCTAACTATAACTACTTCAAAGAATTTTGAATATTGGCGGATTAAATGTTCTGCGCAAAGTTTAGATGCCGCATACATTGTATTCGGACAACATTCATCTGTCTCGAGTATCTTTCGCTTTTCTTGTTTATATACACTTCCAGAGGAAGAAAAAACAAATCTCTTTACAGCATGAGTCCTGCTCCAATTGAGCAAATCAAAGGTCGCCCTTATATTTACATCAAAAATATCATCGGCCTTATCAGGAAATTCTCGGTAAAACCTGGATTGGGCAAGATGAACGACCACATCGCTCTCTTTGACCGGAATATTTTGCGTCCAATTCTTAAGAGTAAAATCACACCCGTTTTCCCTCATCGGAGCAAAAATGCGATACTCTTTCTTAGCGTTCAAAGCCTCAATTAAATTCGATCCTATGTAGCCTCTGGCTCCGGTAACTAAAATACTTTTCATATGGCTTTTATCACCCCTTCTTTTTCTCAAGAGGTTATAAATATCCTTAACCACTGTTCAAAACACAATAAAGACCATATTAACAAGCGCCTATTCTGCTTTCCATCTAAATGCTCTTGGATCAATTGACGCGCGACCCTGTAATCTAAATATTTATAGACTTCGCTTTCTTTGCTTAGAAGCATCTTTCTGACATAATCTATGCTCTCCCCCTTAAACCAACTGGCATCTGGACCGGAAAATCCCTGTTTATGCTGCGAAGCTACATTCTTGCCTACGTATTTTCCCAATACCTTACGCAGGATCATCTTCCCATCTTTTGTTCTATTAAAATATCGGTCTTTTTTGGCGAATTCATTTTCTTTGATTCTAAGAATATTCTTGATATTTTTTAATTTCAATCCGACCGGAAGCTTAACTGCAAAATCCACAAGGTCATTATCCAAAAATGGCACTCTCACCTCTAAACCATGAGCCATGCTCAGCTTATCATCTATGAGCAAAAGGCCATGCAAAAAAGTTTTTGTTTCAAAATACAGTGATAAGTTTATATTTTCTTCTGGGGTAGAAGGGAGGGGCTGATGATTAGGAAACACATTTCTAAAGATATCCTCCGTCCAGACATTTTTAATTTGACTTTTTATCGGTGAAAATAAACTTTTAAGCACTTTATTAGGAACTAACCTCTGCCAATATTTATAATATCCATCTATATAACCTCTAAAATCTTTACTTTTAAGAGGAGCGTAATATCTCCATGGATAACCCGCAAACAACTCATCCCCGCCAGCACCGTCCAGACAAACTTTCACGAATCGTGAGGCAAGTTTTGAAGCGTAGAAGTTGGGATAACTTTGTCCTAAGCGTAAATCTTCTAATGACCAAATTAGCTGGCTCATACATCTTTTCATGTCTCCGGACTTTAAAACCATCTCGTAATGCTCGGTCTGGTAAAGATAAGAGATATACTCGGCCTTTTGCCGCTCGTCAAAAGAAAGCTCTAAACCTGAAGCTGAAGACAGATCAAAGCCGATACAAAAAGTTTTTAACTCCTTCAAATTCCCGGAAGCAACGGCAGTTATCGAGGCAGAATCTATTCCCCCGCTTAAATAAGAGCCGATCTCAACGTCACCTACAAGCTGACGCTTAACCGCCTGGTTAAACAAGCGATCCAGCTCCTCTAGGCATTCATCCTGATTCTTTGCCGGGTTGCGTTCCTGAAAAGAAAAATCCCAGTACTGTTTTGTATTTATTTTAATACCGTTTTTAAGAAAGACCTGCATAAAATGCCCCGGGGCTAAAATCTTAACTCCTTTAAAAAGAGTTTTATCGCTGAAGATGTTTTGAAAAGTAAAATACTCTAATAAGGCCTTGTGGTCTACCTTAACTCTAAACTCTGGATGTTTTAAGAAGGCTTTTATTTCTGAGGCGAAAAGAAATAAATCGCCTTTTTGCCAATAATATAGCGGTTTTATCCCGTATCTGTCGCGGGCTAAAGTTAATACCTTATTGCTTTTATCCCAAACCGCAAAAGCAAACATTCCATTAAATTTTTCTATCGAATTAACTCCCCATCTGATAAAAGATTTAAGAACCACCTCTGTGTCTGACTGAGATCTAAAATTAACTCCTTGTTTTTTTAACTTCTGACGTAAGATTTTAAAATTATATACCTCACCATTGTAAGTTATGATGAAATTTTCATCCTCACTAAACATGGGCTGCGATGCACGTTCTGATAAATCGATTATGGCTAATCGCCTGTGTCCTAACCCCAGAAATTTATCAACATAAATGCCGCGGCCATCAGGGCCGCGATGGGCTAAAGAATCAGTCATCGCCGAAAGTATGCTTTTATTGACTGGTGATTTATTTAAATTAATTATACCCGCTATCCCACACATTTTTTTACTTAAAAATACAACTTCTCACCTTTCTTAAATACTAACCACACTTGCTCTAAAAAAATCAATCCTTTTCATAAACCTCTCCGATCATAGCTTCTTTTAAATAGGGAGCCTGCCAGTAGGAACAATAGTTACAAGGAGTAAAGCCGCTTAAATTATTATCGAGATGTCGCTGCCTTATGCTTTTGTAAACCGGATTATTCCAGATATTTACAATAGAGCTTACTGTCACATCCCCGATAAACTCTTGCCTCTGCCAATCGTGGTTGCAAAGAGCTACCTGGCCGTTACTATAGATAACAATATCGCTAAGCAGCTTTAAGCAGGGTTTCCTCTGCCACTTGCCAACATCATCTTTCTGGTTATGCCCCAACCTGCCATCTTGAGAATGGACATAGTATATTCTAACTCGATCGGCCTTTCTCTTCCAGAAACTAATAAAATCTTTCATAAAAGAAACATTCTCTTTTGTTTTAACTGCAGAAATCTGAACCAGAGGTAAATTAGCTTCTCTTTTTTCTTTCTCGGAAAGAAAATGCAAAATATTCGAAAACACACTCTCGAAATCTGAATTCTTCCTGATTTTTTTATAAACTTCCGGATTATTCACGTCTACGCTGAAAGATAGAAAATCTATCTCTAAGTCTAAAATCTTGCTGCCAAGTTGCTCGTCAAGAAAATAAGCATTTGTGGCTAATTGTATGGGTTTTAAACCCCTAACCTTTGCATAGGAAAGCATCTCGATAAACTGCGGGTGCAATAATGATTCCCCCCTAAAAAAAGGTACAAAACAAATTGGCAAAAACTGGGCAGCCTCATCAATCACTTTCTCGAATAGCTCTATAGGCATATCCAGCGGCTCTATAGCAACATTGTTGCGGGGACACATGCTGCACTTTAAATTGCACCTGTTAGTTATTTCAACCGTAATCCTCTCAGGAAATTTAAAAAAATCGGGATTACTCTTGTATGCCTGCCAAGCATGAGCAGGATCTTTTAAAATATCATTTCGGTGGAATATAACACTCATAGAGCTTTATTTTTTACGCTGTCTAACCACACCCTTAACTTTAATATATTCACAGTAGCACTTACTACATTTTGCGTTGTCTTTTCTAAAATTTAGCCTAAGACCGCACATACACACCCAGCCAGAAAATTTTGCCGGTATACCGCAAGCAAGGCTATAATCCGGGGCATCTTTTGTGACTACAGCCCCTGCCCCGATAAAAGCATATTTGCCAATAGTTACTCCGCAGACAATTGTTGCATTTGCCCCGATAGTTACTCCTATCTTTACCCATGTTTTTCTGAATTCATCTTTTCGTTCAATAAAGGCACGCGGATTTATTACATTTGTAAAGACTACTGAAGGCCCGACAAAAACTCCATCAGCCAAATTGACTCCTTTATACACCGATACATTATTCTGAATTTTACAGCCTTGCCCAATATTTACATCCGGCCCTATCATTACATTTTGTCCGACAATACAGTTCTTACCTATTTTAGAGTCTGCAAGAATATGAGAAAAATGCCAGACCTTCGTTCCTTCTCCAATTTTTACATTCTTATCAACATAAGAACTTTTATGGATGAATACTTTCTTTATTTTTCCAACTTGTCTTTTCATATTACGACTCCTTTAAAGACTCTTCAGCTTGCTCTAATACCTTAAGCACCCTCAAAGCTTCTTCTGCGTCGGTTTTTGGATTTGTCCTTGTATTTACACAATTGATAAAATGCAGCAATTCTTCTTTCAGCGGTTCTTTTTCTTCCACTTTAACAACATAATATTCAGCTTTATGGGCAATTGGCACCTTGCCCTCCTTCCACTCTATTTTATGCGGATAGATAAAAAGTTTTTCTTTACTTACATCATCAAAAACAGCCATAGCTTTTGAGCCTACAACGACTAACTTTTGCTCTTTATAAGGATGAAGCCAGCTTACAAAAATATGCCCTTTAATCCCGTTTCTGAACTCTAGACTGGTTAATGTTGTATCTTGAATACCTTTATTCAAATAATCTCCGCCTCTGGCCCACACCTTTATGGGTTCTTCCCCTAAGAGCATAAGTATTACCGAGATATCATGCGGAGCAAAGCTCCATAGGATATTTTCTTCTACCCTAAGTTTACCGATATTAAG
>JAMXCX010000068.1 GCA_024542985.1 Candidatus Omnitrophota bacterium | reverse complement strand
GAAGAAAAGCCAAAAATTTTCACGTCCTCGAGGTCAAAGAAGAGCATTGGTCTCATCATTGCTAAGGGCAGTAATTATTAATGAGCGAATAATCACAACTACCGCTCGAGCTAAGTATTTACGCACTGATGTCGATAAACTGATTAACTGGGCCAAGAAAGATTCTCTTTCTCACCGGCGTCTAGCATATCGCAGGCTTAAGAGTCACAGCTTAGTTAAGCGGCTTTTTGAAATTATAGGACCTAGATTCTTGAATATCCCCGGAGGATATTCAAGAGTTTTAACTGTAAGCAAACGTAAAGGCGATGGGGCACCGCTTTCTATCTTAGAGTTGACAGTTAGGCATAAGAAAGCCAAAGGCATAAAAAAAGAAAAATCGGCTGACGGCATTAAACCTTCACAGAAGGATGAAGAAAGGAAAGTTTCCCCCAAAGGCATAAAGCCCAAAAAAGGTATTATGTCCGGTGTAAAGAAAATTTTCCAAAAAAAGAAAGCCACCGCGAGCTAGTTTTTGAGCTGACGATAAAAGTCCCTGTTGCAGTCGACTAGGTAAAGTCTTTAAGTATTTTGCCTAATGTTAGATAAATCGCAGTCAATTTATAAAAGGTCAAAGACTATTTTTAAAAGCGATGATAAATCCGCGTGTATCGTTACTCAAGAAATCTACCACTCTTAAAATAACTGCTTTAACCAAAAAATTACTAAAAGAAGGTAAGGATGTAGTAAATTTTGCTGCTGGAGAGCCTGATTTTGATACACCGGAATTTATTAAAACGGCAGCTAAGGAAGCAATTGATAGAGGCTTTACTAAGTATACCCCGTCCACAGGAATACAGGAGTTAAAAGAAGCTGTAGCAGCGAAGTTGCAGGAAGAGAATAATTTAATTTACAGCAAAGACAACATAATCATCACAACCGGCGCAAAGTATGCGTTATTTGTTGCCTTGTTCGGACTCCTGGATTTTGGCGATGAGGTGATTATACCTTCGCCTTACTGGGTGAGTTACCCCGAAATGGTTAAGCTCATTGGCGCAAACACAGTTTTTTTACCTACCCTCCAGACAGATAATTTTAAAATAAATCCCAAAGAGTTAGAAAAAGTAATTACTGCCAAGACTAAAATTTTAATACTTAACTACCCTAATAATCCTACCGGGGTAACTTATTCAAAGCAGGAATTGTTCCATATATATGAGGTAGTTAAAGATAAGGGGATATTTGTTGTTAGTGATGAAATATATGAGGTTCTTACTTATGACAATAAAAAACATGTAAGTTTTGCCTCTCTAGGAGGAGCAAAGGATTTTACAATTACCGTAAACGGATTTTCAAAAACATTTTCTATGACAGGGTGGCGTATGGGGTATTTGGCAGCACCTAGTGATATAATTAATGAAATTTCTAAGATAATAGACCATACCACTTCTTGTGCTTGTTCTATATCGCAGCAAGCAGCATTAGCTGCGCTAAGGGATAAAAACTGGAAAGACAATGTGAGAGCTAAATTTCAAGAACGCAGGGACCTTTTATTGAGTGGCCTTAGCGGGTGCGATAAACTGAGGGCTCTTAAGCCGGAAGGTACTTTTTATATGTTTTGCGATGTTAGTCGAACTGGTTTGAGTTCGTTTGATTTTTCGACGAAGTTGCTAGAGAGGGAGTTAGTTTCTTGTATACCTGCTGATGCTTTTGGCAAGGAAGGTTTTGTGCGGCTTAGCTTTTCTACAGACACCCAACAGATATCTAAAGGCGTAAAAAGGATAAAAAGATTTATAAACAATGGCTAAAACAATAATTGAAAAGATACTTTCACAACACGCCTCAAAAAGTTTAGTTGCCGGTGAGGTTGGGGTTTGTAAGGTTGATTTTTGTTTTTCTCAGGATGGTACTACGTCATTAGTTCTGGATAGTCTTTCCAAGGCAAAACGTGATATTAAGAATCCTAAAAAATATGCAATGTTTATTGATCATAGCAGCCCTTCTCCCAGTATGGGTGTATCTAGAATCCATTCCGGCATGAGGAGCTTTAGTAGGGAAAATAAAAATTTGTTTTTCGATGTCGGTTGCGGTATATCACACCAGCTAATGCTTGAGGAGGGCTTTGCTTATCCCGGTGCACTGATTTTAGGCGCTGATTCACATACCTCAACTGCAGGTGCTTTAGGCGCTGCAGCGTTCGGGGTAGGTTCGACTGATTTGGCTGTTGCGCTTACTACCGGCAAGAATTGGTTTAAAGTTCCGGAAACTATAAAAATAATTGTTAGCGGTAGGATGCCCAAAGGAGTCTACAGTAAAGATGTTATTCTGCACATTATACATAGCTTGAGCGCAAACGGAGCGACTTATAAGTCAGTTGAATTTTCCGGAAGAGTAATCGATAATATGTCTTTGGATGCCAGATTCACTATTACCAATATGACCATAGAATTCGGGGCAAAATGCGGATTGATTGCGCCCGATAAAAAGACAGTTGATTATCTCAAAAAAATAGGAGTTAAGAAATACAAGCTAGTTTATCCAGACAGAAATTGTTTCTATGAAAAAGTCATTGAGATTGACGTCTCCAAGTTTTCGCCTTACGTTGCCAAGCCTCATAGCGTTGATAACGGGGTTGAGGTGGAAAAATGCAAAGATACTAAAATAGACCAAGCTTTTTTAGGTACTTGCACCAATGGCAGATTGGAAGATTTAGAGATTGGTGCTAAAATTTTAAAGGGCAAAAAAATAAGTAAAAATGTTAAATTGTTAGTGGCGCCGGCCTCAAACAGTATATTTCTAGAGTCTTTGCGCCGAGGTATATTGAAAGTGTTTTTAGAGGCTGGTGCGATTATTTTACCTGCTGGATGCGGGCCCTGCGTTGGTACGCATCAAGGTGTTCCTGCCGATAAAGAAGTCGTAATATCTAGCGCAAATAGGAATTTTAAAGGCAGGATGGGGAATCCTACTAGTTTTATTTATCTTGCTTCTCCGGCCACAGTTGTGGCTTCAGCAATTAAAGGCAAAATTACTGATCCTAGGCGGTTTTTATAAGAGTTTACAATATTGACTCGGAAGTATTGATAGGAGGTGGCTATAATGGCGAGTATAAATAGTCTTCTTAAGTTAACACAGGAGCGGGAAGCTAGTGATCTTCATATCACAGTTGGTAATTCTCCGGTTGTAAGAATTGATGGAGTGCTTTCAATCACTGATTTTCCTGTATTTACCAGGGAAACCGCAAAGACTTTAATTTACAGCATGTTGACTGATGACCAGAAAGCAGTATTTGAGCGGGATAAAGAATTGGATTTTTCTTTCGCTCTTGCGAACATGGATAGGTTTAGGGTGAATGTTCATCTTCAGAAGGGTAATGTTGAAGCTGCCCTTCGGCGAATTCCAATTAAGATTCCTGGTATTGAAGAATTAGGTCTCCCGGATGTAGTCTATGAATTTGTTAAAAAACCAAATGGTCTGGTTTTGGTAACAGGCCCTACGGGTACAGGTAAAAGTACTACCTTAGCGGCAATGCTAGATCACATTAATACCGAACGGTCTGAAATGATTATATGCATTGAAGATCCGATTGAGTTCGTTTACACTAATAAAAAGAGCATAATAAAACAGAGAGAGGTGTATGCTGATACCCATTCTTTTCCCGAGGCATTAAAAAGAATATTACGACAGGATCCTGATGTAATAGTGGTGGGAGAGATGCGTGATTTAGATACAATCGCCACAACCTTAACGGCTGCTGAAACAGGACATCTTGTTTTAGCTACCTTGCACACTCCCGATGCTCCCCAGACAATACAGAGAATAATTGATGTTTTCCCCCCTTACCAGCAGCGCCAAGTTACTGTTCAGCTTGCTGAGTGTTTACAGGGTGTGCTGTCGCAAGTACTCCTTCCCCGCGCTGACGGTCAGGGAAGGATTATGGCAAGTGAAGTTATGATTTCCACCCCGGGGATTAGAAACCTGATACGTGAAAATGACATTGCCCAGATTCCGTCTATGCTGCAGATGGGCGCGCAGCACGGAATGTATACCATGGATAAATGCTTAAAACAGCTTTGCACCAAAGGAATTATCACTAAAGAAGTGGCGATCAGCAAGGTAAAGAGCATTCCTGAGTTTGATAGCCTTTAGGTAATGAGGTGACAGCATGATTTTTGAGGGAAAGGTATTTAAATTTGGAAATAATATTAATACTGATTGGATAATCTCAGGACGCTATAAGTTTTCAATAACTGACATGAAGGAGCTTTCTCATTATCTTTTTGAAGACATAAGGCCGGGGTTTTACGATGAGATAACTCCTAATGATTCAATAATAGCGGCTGGAGAAAATTTTGGCATGGGTTCTTCCCGAGAGCAAGCCCCTTGGGTTATAAAGGAAGCCGGAGTGCTATGCGTAGTGGCAAAAAGTTTTGCCCGTATCTTTTATAGAAATGCTTTCAATATCGGATTGCCTCTAATAGAGGCAGAGACATCTTTAATGAAGGAGGGTGATAAAATACGTATTAGCATTGATAAAGGGGTAATCCAAGATGAGAATAAAATCTTTATTACAAAGTTTAAACCTTGGGATAATTTTAGGAAAGAGTTAGTTAATTGCGGAGGAATAATAAATTATCTCACTAAATATAAGGATTTTAAGTGTAACCCTTAGATAAACTATGGCTTACAAAATTACTTTAATTCCCGGTGATGGTATTGGTCCTGAAGTGGTCGAAGCAACTTTGACCTGTATAGATGCTTTAGGGGTAGATATCGAATGGGAAAGGAAGCAGGCAGGAGAAGTTGCTTTAAATGCTTGCGGCAAGCTCTTGCCGGAGGATACAATTGAAGCTATACGGAGAAATAGAATAGCTTTGAAAGGACCGATCACTACTCCGGTAGGTAAGGGATTTCGTTCGGTAAACGTTGCGATAAGGCAACTTTTTGAATTATATGTTTGCCT
>JAMXCX010000067.1 GCA_024542985.1 Candidatus Omnitrophota bacterium | reverse complement strand
GCGTCTGAAAAGAGGCATGGTAAGACCCGGTGATGAGCCATTAGAAAATGACACTGATGTTGAGATAATAGACGTAACTGACTATCAACCGAAAAAACCCACTTCAGGGACATGGCGGGAATGTATCAAAAAGATATGGGAAGTTGATCCGCTGACCTGTCCAAACTGCGGCGGTGAAATGAAAATTATAAGTTTTATTACCGATCCTTCTGTCATACGGCAGATTCTTCAGCATATAGGTCTTTGGCAGGGGAGCCTTTCCCGTGATCCCCCGGACATGAAAGCACTGCCCCATCATGGCGAAATAATCTATGAGCCATTTGACGACGGCTGGGCACAAACAGGGGACGCCGTAGCCGTATAAATTTTTTAACTCCTGTCCAGGAATTGCCCCAATGGCTGATAGGGAGAATTTGTCTTTTTATGCCCTATAATGTCTTTAAAACTACCAAAACCGACCTAAACCACCAACCTTCTCCATAATCGCTTATCCCCATGCCTGTCTGCACGATAGGCGGGTACGAGAATTACCCCTCAGTATAAAAAAATAGTTGGAAAAAATGCTTTTATTCGATAAAATTTAATAATTCTAAAAAGCGATTTCTTATCATCCTCGGGGCCTTAGCCATTGCACCACCTCCTGTGTTTGCAGGCTGAATGCAGGTATTGTCTCCCGACCAATCCTCCATCGTGACAAGGATTCTTTGACCCAATCACCTTATTATGGCTCTGGGAGACAGGGGGCACACCGTACTGAGGATTCTATGACCCAGGAAGCATATAAGCCCTCCTGCCTTTCCTGCTTTCTGTTTTTATAACATAAGCTGATGGTAGGAGGAAGTTAAGAAACAGCTGAAAATTTCGGTCAAAATTCCCCGATTGTATAGTTCACCTACTACTTAATGATTTTGAATCAGGTCAGATTCTGTTGATTACTTACAGAAAGCATGGATGGTAGTTAAAGGGTTGGTAGTGTCAAGACCTCTGTGTAAATTCAAATAAGGGTTTTGCTCTCCATTTGTCATTCAGATGACTTAATACTGCATAAACAATTCTCTCAATACTCTGAGTATTGTTAAAACAACTCATTGGCCTTGTTCTTCTCCTCGCTTCCCGAAAAGCTCTTTCGATGACATTGGTTGTTCTTACCATTTTTCTTATTTCCTTCGGACAATAGAAAACATTCAGCAACTCTTCTAAATCCTTCTCCAGGCACCTCACTGCTTTCGGAGATAGAGCTTTCCATTTGGTTGCCCATTTCTTATATGCCGTTACGGCTTCTTTTCTGTTGTGCGCATTATATATGCTCCTCGCTTCTTTTATGCATTGATCGATATGCTTTCTTTTCAAGTTATTCGCGACATTCCTGAGCTTGTGTGCCCAGCACCGTTGTCTCTTTACCTGCGGATAGATATTGTCCACTGCATTCTCAAGCCCTTTCTTGCCATCGGTGATGATCAGCCCCAACACCTCTCCGGTAAGTCCCCGAATATACAGCCTGCTTAAAAACCCCTCCCACCGCTTTTCACTCTCATGCCCCATTACCATAAAATCTATCAGCTCTCTTCTGCCATCTACCTTTATCCCATATGCCACAAGGGTTACTTTCTTCTTTGACCCATACCCCGTCTTCGTCTTTAACACGATGCCATCTAAAAAAAAGATATAAATATTCATCGTCTATCCAACGGGTATGATATTGCTTTACCTCACTATCAAGGCTCTTTGCTATATTGAAGACGGTTTAGGCACTTACTGCTTCCCCCAGAATTGGCCGTAATGCCTCACCGGTTAAACGCGTAGATGCCCCATATAAGAATATCCTCTTCAATGCCTCATCTACTTGCTTCATCCTTTGTTGATACCGGGGAATTATTTGGCTCTTATATCCTCTGCTCCGTACCCTCGGCATCCGTATCTCTAACCGTCCATCCTTCAGGGTTATCCATCTCCTCCAGTACCCGTTCCTTTGATTTTGACGCTCAGAACTGCGTTCATAAGGACTGCAGCATATCCATTCACTACGTTCTGCATCTAACGCCTCCTCTATCAGCCTTTTCTTAAATGCTTTCACTGCCTTGTCATGATCTTGCCAATACCCCTTGAAACTTAAATTGAATTCCTTCCATAAATCTGTTACTGTTAATTCTGTCAGATCTTTTACTGGTATGGGTGTATCCTCCTTTTAAGTTATTTGGTCGTAACTTACGGAGAATACACCCTCTTTTTCCGTCTTTCAAGTTTTTACACATAAAAGTTTACGCTACCCAGAAATCTTGACACTACCTTATTTTTTTTTGCAAATGCTATAATATCTCAAGGGTTAGAGAACCTGTCTTACAACAGTTTCTATTTTAACCGGACAGTAGTGATACCCAATAATAAATTGAAGAGTGAGAATCCATTTGATGATAAAAGTTTTGATATTGTAGTATGTCTTGCTACTATTGAACATATCGGTAGCCATGAACAGCAGCGTGCATTTATTCATGATTTGTGCCGGGTAGGTCATACTTGTTTTATTACTACCCCTAACCGTTGGTATCCGTTAGAATTCCACACTGTGCTCCCTTTTGTTCATTGGCTCCCTAACCCCTGGTTTCGAGCAATTCTAAAGTTTCTTGGAAAACATTTTTACGCAAATGAAAATAATTTGAACCTTTTGTCTAAGAAGGAATTGATATGCTTGTTACCCAAGAACGTTATTGTGCATGTTCGATATTTCAGGCTTTTTGGCATGGTTTCAAATCTTATGTTTTTTGTTGAGAACCAGACAGACATTGCCTTCAAGGCCATCACGTGAATATTGCCAGTATCAGTTTGCTTTTAATGGAATAACGGGGAATGAGAACTTTGCATAATAAACTAGATTCTCCATTTTTATCATCAAATAAAAGACAATTAATCATTTTATTGATTACATACATTTCTCTTGTAACAATCTTTTCTTTTGCTAATAGATATTTTATAAACCCTGATGGTGTATCTTATATGCGTTTAGCAGGCTATATTGCTGAAGGAAACTTTCAACAATCTGTTTCTGGTCATTGGAGTCCGCTTATTAGCTGGTGTTTAGCTCCTTTTATGCTTTTTGGAATTGAAGGAGTAACTGCTGCAAGAATAGTACTTTCTCTTAGTGGATTAGTTTTATTATTGGGTAGCTGGCTTTTAGCCAAAAGGTTCAATTTGGTATATCCCATAAACTTTGTTGCGCTACTGATTACAGCTTTATTAATAGTGAGTTGGTCTAAAGGAATAAGCCCAGATTTATTAATGACAGCATTTCTTATATGTTATTTGTATGGAGTAACCGATCCAAACATTCTCACAAAAAAAAAGTTGGCATTTTCGTGTGGAGTTTTTGCAGGGCTTGCTTATTTGAGCAAGCATTATGCTCTCCCATTTTTTCTTATCCACTTTCCTTTAATCGTGGTTTTAAGGGGATATTTTTATAGAGATGCTTCTAGAATCCTAAACAAGAAAGTTTTTACAACATTATTTATTGGTTTAATAACTTTTCTAGTAATTGCGTCACCTTTAATTATATCGTATTCTGTAAAATATAATCGTCTAACTATTGGGACCGCAGGGATACATGCACATGCTGCAGTAGGACCTGACGTTAAAATCACAAAAGCACGTTTTCGCGGACTTCGTCAGCCAAAAAGTTATGCTATAAATACATGGGAATATCCTATATATCAAGACAACCTTGAAGATTTTAAAACGTGGTCACCTTTTGAAAATAAAAAATACTTCAAACACCAGGTTAAAGTGGCACTAAGCAACACTAATTTAATCTACAAGTTCTTTGTTAACAATTACTTCATAATTGGAATACTTTCAATTTGTTTTTTACCTTTTGCTTTTTTTATTAAACGTATGGGTCGTGAAAAAAGATTCTTATATGGGTGGGTTATAATTACAATTATTTTGTATTGTTCTGGCTATATAATGGTATACCTGCCCTTTGATAGTGGTAAAAGGTATTTTTACATAATTTATTTAATTGTACTTCTATTGTCTTTTAATTTTATACAAGAAATAATAAAGAATGTAAGAACTGAACAAACTGTTAATTTATCCAACATAAGGAATCTAAAAGTTTATATTGTTCTTCTTGCTGTATTATCTTTCAGTCTATCACCGACTATTGATTTTTATCATTCTGTAAAAAAAATAACTGATAAACAATCCAATATTTATAAAAGAATAGCGGATAGATTAAGTTCTGTTGAGTTTTATGAACCATATGCTATTGTTGGTTCGGGATCGGCAAAGTTTATGGGTTTATATGTGGCTTATTATTCTAAAAAAAAGTTCTTAGGAAGACCTAATTCTACTGACATTGAGGGCATTACAAAAGAAGTTAAGGCGGCTGGTGCTAAATCTATTATAGTTTTGGGCAGTATGAAAATTTTAGAAAATTTGAAAAATGATGAAAAATATCGTCATATCATCAAACTTAAAAAAGGAGAACTAGGGTGGGATGCTGAACGTAATGAGTATATAGAGGAAATAAATGTTTTCTATGTAAACTGAATTTTATATTTCTAGACATTATTTTTTTTCTAAGACTTAAAAAATCTATAAGTATAATAATAAAATAGTCTAACCATTCACTGCTACGAAATCGCAATAATTCTAATTAAGTACTTGGATAAGTTACCTAATATGCGGCGGTGCAATCCGGATTTTTCAATTATCTGGCTGCCTTTTACTGCGATAGAGCCAATTACTATATCAAAACCTTCACGAAAATAAGTAAAAAAACTTTCGAGACAATCGATACTTGTTGAATTATCCGCATCCATGAATAATCTGTAATCACCTTTTGCTTCTAACATACTTTTTTTGACGACGTAGCCCTTGCCATAGTTTTCATTATTACTAATTAGTTTTAAATTTTTAATTTTATCTTCTAATTTTTTTACGACCTCCACAGTTCTATCCTTTGAACCATCGTTAACTACCAGGATTTCATAAGAATATTTTTTTTTAGATAAATATCGATTTATGTCTAAAAGTGTTCTGCTAATACGATTTTCTTCATTGTAC
>JAMXCX010000066.1 GCA_024542985.1 Candidatus Omnitrophota bacterium | reverse complement strand
CATCAAGGTCAGATTTTAAGATTCGATGGTGGCCACCCGGGGTCTTAAATGATTTTAATTTACCTTGATAAATATATTTTTTTGCGGTGAGAATAGAGACCTTAAGAAACTTTGCCGCTTCTTTAAGGGTGAGAATTATATCATTTTCCTTATTAGATAGGGTAGGCATAACTATACGTAATTATACTATTGTTTACGTTTCTATACGTATAATTTTATAATCTAAAGGGGGTTTGTCAAGAAGATTTTATCTTAATCCCCGGGTTATGAAGCCAATATTATTGGTCTTTTTGGTGAGTTATGCTCGGACTGGTATTAAAGGCAGGTAAAATATAGGTCAACAGACCACCCCAGCAGGCTTTCGCGGCCTGTTGGAATAATTCAAGGTTTTATCTTCTTTCTAATCTTCTCAGCAATCTCTCTGCCGATACTCTGGCAGCGTCTACTTCTTCTACTCCTATCTGAGTACTCATTATTTCTTGCTCTAGGCTTTCTCTAGGGTGTTCGTCCTCTATTTCATAATCAGTATATGCTACTTCATCTTTAGAATACCCCTTAGGAATTAAATCTTGCCAATTTTCTAATCTGCTTTCGTGTTTTTCCTTGATGCTTGGCTCCTCTTTCTTAACCTTTTCAATCGCATCGGATTCCCACATTGCATTAGATCTTTTTATCCTGGACTTTCTATTTATTTCAGATTCTAGCTGTATTTCTTTATTGAGCCTTCTGGAGAATTTTTCTTTCTCAAACTCATGAATCGCATCCGATTCCCACATATTCCCGTCTCTTTTGCGCTCGATTTCATCTTCTATGGCACCGGCTCCGGAAACTATATAAGGCGTTAGAAGAATAACTAATTCGGTTTTAGTTTTCACAGCTTTTTTGCTTCTAAAGAAAACCCCTAAAACCGGGATATGTCCAAGAATAGGCACTTGTTTTTGTTCAAGAATATCAGTAGTCTTTCTTAATCCCCCCATAATAATACTTACCCCGTCTTTAACCATTAAAGTAGTTTCAGCTTCAGAAGTAGTAACAATAGGCACTTCTGTTTGTTTATCCTCGGATATGATTGTCTCCCGCACCGAAGAACTAATCTCAGGCCGTATTTTCAAAGTAATATACCCGTTTCGAGTGATAGTGGGCGTCACATAAAGCTTTACACCAACATCAACAAAATTTACTGATTGGGTAGTAGTGAGAGAAGTTCCCACCTCAGATACTGAGGAAGTAATATAGGCATCTTTGGTTCCTACAAGAATTTTGGCTTCTTGATTATTTAAAACTAAAATCCTCGGGCTTGAAAGAATCTTACTTTTTCCAAAAATTTCCAAAAAATCTATTACGCTGGTGTACTGTCCAACTTTTGTCGGGTCTGCCGCTCCTATGGTTCCAAAGCTTATTTTATCTGTAATTCCTGCCGGGCTAGGGATGTCAAAAGCGCCGTTTATCTTAAAATACTTCTCTATCCAATATTGCCAATTTATCCCGGAATAAAACTTCTCAGAAGGACTAAGTTCTATTATTTTGGCATCGATTAAAACCTGCAGAGGCCTTTCATCAAAAGCCTCAATTACTTTAGCTATTTCATTTATCTTTTCAGGATAATCGACAACTATAATTTTGTTAGCAGCCTCATCAACTTTAATTGTGCCTATATCTTTACTCAACATCTCTGAAATTTTTTTCTCGGCATCTGCAACAGCTAAATAGTTTAGTTGGAAAATTTTTGTCTGAACCGGCTTATCAAGCCTTTCAATAAGCTTGGCTATTTTTTCTATATTCTCTGCTACATCAATAACGGCCAAAGTGTTACTACCTTCATCGGCGATTACTTTTCCGATTTTTGAAGATATCTGAGATAACATTGCTACTACTCTCGGAGCTTTTGCATGCTTTAAGGTAAATAACTTCATTTTTCTTTGATCGGAGTATTTTTTCCCATATTTCGCCTCGTATTCTCTATCAGTCATGACAAAAATTACTTTTCCTTTTTTTTCATAAGCAAGACCTGCAGAGACAACCGCAATCTCTAAAGCCTCCAAAACATCAATGTCTTTTAAAAATAAAGTTATCCTTCCTCTAACATTGCCGCTGATAGAAAGATTTAAATTCCCTTTATTAGCTAAAATTTTTAAGGCATCGACAACATCCATGCCTTTTATCTCTAAGGTAATTTTTGAACTATTGTTTTGGCCGGTCTTTTGGGCAGGCTTTGTTTGAGAATAACCAATAAAACACGTAGATAACACACAAACGATTAGAAAACTCAACCCCGTTTTACAAATAAAGTTCAAATATTTCCCCATAGCAATTTAATTCCACTAAACCGTCGCCAATACCCTCTACGCTGATACCTTCCAGAAAGCTCTCACCTTCTCCTAAATGGAAAGTCTTGCCTGACTTCTTATCCTCAATTACTACCTTTGTGGGATTGCCTGATATTATTCCTACTAATTCTAGATTTTCTACTATTCGCTTTATTCTTTTTCGGTCAATTCCTAAAGAAGATTTCGTGCTTTTTATCCGGGAAACAGCAAAAATATTCCTTTTTTCAATCTCGGCCAAAAAGGCTGCATAATCTTTCTCTTTTTTCCCAAACGACAGGGAAAATTTACGCTCAAATTCTACAACTGCCGGCATCCTCTTCTGGAAAAAGTAATCTCTATTGGAAAAATAGAAAATATTTAACCCGAAAACAATTACTATAATGGCAAAAAGAATTTTTGCAAAAAAGTAGACCCCTAGCGTCATTCTCATCTATACTATTAGTTAAAAAAATATTATATATATTTATTACACACCCGTTTCAATACCTTGTCAAGAATAACCTGATTTAAGGGCAGGCTTTTCAACGACAAAAATGGTTTTAGAAAAATATTTTGGAAAGGCTAAGCCGGCAACGCAACTGTTGGGAAGACCGTAGCCGAGGCAGCAGGTTAAAAGATAATATTCTGATAAAATAAGGAGATGCTTCCAGGTTGTTAATGAAGCGGAAAAGAGATGAAAATTGCCCTTCTAATTCAATATCGAGTATTGCTTCTTTATATTTTTCTTTATCTTCCACGCTACGGGGTTTAACCCGCCTGATCGTTACTCCGGATTCTGTAGCAATTATCTCTACTCTTTCAAAAAGTTCAGAAATTACTTCTTGGGAATCTTTCTTTTCCTCCAAAGCATATTTATGGCTCTCATATAAAGAAAATACATTCTCGCCTCGTTTTACCACATGAAAATATTTCTCCAATAAAAAGGTTTTCCTTTCAATCTCTTTATTGGTTGTTTTCATAAAGTTAAAAATAGGATTTATCACTAAATGCAATACAGTAACAGCCACAGCAATACCGATTGTTATATTAAGAATAATCTTTTCGCGTTCAGAAAACTTCCTCAGCTTCATTATTTGTCTCCCACGATAAAACCCCTGCCTTTAGGCCGGGAATAGAAACAGGTACAGGCTCTGCAATCCAGAAGAATTGCAGAGGCTCCGCAAGGAACGAAATGCAGGAAACCGCGGGCTTTAGCCCGTGGAGCTTCATTTTTTGATACCCTGAATATAAAATTCCACTGCTGCGCTTGCTTTCCTTTCAACCTGTGAAGCATGTTTTATCTTTACTTTTTCGAAAATACCTGAATCATTCAAAGATTTTACTATACCAAAGACACCGGCTATATTGGCTGCATACCCTTTCAAGGAAAATACACCATTCTCCTGAAAATCAAGATAGGTCACCTGCGTTATGCCTGGCAAAGATGAAAGCAGTACGTAAAGTGTTTTGGCAAAAGAACTCTTTTTAAAAAACTTCTTATCGAGAACTTTCAGCTTTCTAACCACTGTATCTATTTCCTCAAATTCCAGCTTCATTCCTTTTAATTTTGAATTAAGGGATTTTAAATAAAGATGCCTATCGAGAATATAGCCGCACAATAAAATAAAACATAGAGAAATAATTTCTACAGCCATAACCCCAACCATGAAATATCTGCGTCTTTTTTCTATAGCTTTTCTTTTCTCTTTCAATAAAGGGGGCGAAAAATCAAATTGCGAAATATTTTTTACCGTTGAGAAACCAAACAGCGATGCTAAAGAGTTTCTTGCTAAAACTCCTTTTGCGGCATCTTGCCCCAAAGAAAAATTATCCTGGGCAGGAATAAAAATAGCCTTTGCGAAAATCTTCCCGCCAAGAAGTTCCTCTTTTTTGATACCGGAAAAGATTACACTAGAAAAATCTACTTTCGAGAATTCTTTTTCAAAAATCATTAGTGAATCCTCAATTCCTTCAGCAATTTGCCCATCATCAGCATAAGCAAAAGAACGGCTAAAAATTATGCCATCTTTATTTGCTATTAGAAAATTAACTCGATACCTGTCAATATCAATAACTACTGCCGGGTACTTAATTCTTGCTTTAGAAAACTTACCTTGCCAAAGCATCCAAAGATATAAACCCCAGTCTGCTATAGCAATGTTTGCAAATACACTTTTCGTTTTTTTGATAAATCCTAAAAGAAAATCCATTTTCCTATTTTGAATAATAAAAATAACTACTTTGGAAACATTTTCCTTTTGTTCAACTAGAAAAAAATCGTAGATAACTTCGTCTAAAGAATAAGGAATTGTTTTAACTAGCTGGAACGGGAGCATCTTCTTAATTTCTTCTCTATCAATAGAAGGGAGTTTTAAAAAACGTATCAGAAAGAATGACCGCGGCAAAGATATGATTACATTTTCGTATTTTTCCGGCGGGAACTTAGAAAAAATAACTTCCAAATCTTTTGTCTTTAATTCACCGAATACTTCTTGAGTATCGACAACACAAAAAATGTTTTTTTGCCCTGCATTATCAATTTGGCAAACCTTTATTAGCCGTTCGTTCAATCCTATTATTAATGTTTTTTTATTCTTCATACCAATAGGCTATCGTATTTTTTTCTCTGTTAAGTATACAAGAAATTTTTTTCCTGGCACCGCCTATTTCTCCCTTGCTTACGATACGAAAAAAATTAGAAAAAGTTTTAAACCTGCCGGCTAATACTAAAGGCAAAGGGTTTGAGCCTTCACCATAATACTCATCGTCATCATCCCCCTCAATTCCGTTCGGCCCAAATCTAACTTTAAATACTTCTCTTTTTATTCCCTCATCTTCGATTAATACATCTAATAGCTCGCTATTTACTGTATTAATATTTATTTTCCCATCTCCTATAATGGTTAGAAAATCTTTTGTTTTGTTATAATCGGCTTTTGAAAAATTCTTTACAAGCAATACCTCTTCGGGAACTGCCAAGGGTAAATTTTTAGTTTTTTCTTCTGAAAAAAATAAATCCGGAGCACAGGCTAAATCATCCTTATCGATATAATCCCGGATATAATTTATTTTTTTTTCAAAATCATCAAGGCCTTGTTCTTCAAAGATAATACTTAAGTTGCGGCGCACAGAAGCCTTAGGTTGGTTGGGATGCTCAGTCATATTCAAGTTTATCCGTGATGATTCATCCTCAATAAAAACAGTAAATTTGCCATCTTTCCTAGGAAAAGAAAATACTACTTTTCCCTGCTCATCACTCTCTTCTTTTTCGGCCTTAGCCAATAGTGCCCATTCTTCTTTTAAATGATCAACTCTCGGATTATCTTCTAATAAAATCATTCTTGCTAATTTTATTCCCGAGAGCGCCAAGTGCAGCGAACG
>JAMXCX010000065.1 GCA_024542985.1 Candidatus Omnitrophota bacterium | reverse complement strand
AACAATTTTTTAGGACCGTCAAAATCCCCGGCGCGGATTTTGACTGGCGCTTCGGCCTTAAAAATCCATCCCTTCGGCCTGGATACCTTGCTTTTAAGACCTCAGAGCCTCCTTAAAAATTGTTATTGTATATCTTTGCTTTCTTGTTAGCAAAACTGTGAAGAACTACACCTTAGGCGCTGGTATCCTTAGAATTGACCTGAGTGTGGATACTGTTATTTTTCTTGGAATCAGGCTTATGCCTAGGCCTACGGTATGACTGCCATACTAATAAAAATGCTCCGACAGTAATACAAGAATCAGAAAGATTAAAAACCGGCCAAATTTGTAAATCAATATAATCGATAACAAAACCTAAAAATATCCTGTCGTAAAGATTTGAAATTGCCCCTCCTATAATTAATCCGCAAGATGCTAAAAAAAGTGGGCCTTTCTTTTCTTCTTTTTTCATAACAAAAAGAAAAACCAAAATAAAAACTATTCCGATACAAATCAAAAATGTTGTTTTGCCCCGCAAGAACCCGAAGGCAGCACCAGAATTTTCTACAACAGTGATATGGAAAATTTTTTCAATGACAGGTATTGACGAATAAGAAAAGTTAGTACGTAGGTAGGTTTTTATTAAAAAATCTGCAAAAAATACTGCGGCAGCTATTATCCACGCTACCCCCATAGGCTTAGACTCGATTTTCCTTCTCTAATTTCTCTTTACACTTCTTACAATATTTTGCATAAGGAATTACATTAAGCCTGATTTTTGCGATGGGTTTTTTGCATTCCTCGCAAACTCCGTAAGTTTTCTCTTGTACCCTCTTTAAAGCATTGTCTATAGCAATAACTATTTTCTTCTCGCCGGAGACAAGGCCTATATTAAAATCCCTATCGTAATTATCACTAGCAACATCAGCCATATGGATACCATGGCCTGTAACATTGCCGGATACTTCTTTCTGGCTCTTCATGAGAGTATCCTTAGAAATATCTTTAATTTGTTCCAACATATCATCTTTCAAATTTAGCAATTTTTCTTTATATTCTTTTAAATCTTTGCTTGCAAACCGCTTCTTCATATCTTAGCCTCCTTTAAAATATCTATACAAGTACTGCAAATATCAGGCTGTTGCTTATCTGAACCGACACTCTCTTTCCTATTCCAGCAACGCAGACATTTTAAGCCTCCGGCTTTCTCTACGCAAATTTCGAAATCGCCCTCTTCTACCCTGACCGAAGAAACTATGAATACCTCCCTTAAAGCCTCCTGGTAGCCGAGAAAAAATTTATAATCTTTACCCTTAACACTTAAGGTTACCTCTACCTCAAGTGAACTCCCGATTTTTCCGAATTCCCTTTTTTTCTCAATTTCTTTTAAAACCTGCGAGCGAAGATGCAGGATCTTTTCCCAACGGCTTATAAGCTCATTATCTATCCAATCTTGGCAAAAATCATCGTCTGCCCCTGAAATAAAAACAGACCTTTTTTTATCTTTGCCCTCGGCCCAAGATAAGTATGCCTCCTCGGCGGTAAAGGAAAGTATGGGCGCCATCATTTTGAGTAAAATTTTTAAAATATGATAAAGAACAAACTGTGCACTTCTCCTGGGGGCTGAATTAGGAAGAAAAGTATACAATCTATCTTTTAAAATGTCAAGATAAAACGAGCTTAAATCGAGATTGCAAAAATTAAACATCTTCTGACAAACCTTGTAAAAGCTATAGTTTTCATAGCAAGAGGTAACTTCTTTAAAAACAAGCATTGCCCGGGCAGCCATAAATCGGTCAACTTCTCGTAATTGCTCAAGGCTAAAATTATTTTCCTCTAATTTAAAATCGGATATATTCCCCAAGATAAAACGGATTGTGTTACGTATCTTTCGGTACATATCAACCAGTTGTTTTAGGATATCTTGGGAAATCTTAACATCTTCGCTATAATCAGTGTAGGCGGCCCAAAATCTGAGTATTTCCGCTCCGTATTGCTGCGAAATCTTCTGAGGCCCTATAACATTGCCTAAAGACTTTGACATTTTCCTGCCTTGGCTGTCAACCACAAATCCATGAGTTAATACAGTCTCAAAAGGCGCTTTTGCCTCTTTGGCTACCGAGGCTATTAATGAAACCTGGAACCACCCTCTGTGCTGGTCGCTTCCCTCTAAATATAAATCAGCAGGAAATTTAAGTTCGGGATTATTCTTAACCACGGCTAGAAAACTTGCGCCGGATTCAAACCAGACATCAAGAATATCAAATTCTTTAGTAAAATTTCTCTTTCCGCAATCCGGACAGCTAAACTCATGCGGGATAAATTTGTCCAAATCATAAATAAACCAGGCATCAGAGCCGTATTCACTAAAAACCTCAGCAGTCCTGCTGACAATACCTTTATCTAATATAACTCTCTGGCAAGATTCACACTTCACTGCCGGAATAGGTATACCCCAAAGCCGCTGGCGGGAAAGACACCAATCCGGCCTGGTAATCAGCATGCTTTTCATCCGTTCCTTTCCGGAAGCCGGAACCCACTTTACCTTCTCTGCTGCGTCTAATAACTTTTTACGCAAACCTTTATGGTCAACATTGAAAAACCACTGGAAAGTGGCCCGGAAAATTACCGGTTTTTTACATCTCCAGCAATGTGGGTAAGAATGTGTTATCTTTTCATGCTTAATTAAAAATTTATTATTATTTAATTTATCTAGGACTAATTCATTGGCCTGTTTTATCCCTCTACCATTAAACTCCGGGGGCTCTTGGAATACCCCTTTATCATTGACCGGCATAATAATTTCGAGAGAATACTTTTTAACAAGAGAAAAATCTTCTTCTCCGTGCCCGGGCGCGAGATGAACACACCCGCTGCCCTCTTTGCTAGACACAAAATCAGCTAAAACAACCTTAGAATTTCTATCAAAAAACGGATGCATCAAACCTAGCCCTTCTAACTCAACTCCTTTGAATTCCTTAAGGATTTTAAACTCGGTGCCGAATTTTTCTTGCAATGCCGCTATTAAGTCTTTCCCTACAACAACCAGTTTCTCTTGAAACTCGACTAAACAATAAGCCAATTTAGGATGAACAGCTACAGCAACATTAGAAACTAAAGTCCAGGGCGTAGTCGTCCAAACAAGAAAATAAACTGACAATTTTTTATTTAAAGAAAAAATCCCCTTAGCATCAATCACCCTAAAAAGGAAATAGATAGAGTCTGACTCTTTATCAAAATACTCTACCTCTGCCTCAGCCAGGGCCGTTTCGCAACTGCTACACCAGTTAACCGGCTTACGGCCTCTATAGATGTAACCTTGCGATAGCAAATTCTCCAGGAGTTTCACCACTGAATACTCATACTGGGAATCCAAGGTAAAGTAAGGATTATCCCAATCACTGAATAAGCCTAATCGCTTAAAATCATCACGCTGAGAATCCACAAACCTTAAAGCGTAATCCTTTGCTTTCTTTCTAAAATCTGCTACTTCGACATCATGTTTAGTCAACTTCAATTCCTTGAATAGTTGATGTTCAACCGGAAGACCGTGGCAATCCCAACCAACAATATAAGGGCAGTCGTAACCTTTGAGAATCTTGTATTTTATGATGATATCTTTAAGTATTTTATTTAAAGCATGCCCGATATGAATTGAACCGTTAGCGTAAGGGGGCCCATCGTGAAGTATGAATTTTTTTGCATTTTTTCTTATCTTTCTTAAAGTCTGGTAAACATCCAAGCTGCGCCAATGGGTAATCATTTTGGGCTCTAAAACCCTCAAGTTAGCCTTCATAGAGAAATCTGTATGCGGTAAGTTTAATGTATCCTTATAATTCATTTTAAAATTCTGGTTAAATCTTTATACTCTTTAATCCGTTTATTAATATCCCTAATTGTTACCGAATTTAGGCGTCTTAAGCTGAAATCCTCCACAGCAAATGTTGCCATAATTCCTCCGTGAATAACAGCTTTCCTTAAATTATTCCTGTTGTATGTTTTACAGCGCGCCAGATACCCCATAAATCCTCCGGCAAAAGTATCACCGGCTCCGGTAGGATCAAAAACAGATTCAAGCAGAAACGCCGGGGCAGCAAAAAAGTTATTTTTTGCAAACAGCAATACCCCATGTTCGCCTTTTTTAATTATTACTACCTCAGGCCCGAAGTTGATTATTTTTTTACCGGCTTTAATAAGATTCCTGCATTGAGTCAATTGTTTCGCCTCTAAACTATTAAGAAGAAAAACATCCACTTTTTTTAAAATTTTTAGCAAGTGTTTCAGTTTATTTTCAATCCAGTAATTCATGGTGTCGCAAGCAACAAGCTTCGGTTTAGAAATCTGCATTAAAACTTTTTCTTGTAATCTAGGGTCAATATTTGCTAAAAATATATATTTGCAGTTTTTATAAGCCTGTGGTATCTCGATGTCAAACGAAGCAAGTACATTTAACTGGGTAGATATAGTTTTAGGGTCGGCTAAATCCGCTCCGTATTCCCCTTCCCAACGAAAAGTTTTTCCTTTTTTTATCTTCAAACCTTCTATATCAATACCTTTATTTTTAAATAAGCTTATGTATTTTTTGGGAAAATCTTCTCCTACCACAGCAACCAAATTCACCGGGCTAAAAAACCTCGCGCTCACCGAAGAATATGTTGCTGAACCGCCTAGAATGTCCCTCGCCTTGGCAAAAGGGGTAGTTATAGTATCTAAAGCCACTGTACCAACTACTAAAACACTCATAGCTATATTCTTCTTTTTAAAATTTTAATCTATTTAATATATTTACCAATGATTAGAGCAAGATCTTTTTTCACCTTAGAGGGTATAAACTCCGGGCGCGTGACTATCGCATATTTTAATGCCGTATTACAGGCACAAGAGCTTTCATCCCCCAGAAGCGATATAAATTCCCGCAGTATCTTTTTTGAATTATCAACATTCTTCTTAAGATTAATTAATATTTCTTCCAGGGTAACACTATCGTGAGTAGGATGCCAGCAATCATAATCAGTAACTGCCGATAAACTTACGTAGCAAATTTCTGCCTCCCGGGCTAATTTAGCTTCAGCGAGATTAGTCATGCCAATAATATCCATACCCCAGGACCGATAAAGATTCGATTCAGCTAAGGTAGAAAACTGAGGCCCTTCCATATTTAAATAAGTTCCGCCGAAATGAGCAGTTACACCTATCTTTTGGGCTGCAGTTTTTAAACTTTGGGCTAAACTTCTGCAAATAGGATTAGAAAAGCTCACGTGGGCAACTATCCCCTCATCAAAAAAAGTGTCTTTGCGGCCTTGTGTCCGGTCAACAAACTGATCAGGTATAACAAAATCCAGGGGTTTTAATTCCTCCTTTAAAGAACCGCAGGCAGATATTGAAATTATTCTATCCACCATGAGCTTTTTCATCCCGTAAATATTGGCCCGGTAATTAATCCCTGAAGGGCTAATCTGATGATGCCTGCCATGACGGGGTAAAAAAACTAACTCCTTGCCCTCTAATTCGCTAATAATAAAACTTTCCGACGGCCTGCCGAAAGGAGTTGATATTGAAACTTCATCAATTTTTTTTATTCCCTCTAAATTATAAATACCGCTTCCGCCAATTATGCCTATTCTTTTCATGCCTACTTCCTTTTTTTAATTACCTTATTTACATATTCTGATAATTCTTTTGCCCTTTTAATAGCAGCTTTAACCGCATCGCTAAGCGACCCGCCGGATTTCAATTTATCAATAGCAGCTTGGGTTGTCCCGTTTTTTGAAGTTACTTGTTTGCGAAATTTTTGCAGTGCGTTAAGTTCAGGATGTTCTTCTAGATATGAAATTGCGGCCTTAGCAGTAGTAGTTGCAAAAAACTCAGATTCTATACGGCTGAAACCATTCTCTTTAGCGGCTTTTATATAATCAGGTATTATTTCCTTTATGCGCTCCACTCGTTTAGAAGAGTCATCAATATTTTCAACGAGATAAAGCAGATAACCCGGCCCACTGCCAGATACTGCAGTTACTATGTCCATTTTACTCTCATCGACAGCCATTACTTGCCCCAAACATTCAAATAACTCTTGGGCAATTAATAATTCATTATCTTTTGCTAATGCGCCCTTACAGATACCGGAAACCCCCC
>JAMXCX010000064.1 GCA_024542985.1 Candidatus Omnitrophota bacterium | reverse complement strand
TCCAAACAGCCTGTTTCTGTTGTTTGATCCCATCGATGTAAAAGGTTATGATATCCCCATCCATTGCACCTTCATCTTCAGGGGTATTGGGATTATCAGAAGCACAGGTTAAAAAGCCATAGTGTGTATTGTCGGTTATAGTGAATTGGCCTACAACTACCCCTTGAGGATCTTTAGCGACTATGATGCTGCCTACTTTTAAGGTCTGAGGCGACTCTTCTATTCCGTAGAAATCACAGGGACGAGGAGGTATGTTTTGCGAGGAATCAGCATAAGATTGACTTAACAATGAAGTAAAAAGGAAAGTTACTAGAAATAAGAGGAGCAAAAAAGGCTTTAATTTATCTATATAAAAGCTCTTTAGCATCAAAAGAAAAATGCACTTTTTTGAGGGATAAATTCTCTAAAGGATGCGTCTTCTGAAAGCGCTTACAGTTATTCAAACATAGCATATTTTGGCTTATTTTTCAAGGTAAGATTTAGGCTTTTTTTTGACGATTTTTTAGGCAGTTTTTTAGGCAGAATTAAGGATTCTTCCAATGACCCGGCTTTCATCCTTACCTCCTATTCCTGCTTCTCTATGTGACTTCAAAAAATAAATCTGTTGTCCTTCTAGGCATTACTTATCCTTTTTTTAACTATATTATAATTTTATTATCTATCCTCTAAAACAGCAAAGCAAGGATTTTTGCACATTTTTGGCCTTAAATAGAATTCTTAGAAGAAAAAGTGAAGAAAATTTGAGGAAAATTACCACATATAGCCTACCCTAAAAGATGGGCCGTATACTTTATTATTTGCATCTCTAACAACATCTAAATCGTAATGGCTATATCCCGGCAAAATTCTAGTTTCGGTAAGTTCCTTTTGTCTATATTTCATATAATGATAGCCTATTCCGATAAACCAGTTTGGAGTTAAATGATAAGTCACCTCTGCATCTATATTATACGCAAAACCATCATCGCCGTTATGCCAGAAAGTTAAATCACGCAAATTCCACCAGCCATAGGCCTCGGTCTTAATGAGGGCGTATGAAAAACTTAGTTTGGAAGAAAATTTATCATTTGCCCATCCTTTAAATCTTACACCTAATCTCGGTCCTTTATAGCGAATTTTATAGAAAGAATCCAAACCGGCTATGGGGCTATTTACAGGGGTCCACCACTGTATTACATCCACAAGGTTAGTATCTCCATACCGTCCTGTTTGTTGCTGATACCCTCCAAAAATATCTAAAGAAAACCTGTCTAGCAGGAGGAAACTACTAAATTTTTCACTCATCTGACTCTTATCCAAATCTAAAAGGCGGTAATAGATATTCATATCGAAAAAGTCCATTTTGGCTTTAGAAGTTGAATTTGACTGCCACCAAATCACTGAAGGTATACCAATAAACCAGTCGGTATCTATAGCTGTTGTCTCACGAAAACTGCTGCTTCCATACCTTCCTCCTATAGAAAATCTAGGATGAAATCTCCATTCTCCATTTAGAATAGTCATCCTACCTTCTATAGGATACTCTAATTTAGAAATCCTTTGCCCCGACGATAAATCTATTATTGTAAAGACCTGTTCTCCGTAAGCAAGCTGATATTAGATATCTATCTCTATAACCGCATCGTCTAAGGCTTTACTTATTAGTTTTCCTCTTATAAACTTTGCTTGTTTCTGAATTTTTTTTATTGTTTCTACACCCATATCCACAGCGGTATATCTTTCTACAACTTTTTCTATTCTTTCTGCCTCTGCATCCAAAACGGTATATCTTTCTACAACTTTTTCTATTTCCTTAACAGATTCTTCTAATATCGAACCTGTTTCTTGCTCCTGGCTTGTATTTACTATCGCTTTTCCCCGTGACTGTCCTATCAAATCTAAATATTTTTTTGCTCCTTTGTGACCAGGATTAAATGATAAGCATGTTTTAAATCTATCTACAGCATCCTGATAATAACCAATATCATAAAATTTTACACCTATTTGGAACCAAATGTCGGCTAACTCTTTATTATTATCCTGAGAAAAAGCACTTCCACAGAAAAATGAAAATATTATTATCAAAAAAATAATTGCTGTCTTTCTAGACATTACTTACCATTTTTTGTACCTTTCTTAGCTAATTAATGCAAATTATTTTCTATAAAATTATTATAACTCTTTAAAAATAATAGTGTAATAAATTTTGCGAAAACTAATCTTGTATTCCTAATCTACCAAGAAAACTTCACAAAAATTTCATATTAATCTAAATTTACAAAAAGGTAAAAACGATGCTCAGGTAGGTTTCACGACCGAAGGATAAAAAAAGAAAAAGTATTTTTTATCTCTAAAAATCTGGTGGAGCCGGAGGGATTTGAACCCTCGACCTCTACGCTGCCAGCGTAGCGTTCTCCCGCTGAACTACGGCCCCTCACATATTTAGCAGAAATTGTTAAATAAAAACCAGTAAACCCCGTTAGATAGTAAACATTTAACGGGGTAAATGACAAAAAATATTATCATCTATTAAGAAAATTGTCAATTGACAAAGAAAATAGCCAATGCTATCATTTTTAACATATTCTTATATCTTGCCGAGGTGGCGGAATTGGCATACGCGCCGGTCTCAAAAACCGGTGGGGGCAACTTCATGCGGGTTCAAGTCCCGCCCTCGGCATACTTTTATATTCTGCAGAAGGCACCCATTGACAATCTGAGACGGCGTAGTTTATGCAAATATGTTCTTGGATCAAATATGTGCCTTCAGCACTCTTCGGCTTCGCCGAAGATTTGATACAAGTCCCGCGCCTGGGCACCATATCAATAAAAAAACTACCTATTTTTAAACCCCAAAATAATACGAAAAATTATCTTTTTCAAATTTACCTTTTAAATTACATAAAAAGTAAGGTATAATTTATATATGCGTGATGACGACGATTTGCAAATACAATACGAGGAACCAAGACTTGCCTTCTCTCCGGTATTCCAAATCTCATTTATTATGCTGAGCTTCATTGCTTTAATATTTTCAAGAATATTAACCCAATCCTTCGACGTATTTTTAGACTCCCTTTATATCCTTTGCATTTCGCTAGCGGGATTCTGGTTCGGATTAAGAGGAGGCCTTTTAGCTGCCCTTCTTTCTACTGTAATATTCGTTCTGGAAATAAACATTTTTCATGATTTCCCGGCAATAGATTTAGCAATCAGAACGATGGTACCTAGATTCATTTTGTATTTTTTCGCCGGCACCGGTCTAGGTTATTTCTCAGACAAGGAGCACGTTTTGAGAAGACAGCTGGAACGTTTAGCCAGATACGACTACCTTACATCCTGTTTTAACCTAAGACACACCCTGGAGCTTCTGGAAAAGGAAATCCAACGTTCCAAGCGCTACGGACAAAACCTAGCCATAGCCATGCTGGATATAGACTACTTTAAAAACATAAATGATACTTATGGCCATCTAGTAGGCAATGAAGTTATAAAGATAATCGGCGGTATTATTAAAAAAAACCTAAGGCGTGTGGACATGGTCGGCAGGTACGGAGGTGACGAATTCTTAGCAATTTTTCCTGAAATGCAGTCAAAAAATGCCTCCTATGCCTTAAGAAGAATCTCCAGAGAGCTCTCTACAATAAAATTTACTTCACCATATTCAAAACGACAAATAGAAATTTCTATAAAATTTAGTGCCGGCGTGGTCTCCTATCCGGAAAATGGAATAAATACAGAAGAATTGCTCAGCATGGCTGACTTTGCTGTATACAAAGCAAAGAAAAAAGGACGTAGTTGTATAGTCATCGAAAAAAGAAAATGGTCAAGGTTCGAACCAACTCAAGGATTAGAAATAGAAATAACTGCCTCCGGGAGTAAAAAACCATTTAAACCTACAAAAATAATTAATGTATCCCAAAATGGGATGAAACTCCTGATTGACCGAGATATCACCAGTAATCATTTTTCATCTAAGATTCTATTTACCGGTGAAAATCCTTCCGGAGATATCCTTTGCAAAGTTAAATATAAAGCAAAAATTAAGGATGACCTCTGGCAAATAGGTATGTATTTTGAAAATATAGATGAATATACACAAGAAAAACTACTGAATTATTCCAGGCAATCTAGCGAAATAGATAGAATTTGATACTAATTTTTTGCTCTTAGCTTACACACAAGTATAAGCTTTTTTAAAACACCTCTCCGTCTATTAAAATAATTTGCCAATGCAAGATTTCAAATTAGATAAATTCCAAATTCAGGCAATAGAATCCTCAGAAAAAAACAATTCAGTAATTGTAAGCGCGCCGACCGGAGCAGGAAAAACTCTGATTGCTGAGCGTATAATCGAAAATTGCCTACAAAACAACAGGGGAGTAATTTATACCGCTCCTATAAAAGCTCTAAGCAACCAAAAATTTAGAGACTTCTCCAAAAAATACCCCCAGAAAGTAGGCATACTTACAGGAGACGTAAGCATAAATAGAAACGCTCCTATTTTGATTATGACTACAGAGATTTTTCGCAATGCCATATTAACAGAACCTCAAAGTTTTAAAAAAAGAGACTGGATAGTTTTTGACGAAATACACTACTTGGATGATATTGAGAGAGGAACTGTATGGGAAGAAGCAATCATTCTTCTCCCCAGACATATGAAAATGCTGGCCCTGAGCGCAACTATTCCTAATATGGAAAATTTTCTGGGTTGGCTCAAAAAAATACACAGTTTTCCTATAAAAGCAATAATTGAAAACACCAGGCCGGTGCCTTTGCATTTCTTCTTCCAATGCGACAATGAAATATTCTATAACTTTTCGGAACTAAAAAAATCTAATCTTCTGTACAAAACCCTAAAAAAACCTTCCTATCAAGAAAGGTACATATTCTCAAAACCAAACCGCATAAAAAACCTTTTAAGAGAAATAAGCTCCAAAAACGCTCATCCCTGTGTATACTTTTGTTTTTCGCGAAGAAAATGCGAAGAGCTGGCAGGAGAAACAGCTAGTTTTAATTTTCTCTCGCAGTCAGAAAAAGACAAAATAAATAACCTATTTGAAAACCTTTTAAGAAAATTTAATATCTTTTCATCCCCGCATATTAGTTTTCTAGCCCCGCTCATTAAAAAAGGCATAGCTTATCATCACGCAGGGCTTCTTCCTACCTTAAAAGAGATAATAGAGCAGCTTTTTACATCGGGATTAATAAAATTAATTTTTACTACTGAAACTTTCGCTTTAGGTATAAACATGCCGGTGAAAACAGTTGTTTTTGATAGTCTAAGTAAATTTTACGGCCGATATCACAGCTACCTTAAAACTCGCGATTTCTATCAAATGGCCGGGCGCGCAGGACGCCGCAGCATAGACAAAGAAGGTTTTGTATTCTCCAGAGTAAACCCCTCGCACATAGATATTTCATCTTTAGAAAAAATAATCTACGGAGAATATGAGCCTATTAAGAGCCAGCTCAACTCCTGCTATGCCACCATATTAAACCTTTATAAAATAATGAAAGATACTATTTATGACATCTATCCTAAATCATTCCATTTTCATCAAAGTAAACCCTGGGAAAAAAAGACTATTCTCGGCCTTCTTAAAAGAAAAATTTCACTGCTTAAAAGCCTAGGTTACATTACCAATTCAGAGCTGAGCCCCAAAGCAATCTTGGCCGCTAAAGTATATAGTTTTGAATTGCCCATCGGAGAATTGTTTGGAGGGCGATATCTAGATAGTCTTGACGAAGAAAGTTTATTCATTTTGGTGACGAGTCTAGTCTATGAACCAAGAAAAGGAGAAAGGCGGCCTAAATTAAATAAAAGAACAAAAGGTTTAAAGCGTCAACTAAATGAATACACAAAAATCATACACAAAAACGAACGTTTTTTTAGAATTTACCCCTTAAGCAAAAAATTCTTCTTTCACTTAAGCACCGCATCTAGACTTTGGTTTGAAGGTATCAGTTTTCCTAAATTAAGTCAATTGTGCTACACAGACGAAGGTGAACTAGTGAGATATTTTAGAATGAGTGTCCAAGTATTAAGAGAAATGTACTCATCTGAAGTAATAAGTGATTCTTTCAAGTTAAAAATTTCAAATTGCTTAACTAAAGTAAACCGCGACATAATAGACGCAGAAAAGCAACTTCGTCAGCAAATATGAAACTCTGGAAGTCGACACTTACAGCTTTTTCTTC
>JAMXCX010000063.1 GCA_024542985.1 Candidatus Omnitrophota bacterium | reverse complement strand
GGAGGCTCAGGAGACGGAGGCGGCGGCGGAGGCGGAGGCTGCTTCATTGCCACAGCCAGCTATGGTACTCCCTTAGCCCAAGAAGTAAAAATACTCTCTCAATTCCGTGATGAGTATCTCTTAACAAATAATATAGGTAAAGAACTGGTTAAGTTCTACTACCGTAGGAGTCCACCGATAGCGGATTATATCCGCACTAAACCAAAACTTAAAGCAGCAGTGAGAACACTCCTTAAGCCGGTGGTGTGGGTGGTGGAGAAGATGGTAGAAGTAGAAGAAGGTGGGTAATAGTAGCTATGATAAATAAGAGAGTATTGTCAGTTCTGACTGTTATGGTTATAGCGGTTAGTATTTTACTACTTTGTATAAACTCTGGTTTCAGAGCAGTTGTAACCGATAAGTCTTTAAAATCTCTTTCTACAGATTTTGATGAACTGAAAAAAGAACCAGAGACTTCAGATAGAAGAGAAAGTTCAGAGATATTTCCAATAGTTACTACGAAAAGTAAACTGCCTTTGAGATTAGTAGGTACTTTTAGACAGGATAGAGAGCAAATGGCTTACATAGAGGACCTGACTTCTTTTGAGACCGGCGAATATCAAGTAGGAGACAATATTTTAGGTGCTAAGCTTATTAAAATACTTTCCGGTAAGGTTGTTTTTATTAAGAATAGACAGAGGATAATACTAACTTTAGAGAATCATTATGATTGGGCTAAGCCTGATGATTGGATTGATACGACAGCCAGGGATAAATTCGTGGTTAGCAAAGATCGTCTTAGGCAAAAAGTCAGTAATGTTAATGGGCTATTAAATGAGGTGATTCCTGTACCATATGTATCAGATGGAAAGATAAAGGGTTTTCGTATTAGTTTATTAAAAAAGAGCGGCTTTATAGCCCAGGCAGGAATTAAGAAGGGTGATATTATAAAAGCTATAAATGGGCAGAAACTAGATAGTCTCAAAAGCACTCTCTCTGCATATGAGTCTCTTCGTAATCTAGTTAATAAAGAACAAGAACCTTTGATAGAAATTGAATTACAAAGAGGCAAAAAAACCCGCGTTTTCACTTACCGGATTTTAGAAAAATAATTCAAATTTGCAATAACTACCGAATAGTTTATCACTAATAATCTTTTTATCCCCCACGATAAATCCCCGGCCTTTAGGCCGGGGATGGAAGCAGGTACAGGCTCTGCAATTCAGAAGAATTGCAGAGGCTCCGCAAGGAACGGAATGCAGGAAACCGCGGGCTTTGGCTCGCGGAGCTTCATTTGAGGTGATTGTTATCCAAGATATCTAAATTTGTATAGATTTTTATATTGGCCAATGCTATAATTTTAATTGAGTTAGGTATTTTTAAATTTCATGCCGCGATAAACTGCACATGATATAAGGATGAAAATATGCCCCGATATTCAAGAAAAGAGAAGCTAATCGGAGAAATTTTGGTTAGAGAAGGCCTCATTAGCCCTGAACAGTTGGAGAAGTCTCTAGAGGCTCAAAAGAAAAAAAGCGGTTATATTTGTACCACTATAATAAAATTAGGATTTGCCAGAGTCCGGGATGTGTTTAAAGTGCTTGCAGAGCAACTGGGCGTTGAGTATGTTGATTTAAAGAAGGAAAAAATAGACCCAAAGGCTGTAGGAAAAGTTCCGGCCAAACTTGCCATTCATTATAAATTAGTGCCTTATAAATTTAAGGATAACATATTAGTGGTAGCTTTAGCCGACCCCCTGGATATACATAAATTAGACGACTTAAAATTGCTGTTAAATACAGATATTAGAGCAGTTTTAAGTTACGAAGATGATATCATAGAGAGCATAAATAAGCATTACGGTGTGGGCGCAGAAATCTTAGAAGATATTATGGCCCAATCTGGTGTGGAAGCGAAAATAAAGGCAAAAACTTCTTCGATACAAGATTTAGAGACCGCAGTTGAGAATGCTTCGATAATAAAGTTTGTAAATCAGATTTTTACCCAGGCGGTGGAAGAACGTGCAACCGATATTCATTTGGAGCCCTTTGAGGATGAATTAAAGATTCGCTTTCGCATTGATGGGTTCTTGTATGATGTCCCAATCCCTGAGTCTTTGAGACTGTTTAATCAGGCGATAGTTTCCCGAGTAAAAATTATGGCTAATTTGGATATAGCTGAACATCGTCTACCTCAAGATGGGAGAATTAAAATAAAAGTAAAGAAAGAAGAGTTTGATTTAAGAGTTTCTATTTTACCGTCTTATTTTGGAGAGGCTGTTCAGATTAGGATTTTAAGTGGAGAATCTTTTCTCGGCTTAGAAAGTCTGGGATTGCTGGATGAGGATTGCAAAAAAATAGAGATGTTAGTAAATAAATCCTATGGAATAATTTTTGCTACCGGCCCAACCGGAAGCGGTAAATCTACTACCCTTTATGCTTGTTTAAGTAAAAAGAACGTCCCTAATATGAAAATAATTACTACTGAAGACCCGGTAGAGTATCAAATAAAGGGGATAACGCAGATTCAGGTAAATCCGAGAATAAAGTTAACTTTTGCAACCTGTCTACGTTCAATATTACGGCATGACCCTGATATCATAATGGTGGGAGAAGTGAGAGATACCGAAACCGCGGAGATTACTATTCGTTCAGCTATGACCGGACATCTGGTTTTTTCTACCCTGCATACCAATGATGCTCCTAGTGCTCCTATGCGGTTGATAGATATGGGTATTGAACCCTTTTTAGTAGCCTCTTCTTTAGAGGGAGTGATTGCCCAAAGGCTGGTGAGGGTGATTTGTCCTAATTGCCGGGAGGAGATTTCTCTGCCCAGTGATTTTTTTAAAAAGGAAGGGTTAGATGTAAAAGGAGGCCAGATAAGAGTTTTTAAGGGCAAGGGGTGTGAGGGCTGCCGTTTTACCGGTTTCAAGGGGAGAACCGCTATATTTGAGATATTAGTTATGGAACAAAGTTTGCGAGAATTGATTTTTAGAAGAGTTACCAGTCAGGAAATTAAGGAGGGAGCTCTAAAGTTAGGGATGCGTACTTTACGGCAAAATGGCTTAAAAAAAGTCTTAGAAGGAGTTACTACTTTAGGTGAGGTTATGAGAGTCACCTAAAAATAGCCTCCCAACGCCTATGTCGGGATAGGCGTGTCAATAGATTATAGACGATAGAAAAATGCCTATATATTTATACCAAGCAAAGCAAGGCCCCACTAAACTTGTAAATGCACAAATAGATGCTTTGACAAAAGAAGAGGCAATAGTAAAGATAAGCTCTTCGGGTCTTTTTCTTGTTTGGATAAAAGAAAAGGAAACGCAGCTAAAGACTACTTCCAAGATTTCTTTAAAGATAGTAGTTGAATTTACCCGGCAACTTTCTACTTTAGTTAATTCCGGCTCACCCTTAGCAGTGGCCCTTGATACTTTAGCTTCTCAGACCGAACAATCCAAACTTAAACCTGTATTGCTGGATGTACTTTCTCAGGTGAAAGATGGCCAGGATTTTTCTTACGCTCTTGGCAAATATCCCAATATTTTTTCACAGCTTTATACTTCTCTGGTTAAACTGGGGGAGACAAGCGGAACATTAGGAGAAAATTTAAGGCGCCTTGCCTCTTTCTTAGAGGAAGATATGGATTTTAGGAATGATATAACATCGGCTTTAATATACCCTTCTCTAATTCTGGTGGTGGGGGTAATAGCTGTGTTTGTGCTTTTAAAGTTTGTTATTCCTGAACTAGTAGTTGTCTTCGAAGATACCGGACAGGCATTACCGTTACCGACATTACTCCTGGTAAAACTATCTGATTTTGTCTCTAGGTTTAGCATTTTTATTTTAGCTTTTTTTGGTTTTTTTATCGTAGCAGTAAAAAACCACCTTAAAAAATTAGAAAACAGGTTAAAATGGGATAAGTTTGCCTTAAATGTGCCTTTGCTGGGAGATATGCTAAAAAAAATTGAGATTTGCCGCTTTGCACGCACTTTATCTATTTTAGTACGCAACAGCGTCCCTATAGATATTTCTTTAAAGGTGTTGTCCGGAACCATTAGTAATTTATTTATTCGTCAGCAGATATCCGGTTTGGAAAAAGCAATAAAGGAAGGAGAATCTTTAAATGTCTCGATGAAGAAGTTGGGTGTATTTAGCCCTACTTTCATAGATGTTATCACTGTAGGTGAAAGTTCCGGCAAACTAGGTTTTGTCTTAGAAAGCCTTTCTGCGGATTATAATAAAGAAGTAAATAGAGGAATAAAAAATTTTATGAGTTTATTAGAGCCAATGCTTATTTTAGGAATTGCAATGATCGTAGGGTTTATTGTTCTTGCTATGCTTTTACCTATATTCCAGATGGATTTTAATTTGTGATGTTTTAGATATAATTATTGGTCCCGTGTAAAGCTCGCAGGTAGCTCGCTTAACGGGACTCAATTCGACTAAGGCCTTTTGCTATGCAAAAGACCAAGTCTCATTGAGGAGGAAAGGTATGAAAAAAAGTTTTACCTTAGTGGAGTTAATGTTAGTTGTTATAATTATAGGCATTCTAACTTCTTTGTTGGTTCCGCGCATAGCCGGAAGAACAGAGAAAGCAAAAAGAATGGCCGCAAAAGCAGATATTGAAGCTAATATCCCTGCGGCGCTGGATCTTTACGAGATGGATATAGGCGGGTATCCCAGACAATTAGAAGATTTGATACAAAATCCCGGCATAGATGGTTGGGACGGCCCTTATTTAAAAAAATTATCTAAGGATCCCTGGGGTAGAGAATATGATTATAGGTTTCCTGGTGAACACGGCTTTGATTATGATTTATCATCAAGAGCCAAAGACGGCACAGCCGGCAACGATGATGATATTACTAATTGGGAATGAAAAGCAGAAGCCAGAAGTCAGAAGTCAGAAAAAATCTGCCTTATATTTTCTATCGTCTGTCTTCACTGCCTGCCGGCAGTCAGGTGCTTTCTGTTTACGCAGCGCTCTCACGCTACTTGAGCTTCTCCTTGTTATAGTTATTATTTCTGTATTTTTGGGTTTAAGTATTCCTTATTTAAACAAAAGTATAAAAAATTCTGAATTTAAGTCTTTTGCAGATAAGACCTATCTTTTTTTAGATTACGCAAAAAATCGAGCTATTATTAAAGCAGTAATTTTACAAATGCGTTTTGACCAAGAGAAAAAACAAATTGTTTTAGAGGAGAGGGAGACTAAACAAAAGATTTTTCGTTCTGTAAAAGTTCCCGATAGAATCAATATGCAGTTAAGTAACGAAAAAATCAATTTTTATCCTGATGGAACACTGCAGAAATTTGAGGTTGTTATTTATGATGATAAAAGGCAAATTACAATTTCAAGCCTGGGCTTCGACGGAAAAATAATACTAAATGAGGCGAAATAGATATAAAAAAGGAATCCTGTTATTTGAAGTCATGGTGACGGCTATTCTAGTTTCTATAATTTCCCTTTTTTTATTTAGAGCTTACGGGACTTTCATCCGGGCTGGCAAAAAAAGTACGGATTATCTTAAACTTATATTATTTTCTGAACAAAAGATATATGAGCTTAGTGTTTTAGATAAAAGCGGCCAAATAACTAACACTACCCAGCTAGAAGGAGGCCTGGATTCTCAGTATAAGTGGTTTTTATATTTAAAAGATACCGATCATGTGAGGCTAAAGCAAGCTAAGATAAAGATAACTGATGGTTCAGGAAGCAAATCCTTTGATACGGTAATGTATTTAACCAGCCAAGCGGAATGAGAAAAAGCCTTACTTTAATTGAAGTATTAGTGGCAGTTACGATTTTTTCTTTTATTTCAGTATCTTTATACTCCTTGTTGCATACAGGTATAAAGGTGAGGAAGAAACTGACCTTAGACCGGAAAACTTTTAGCGATATTTATTTGCGCCTGGAAATGCTTGGGCAGGAGCTTAGAAATATCATTTCTTTTTTTCCCGGGCAGGTACAATTAAACGGCGGTAAAGAAAGCATGAATTTTTATACTCTCAAGTTTGATTATTTAACGGATACTCCCAAAATTTCAAATATTATTTACGAATTTAAAGAAGGAGTTTTAGCTAAAACCATTAAAGTGCCTTTTAAAGATGAGCCGGAAACCGCATTTAATTTCATTGAAGATTTAGAGCAAGTTAATTTTTACTATTTTAATTCCGAGAGTGAAGAAGGCCAAAAATGGCAAAGTTCATGGCAAGAAATAGACAGCTTCCCTCAAGGAGTAAAAGTTGAGGTAGTATTTACTAAAGAAC
>JAMXCX010000062.1 GCA_024542985.1 Candidatus Omnitrophota bacterium | reverse complement strand
GTTTTTCCGCAGCCAACATCTCCCTGCAGAAGCCTGTGCATAGGATAGCTCTTGGTTAAATCTTCCAGGATTTGCTTTAAAACATTTTCCTGCGATAAAGTAAGCTCAAAAGGCAATTTCCCTCTAAATTGGGATATGCTCCCTTCTCTTACTGTAAAGCTTGTTCCTTTCTGGAAAAAACGTTTTGCTTTTCTCAAATACACCAAAATTTGCGAAAAAAACAATTCCTCAAAAATGAATCGCTCTCTAGCCTGTTCAGTCTGCTCCCAGGAAGTAGGAAAATGTATTTCTTCTAAGGCCTGGGCTATGTTAGGAAGATTTTTTTCTTTTCTTATATCAAAAGGCAGAGAATCAACGCAATCCGAAGAATAAACTTTTAAGACTCCAAAAATTGTTTTTCTCATAAACCTCTGGGTAAACCCGGAAGATAACCTGTAAACTCCGACTATCCTGCCCAGGCTCAAAGAATCATCTCCAGGGCCGAGTTCAAACTCAGGGGATAGCATCTGTAATTTGCTCTTATAAATACGCGGCCTCCCATAAACAATCATTTCAGCACCGGCTTCTATGGAATCAGAAAGATAAGCCTGATTAAACCAGCTGCAGCTAAGGGCGCCTGTATCATCCTCTAAGAGTATTTCAAAAATACTTCTTACCTTTGAGCGCAAAAAATAAGGCATTTTTTTCAATTTTAATGTTTTTACCTTGCCGCTTATCACTGAAAATTCGTTGACCTTTAAATTTTTTATCTTTTTAAAATTTCTTCTATCTTCATAACGGAAAGGGAAATACCGCAAGAGGTCCTTAACAGTGTAGGCGCCCAGCTTATTAAAAATAGCCTCCCGCCGTTCCCCCACACCCTTTAGGTAACGTAAATTAACTTCTTCTGCCAACCTTTTCATTTAAAAACTTAAACCCCCTAACGCTTCCTTATCTCTGTATATATTTTATCCAAATAGGAAAAAGTATCCTGAAAACAAGTGTCAGGATCGCTACATTTATCGATTATGCTTAGCATTCCCTTCTTAAATTTTTGTATTCTTTTATCGCCGGATTGATACCAGTAATTCACTTCTATCTCATGCATCATCTTTGCAATTCGCTCAACAGCAGAATCTTTTATCCGGTATTCTTTAACCAGAGTCTCAAATGTACTCATGTTTTGTGTCCGCCTAAACTGGGCATCAGGCGTATCAAAAGCAACACCCTGTCCTATAAACTCACCCTTGGGGTAAAACTTAAATTCTCCCTCTTTATCAATAAAACGTTTAATCAGCCAGGCTGATACGCAAGTATCAATTTCTAATACATCCCAGGTAGAATAAAGATGTTTATTTCTATCCTCTGCAAAACTGCTTGAAAAAAATACACCCCAAATAAATAACCCTATTAATAATACCAAAAAAACTTTTTTTGCCAATTTATTTATAACCGTCATTACTCCTGCCAGCAGCAAAACCGCAAACAGCAAAACCAAAGAAAGTCCGGCTACCAACTTACCTGCCCCGTAATGCATCAAGGTATAAACTTTTAGAATCAAAGTAGACGAACCTGCAGGCACAACAAGTATAGTTAAGCCTAGCTCCCCCATAATCAAAACAAAAACTATCAGCAGTGAGACCATAAACCCCTTCCTGCATAAAGGCGCAACTATGCAAAACAAGCGACGCAAAAATCCAGCTCCTTCGATTTGGGCCTCCTCTTCGAGACTTTTGTCAATATGGCTTATATTTGCGCAGAGTATGCGTACAGCAAAGGGAACAAAGCGCAGCCAATAACCAATAAGCAATATCAAAGGTGTAGAGTAAATAAAATTAAACACGGGCCTGTTGAATACTTTTATTAAAATTATGCCCCAAATTGTCGGCGGGACTGCAAAGGGTAAAATAAAAATATAATTCAGAAAATGCCTTATTTTTGATTTTGAACGTTCAATCAAATAAGCCGCCAAAAATCCCGTAAAGACAATAACAACTGCTCCGCCAAAAGCTAATAAAAGGCTAAAACTCAACTCTTTCTGGGACAAGAGAAATGCTTTCCTGTAAGTAATAAATCCCCCCGCCTTATACACTAAAGAAAAAAACGGCAGCAGCACCGAAAAGCCCAAGATAACCCCGCTAAAAGACAATAGACCTATTTTTCCCCTAGGGCTTAGTGAAATCAACCTTGGCTTTGCCCAATCTTGGCTGATGGTAAAATACTCTTTATCCTGCAATGCTCTTACTGCTATTATGATAAAAAAAGAAGTTATACCGATAAGGGGAAGTGAAAGTAAAAAAGCTTTCTTAGTGTTATAAAATCCGCTAAACTGGACGAATATTTCACCTAAAAATGTCTGCACCCCTAAGAGAGCCGGTATCTCATAATTAGAAATTGCAAACACAAAAACAAATAAAGCTCCAGCCAGAATATGCTTAAAGGCATAGGGAATAGTTACCAAGCGTAAAACTCCCAGTTCTCCATAATCTAGCCTAGCGGCATCTTCTAAATCTTTCCCCACTGCTGACAGCCCGGCGCAAGAAAGAAGAGTCACAAAAGGAAAATAACAAAGCGTAAGTAAAAATATCGAGCCCCAAACAGAATAAATCCACTTTCCAAAAATATGCAGGTTTATCCAAGTAACCGCAACTATTGAAGGTGGGATAAATATAGGTATTAAGTAAATATATTTTAGCAGCCTTTTGAAAGGAATGTCAGTCTTAACTAAGAATACAGCTAAAGGTAAACCTACAACAAGCGAACAAAGCGCCGTGCCCAAAGCAATAGTAAAACTGTTTATGAAAGGAGTCATCGCAAAAGAATTTCCTGCAATATTTTACCGCTGCGTTCCATATTGCCGGCTATTTTCTCATAGTCGGCTTCCATACTCTTAAAATCATCTGAATCTGGTGTATTCTTAGGCCGTTTTACATCTGCACGCAAAGGTATTTGCAAAGAACCTGAAAAGGCAAGTTTTGTTTCTACTTCTTTGCTTAAAAGATAATCAATGAATTTCTTGGCGTTATCAGGATTAGGGCTTCTTTTAATCAAACAAACCGTATTGGGGATAAAAAGCGTACCTATTCCTTCTTTGTCAGGAAAAATCATTCCTATTGGTTTTTTCTCCTCCAAAGCAACATTAACATCATCAGTATCAGTAAAACCAATTTCTAAAATCCCCTCAACAACTCTATCTCGGGAAGTAGAATTTCCATCAACAATAACCACATCATTACTTTTTAGTTCTTCAAAATATTGCCGAAAGCCCTCCTCGCCTAATTCGGTATACAAAGCTGCTGTATGAACCGCAGTTGTGCCGAATAAAGGATTAGCTAAACTAACTTTGCCTCTCCATCTTTCCTTAGTCAATTCAAAGATAGAATCGGGCAATTCATCTTCAGCAACTAGATTTTTATTATAAACCAAAACTCTTGCCCTGGCAGCAAAACCTGTCCAAAAAGCGTCTTTATCTTTAAATCGCTGCGGTATATCTTTTGCCGAAGGAGAATCATAAGCAGAAAGCAGACCTTTTTTCTTTAAAATTATTGTACGGCCTATTTCTGAATTCCAGAACACATCACAGCGCGGATTATTTTTTTCAGCTATTATCCTATTCACAAGGCCAGTAGTTTTAGCAGCTTCAACATCATAAACCGCCTTAACCCTTATGCCGGTCTCAGCTTCAAAATCATTTAATATCGGTTCAGAAAAAATCTGGTCTAACGAAGTATAAACAACTACTTCATTTAAAGGCTCTTTAGTACACCCTGTAATAAAAATCACCAAGAAAATTACAGAAAACATAATCCTCTTCATAACTTCTCCTTTCTCAGAGACACTTACTTAATTTTATATTTTATCATATCTCGCTGGTTGTGTCTAAAAAGATAAGGCGGGTAAGAATTGCTCATCGTGGGGTAAACAAGTAGGTTTACTAGCATAAGGGACATAAGGGGACAGCTCTCCCCTTTATGTTAATATCGAAGCCTCACACGAAAATATGAAGGATTTTCGTGTTATATAGAGGGTTCGATGACATCATTGTTTTTTAAAGAAAAGGTCGCTGCCCCTTTTATTTCTTCTTTTATTTCCCTTTATGTGTTTTCTATCCACTAATGAGTAAAATAACGAATATAACAAAAAATAAAGGAAACACTATCTTACAAAGTATTTCATACTTTTTTGGATCTTTAGGCCAAATCAAGAATGAAGGAAAATATCTATTAATCATATCCAAATTTTTCTTTGCAAAATCTTTCTTGTACACACCATAAATAAGATATGCTAACAATATTATAGTAATTGAGCAAAGTATTTTCATCTTATATTTTATATCTTTATGTCATTTTCCTATAATTCTTCTGATAAAATTAAGTAATAAGAAAAGTCCCATTGAAGCAAATACGCCACCTGCTATATATAATCCAATCCTTCCTGAAATTAATTTAGATGGTTTAATTTCAATCTCTTTCTTTTCAACTTCTTTTGTTTGAAAAAGATTGATGCCCTGCAATAAATTTTTAGCGACAACTCTATTATTAATTATCAAATGGAACCCGATAAGTATCAAAACTACCCCAACTAAAAAAGCTATTAGCAAACCTGAGCTTAGTACTTTTTCCAAAAAACCTTCACTCACTTATTACCTCCTTTTCAGCATATTGATTAAGTCTTTAACATTCACATTACCAGTCGCTGTGATCGATACTCCACCTCCAATTCCCCATCCTACTCCTGCTGAAGCAGACACTCCTTCAAAGCCAATAGAACCTGAAAGTTCACCCCCCACTTTTCCTGTCCCACCAGCTGCGGTAACATTTACCGAAACGTCTCCTGTACTTCCAACGGAACTTCCTCCTGTTATAGATACCCCTCCTGGCCCTATACCGAATCCTAACCCAACGCCAACATTTACATTTCCAGAAGCATCGGCAGTTATTTGTACTAAATATCCTGGTCCTAATGTTCCTGTTAGTGCTCCTGTAGCAGTTACAGTCACATTTGCATTTAACGCCTGCGCTAACTTCTTTGTTGCTTCAATAGCAGCTTCTAAATCCTTATTTTTTAAAGCCTCAATTAAGTCATCCTTAATGTCCTTTATTGATTTATCATTACATAATCCAAAAGGATCAATGTAGTTGATAGGATTATTGCCAACGTAACTATAAAGATTTAGACCAGCGTAGTATCCAATCGGATCCGTCTGCAGGAATCTTCCCAAGGCAGGACTATAATAGCGGGCTCGGTAGTAATAAAAGGAAAAAGGGGACAGACACCTTTTCCCCTAGACACCTTTTCCCCTAAGCATCCTTTTTTGGCCTCCCCTGGCTTAAGCATTTTAAAGAGCGGTTTAATAAGGCCTCTAACTTCTTAATGAACCTATCCGTGCCTACCGCTAACCCTCTATTCGTCTTTAGCCTGATTTCTTCTATCATATCCGGGTCTGTTTCCTTTAGGTATTCTTTCCAGATTTTCTTTTTGATTCTTTTATATGGGCTTAACTTAATAAGAGGCTTTTTCCTTTCTCCTACATGGTCTTTTGCGCTTGACCATTTGTAATCCCATGGCTGTCTTACTATTTTAGCTCTAGCAGGATTATTTTCAACATATCTTATAGCTCTGAATAAATGCTTATCGTCTAGTATGCAGGAATAGAATCTTCCCTGCCAAAGGTGCCCTTTGGCTTTTTTTTGGCGGTTTAAATAATGGGCATAGCGCATATGCACTGTCTTAAATACTACAGATAGATCATTTTTTTTCTTTGGGACTACTATAAAGTGTATGTGGTTGTGCATAAGACAATAGGCTATTATGTCTAGGTCATGCTCCTCAGCATATTCCTGCATCCACTCACAGTATTGCTTATAATTAGCTTCCCTTTCAAATACTTGCTGTTGATAATTGCCTCGCTGGGTTATGTGATGCGCTAAGCCGGGTATGACTATCCGAGATTGTCTTGGCATGTGGGTATTTTATAAGCAGAGATTGGAGTTGTCAATGAAAAAGGTGTCTGTCCCCTTTTGCCCGTATCGGCCTCAAACAAATGGTAAAATTGAGGCTTTTTTTAAGATTGCAAAGAATGAATTCTTTTATCCTAATTCTTTTGATTCAAAAGAAGATTTAATTATGAATCTTGGCAATTTCCTTTTTGAATATAACCACTTGCGAAAGCACGGGGGTTTGGGTTATGAAACCCCTTTTGATAAACTAGAAAAAGTTACCGAATTATTGAGCTAGTACAACAGACACCTTTTCCCCTAGACACCTTTTCCCCTAAGCATCCTTTTTTGGCCTCCCCTGGCTTAAGCATTTTAAAGA